>JBCNLQ010000008.1:0-95045 GCA_039595375.1 Chryseobacterium sp.
CAGATCAAGACTAAATTTCTGATTGTAGGAAGCGGAATCTCCGGACTTTCGGCTTGCAGAGAATTAACCAAAAATAATGAAACCGATTTTCTGTTGGTGGAAATGGAAAATCATCTGGGGGGAAATTCTTCTAACGGCGAAAACCAATTTTCCAAATTTCCTCTCGGTGCGCATTATCTTCCAATTCCAAATAAAGAAGATCTGGAATTGATAGAATTCCTGAGAGAATGCAACATCTATCTCGGCGATGACGAAAACGGATTGCCAATCTTTGATGTAGAGCAACTCACTTTCCCGAAAGAAGAACGTCTGTTTTTCCGAAACGAATGGCAAAATGACCTCACGCCACAAAACGGAATTTCGATAAAAACTAAAAAAGAATTCGAACATTTTTTTAAATTAATGGACGAATTCCGAAGCAGGAAAGATGCTTCCGGAAAATATTGGTTTGATATTCCGCTGGAAAAATCAAGTCAGGAAACAGAGGCGAAAAATCTCGATAAAATAACTTTTGAAAGTTGGCTTCAATCCAACAATTTTCGATCGGAAGAATTGCTTTGGTTATTGGATTATTCCTGCAAAGACGATTATGGTTTGGGCTTGAAATATGTTTCTGCCTGGGCCGGAATTCATTATTTTGCAGGTAGAAAAAACAATTGGGCAACCAACCGCCAAGATCAGGTTTTTACCTGGCCGGAGGGCAATGCAAGATTGGCAAAACATCTTTCTAAGTTTGTTGAGAAAAAGAATCTCAAAAATCATCTGGTTTTTGATGTCAACTTGAACAAAGATAATGTGGAGGTTTTGGTTTATGATAATCAAGCAAAAATTTCAAAAAAAATCATAGCGGAAAAGGTTCTTTTTGCAACACCGCAATTCGTCAATCAACATATTTTCAAAAACAGAAACTTCAAAAAATTTAATTATGTGCCTTGGTTATTAGCGACTTTAACATTGAAAAATGAATTTGGTGGCGCAGAAGAATTGGCTTGGGACAATGTGATTTTCGGAACGGAAGGTTTGGGCTATATTTATGATCAGCATCAGAACCTCAACCAAAACATTGGCGAAAAAGTGATCACTTATTACAGAAGTTTTTCTACGGACAACTGTAACAAAGCAAGGCGGACATTGTACAATTTGAAAGAAGATGAACTCAAAAATTTAATTTTGAACGATTTGAAAGTGGCACATCCGGAAATTGAGGATTTTATTATCGATATTCAGTTTCATAAGTTGGGACACGGAATGATTTCGCCCGTTCCGGATTTTATTTTCGGAAAAGAAAAAGAATGGGCAAAGCAAAATATTGATGGCAAGATTTTCTTTGCCCACACCGATTTATCCGGAATTTCCATCTTTGAGGAAGCTTTTCATCAGGGAATCAATGCAACAAAGGAAATGATTAAAGTATGAGGCAACCCTGGATTCATAATGCGAAAACCGACTGGTGTTTTATTTTGTCTCCACCATTTTTGGTATTGGCAATCGTGATTTTGTTTCAGAATCAGATTCAGAGTCTTGAAAATCAATATTCTTTTTACACTTGGCTTATTCTCATTGTTTTTGTAGATGTGGCGCACGTTTATTCCACGTTATTCAAAACCTATTTTATTAAGGACGAATTCCAAAAGAGGAAACTTTTGTATTTGGGAATTCCTGCAATCAGTTTTATTCTCGGTTTGATTTTCTATCAATTTGGGAGTTTGTTCTTTTGGTCAGCTTTGGCTTTGGTGGCCGTGTTTCATTTTGTGCGTCAGCAATATGGTTTTATGCGACTTTACGCAAGATTCGAGGCGAACGGATTTTCTAAGTTTTGGGATGACATTGCTATTTATTCGGCGACAATTTATCCGATGTTGTACTGGATCAAAACACCTCGGGCTTTCAATTGGTTTGTAGAAAATGAGTTCAACTGGCTGAATTCTTTGCCTGATTTTATTCCTGGAATTACTTTGATTTACTGGATTATTTTAGGAGTTTGGATTGTGAAAACAATTTATTTTTCCATTAATGAAAAGTCGTTCAATATTCCTAAAAATGCAATCATCATCGGAACATATTTGTCCTGGTATTTTGGGATTGTTTATTTTGATAATGATTTGATTTTCACTTCGCTCAATGTCATTTCGCACGGAATTCCTTATATCGCTTTGATTTATATCAGGGAAATTGAACAGAAGGAAACATCATCCTTGAAACAGCTTTCAATATTTAAAACCAGCTTTGGGATTTTATTATTTGTGCTGATTATTATTGGCTTTGCTTTTTTCGAAGAGTTGATGTGGGAATTGTTGGTTTGGCGGGAACATTTCTCAATTCAAAACCTCGAATTGTCCGTGACTTGGCAGCAGTTTCTGGTTCCACTTTTGGTTGTCCCACAACTGACACATTATTTGCTGGATGGCTTTATTTGGAGAAATCAGAAAAAATAAAAAGCTTGTCTAATAAGTGTTTATAAATGTTACAAGCTTTATAAGGTCAGCTTCTCTATTCAGCTTTATTTTATTCTGTTTGATATAATTTTTGATTTTCTCTTGGTATTCTGGAAAATGTTTTAAAAACGCGTCTTCGTCTTTGGAAACCAGGAAAAAATCGTTCTCTGCTTTTATATAGTACCTTGAAACCACTTTTTCGAATTTGGGTGGTGTGCCTTTTACCAAGTGATTTAGATCTGGTGTTTTGGGCTTATATTTCACCGTCATTTTCTTCAAAAGTGAAATTTTACCTGTAACAAGTCTGAAAAAATAGCCGGAAAGTTCGCTGTAATTATCAACTAAAACCAATGTTTCGTTGGTTTTTTCAAAGGTGAATTTGGCTAAGTCACTATTTTTAGTGATATTCTGCTTTGGGATCTCTTCGATATGGCTTCCGTTCAAAAGTTCAACAGTATCGGTATAACAATTATAGCGGATGGGCATTACAGTGGAGCTGTTTCCAAATTTTGCGGGAACAAATTCTAATTTGTAATAAGGCGAGCCATCGATACTGCTGTAGGTGAGTTTTTCCTCAAGATTTGTTAGTTTGTCCATCTGTTGGCTGGAACGAACATCTTGATAATAGGAATCCATACTCTTGTTTTGCTGAGAGTGAACTAGGATTCCGACAGTAAAACAGATTACTCTTAAAAGTTTATGCTTCATTGGGTTACAGTTTTATTTAACTAATTTACAAATTTTATCGAATATGGTGAGTCATTAATTTAATTTTCAGATAAAAAAACAAAAATCCCGTCTTGTGTTAACTCGACGGGATTTTCTCTTTGAAAAAATTTAACTTAATATATAATGTAGTTATCTGGTGCGGTTTTTAATATCCTTGTCTGCGCTACTTATGTCTCTTATTTTCTGAACTTTCTTGTTCCCGAAATTATAAGTCACGCTGAAGTTGAGACCTTGGTTATATTGATTTTGGTTGATATAATTAAAGTTGCCATTGTCCTGATAATCCGTAATAACCACTTTGTTGGTTTTCAGAATATCATAAACTTCCAGGGCGAAAGTCCAGTCGTTCCAGACTTTTTTGATGTTGGCATCCAGACTCATCAAGGATTTCAGTCTTCCCAATTCGATTTGTTGGTTGTCCACATACCAATAGTTGACGCCCAGAAACCAGGTTTTGTTTTTGTCCAGTCTTACCGTGTTGTTGGTTTGAATCAATAAACTGTTAGACTTAATTTTGTTGACATAATCCGGGAAAACATCGCCAGTAATAGGGTCTGTGTTCAGAAAGCCATTGTTTACATTTCGCTGCATTCCGATATTGAAATTGGAGGTCAGGTATTGTTTGAAGAAAGATTTCTGCATCCCAATCATTGCGGACATCTCTTGCTTGTCGCCGAAGTTGGTTCTGATGTATCGCAATTCTCTGTCTGTGATTTGATTCCCGTTGGCGTCCAAAACAGGTTGTCCATTGGCGCCTAATCTAACCTTATCTCTTTGCAAAGGAACTTGTGTAATCACATTTTTCGTCAATGAATGATTAATAATCAGGAAATAAGAATTCTTGAACATATACGTGAATTGATTGGTGTAAACCGAAGATGCTTTCACGAAAGGATTGTTCTGAGTATAATTCACATTGGTAAGGTAATTCTTGACAGGATTCAGTTCCCAGAAACTTGGTCTTCTCATTCTGCTGGAAAAAGCATAAGAAATATTGTTCTTGTCATTAATGGCATAGTTCAAACTCACATAAGGCAAAAGATTATTATAATCTCTCTCAATATTGCTGAAGTCAGAATTGTCCGATTTCCCGACACTGTTAGTCAATTCATATCTAGAGCCGATTTTCCCGGAGAACTTATCAGAGAATTTCTTTTCCAAGGTTAAGTATAATCCATAGATATTCTCATCGTAGATAAAATGATTTGGCGTTGATATTGGGCCGCTCATTGGCCTTCCGAATTGGTCTACCAGATTTCCGTCCTTGTCATAGTAATATGTATCGTTTTTGGTATCGTTGTCGGTTTTTGTTTTATTAAAATTTCCGCCGACTGCCACCGTGAAATCATTTTTGAATTTCTTTATATAATCAACTGTAGATGAGAAGTTATTGATAATCTGCGGCGTGCTCTGCGTAATAATCGTAGAAGGATTCAGAAGCTGTCTCATCAAATCTGATGTGTAGGTTCTGTTATCCGCATTCTGGAATCTTTTGTAATTAAGATAAGCGGCATTCAGGTTCAATTTACTTCCGAGTGTGTCGGTCTTCCATTCATAATTCAGGTTGAGTGAATTATTGTATGAGCGTGAGTTTTCCAGATTTTTGGTTAGACTGTATCTTGTTTCTATGTCACCTTTTTCATTGGGAGCGACAATCGTATTAAAAAGATTGGAGCCGGAACCATAGCTTCTATTCGCCCAGGAATTGTAGGTCAATGCCAGATTGCTGTTGTCATTAAGTTGATAATCAATGTTCAGGTAACCGCCAAGACCTTTATTGGGGTCAGTCACGCGTCCTTCAGACTGATTGCTGGTCGTGCTGCTGCCGTTTCTCAGAATATAATATTGCTCCTGGATGTTTTCGTTCGTGTTGATATTGGTGCTGATTCCCAGTTTGTCTTTCCTGTAGTTCAGTGAAACGCTGGCGTAAGTGGAGTTATAATAATTTTGTGAATTTCCCAATCGCATATTCCCGTTCAGTCCGTCAGTCATTTTTTTCTTTAAAATGATATTGATGATTCCGTCCGAAGATTCCACTTGGAACTCACTTCCGGGAAGTGTAATCACTTCAATTTTCTGGATGTTTTCTGCCGGCGTATTTTTCAGGAATTGAGTCAATGACTCCGCATCCATATTGGTTTTTCTGCCGTTTATGAAAATGACAGCGTTATTTTTACCGATGATTTTCAATGTTTTGTCATCCGTAGAAGAAACTAATGGCGTCTGCTTCAACAGACTGAATGCTGTATTACCTTTGGCAACTGGCGATGCGGCAACATCATACACAAAACGGTCGCTTTGTTTTTTGAAAACTTGTTTGGTCAGGATAACTGCTTCAATACTTTTGGTTTCAGCAGAATCTTTTTTAGGTGTTTCCTGGGCATAAATCAATCCGGAGAAAAATATGGCAGCGATGAGAGTTTTCGTTTTCATAATTTTATTTTTTGAGAGTTTTCTTGAGTTTGAGCGTTATGTAGTGTTGATTTGGTGTTTGAAAGTTTATTTTTAATTAAGTTCTTGAGCGGATGGCATCGTTAGCAGATTTCACTTCTCTTGCTTTTTTCAACTTTTGATTTCCGAAATTGTAAGTCACGTTGATGTTCAGTTCTCTTCTGTACTGGAAATTCCTAACCGTGTTGTAGCTTCCTTTGGCCTGATTCGTTCTGATGTCGTCAATATTAGAGTTGAAAATATCGTTCACTTCTACCAAAAATGTGAAATTTCCCATAATTTTCTTGATGTTCACATCAAAGCTTTGTTGTGTGTAGAGTTTTCCCATTTCCACTTCTCTTGTCGGCATCAGCCAGTAATTGACGCCCAGATACCAATCTTTTTTAGAAGACAATCTTATTATATTATTGGCCTGGAAAAACGTGTTAAGTGTTTTCACATCAATGATGAAGGGTTCCAATTTTTCTGTATCTCCTGGAAGTAGTTGCGAAGTTGGGTCATTTGTTACGCCTCCTTTGAAGGTCGCATACTCGAAGTTGGCAGAGTAGTTGGTTGTCCAGATATCGCCAAACCAAGTTTTGTTCATTCCCAGAGTCAATCCAATCTGCTTATTGTTGCCATAATTGGTTCTGATGTATCTTAGGAATTCGGATGTTATTTTTATTGGATTTCCGTCTGCATCATATATGGGATTTCCATTTTCGTCTCTTACAAGTTTTGTTTCAACACCTTGCAAAGGCAATTGTCCATAAGCGTTTTCAGCATAATTGAAACTTACATTCGCATAAAAAGCATTCTTGTACATATAGTTGATTTCCTGATTATAATTCGTTGAAGCCTGCATAAAAGGGTTGTTCTGAATATAATTGGTAGGCGTGAAGTACGTTCTGGAAGGATTCAGCTGCCCGAATCCCGGTCTTCTCACACGGCTGGAGAAACTATAAGTGATGTTATTGTTGTCATTGATGGCATAATTCAATGTCGCATAAGGCAAAAGATTGTTGTAATTTCTTTCAAAACCAATGTCGGATTTTCCAACCACATCACCTGTGCTCAAAGTAGCCTCGAATCTCGTCCCGATTTTTCCTGAGAATTTGTCAGAGAATTTTTTCTCGAATGTCGCATAAGCGCCAATGATGTTTTCTTTGTAAATAAAATGATTGGAAAGTGTGTTATTGGTCACAAACTGCGTTCCGTCAAAATCATTTTGTCTTGTGTCGCTGTCTGTGTTGGTGTAGTTATAGCTGCTTCCGATAACAAACGTACTTTCATTTCTGAACTTTTTGATATAATCGATGTTCGCAGCGTAATTATTGATGATTTGAGGAACAGCCTGTTGGAATGCGCTGTATCTTCCATCAGCTTTCAGTGGGAAAGACTCACCCAGACTTACTTTGTCTCTGTTGAACCACAAGTAGGAAACGTTGGTACTCAATTTACTTCCCAAAGTATCGGTTTTGATTTCATAATTCAGGTTGAAGTTATGATTTCTAGTCTGCGCATCTTCCTGGTTAATTGTTCTGTTAGAAAGTACTCCATTTTCAAAATTCGTCATATCCAACACAGATCCGAAGCTCTTGTTGTAACGCATATTGTAGCTGAAACCCAGACTTTGTTTTTTGTTGATTTCATAATCGATATTCATACTTCCGCCGTAGTTTTTGTTTGGGTCATCCATTGTTCCGAAAGAATTATTCTGGAACGTGTCATTCCCGTTGGTCAGCGTATATTTTTCTCGTTCTCTCCAGCTTCCCATATTGAAGTTGGTGCTGAAAGACCATTTATTCTGTCTTGCATTCAGCGCGATTCCGGAAGAAGGATTGTTATAAAAAGTCTGGCTGTTATTCATTTTCAAAGTTCCGTTGTAGCCATTCGTTTTACTTTTTTTCATCACGATGTTGATGACACCTTCATTCGCTTCTACCTGGAACTCACTTCCAGGAACAGTTACGACTTCTATTTTTTGGATATTTTCTGAGGGTGTATTTTTCAGCATTTCTGTAATTGCCTCGGCATCCATCAACGTTCTTTTGCCATTGATGTAAAACACCACATTGGACTTTCCCATTATTTTGAAAGTCTTTCCATCTGTACTAGACAACATTGGAGTTTGTTGCAAAAGATTGAAAGAATTAGTTCCCTTTGCAATAGGAGAGGAAGCCACATCATAAACAAATCTGTCCGATTTTTTTACGAAAACTTTTTTGTTAAGTTTTACTTCTTCTATTGTTTTTGTTTCCTCTGTTTTTTTCTGACTTTGCTGTGCAGATAATATACCTGAGAAAAAGATAACTGCGATTAGGATTTTAGCTTTCATAATACCGAGTTTTTATAAAGTAGTTTGTTGTTTCTAATATTTAACATTGCAAAGATATGTATTAAAATTAGTATTATGCAATACAAAGTAGTAAATAAAAATCATTATTATCTGTATGTTATTGATTTTCAATGGTAAAAATTTGTGTTGATTTACTGGTATGACAATTAGAAGCGAAGTTTTATTACATCGATTAAAACAAATTATAAAAAAAGTCTCTGCAAATTGTGCAAAGACTTTATTATGTGGACCTTCCGGAGATATAGCCCCCATAACTAAATGTCTAAACTATTACACTCCAAAAAAAGCCTAAAAAGCCCATTAATACTATAAAATTGCCGAAAAAAGACAATAACGGTTAGTGTAAACTAATTGTCATTATCTACCATTTAATTACCATTTAAACCTTCTTTAAATACCTCATAACGCCTCGGAAAGGGCGTTATTCTTATTTTATGTGCTAACATATACCGGTTGCCGATGAATAAAAGGAAAAAAGCCAGAAAAAGCCAACTGTTTTGCTGTTAAAAACGACCATGAGCAAAGGAATTAGTCCAAAAATTTTAGATTGACAAAAATGTGCTTAAATCTTACTTGGATATACCTTTGGGCATACCTTTGGACATACCTTATCTATGCAAAAATAATAGTACTGAAATGTATATTAATGTAAAAATAAGCGTGAAATTGTACAAAAACAACAAACTCAATACCCTATTTTGCAAGTATTAAAATGTTAAAACCGCCATAAACAGGCGGTTTTAGTTGGTTTTGATTTAAAAACAGGTGTTAATTCAATAATTTGCGTTGCAATTCTGCAATATCTGCCTCCATATCGTTCATTCTGTCGAATAGTAATGCAGGATTTGGGAATTCAAAAATTAAAGCTCCCTTTACTTCCCAAACTTCTTTTATTGAAGTTGGTGAAATGTTGATGTTAGGATAAGATCTTCTGTCTAAATTGTCTGATTTGCAAAGGAGATTATTGTATTTGTCAATCCTGTTTAAACATCTTTTAATTAAAACACCTTCTCTGTCGCTATCCCAGTCTTCATGAACTATAATATATATCCTATCATCTTTGATCCCTGTAACCCAGTTTTCAACCCATTCTCCTACAGCATAACATTTATCATGAAGGGAAGATTGATTCATAGATTGTCCTCTAACTTGAAAAGCTCTGAAAGTGCCATTGTCAAGACCCGGCATCCTATAAGTTGGTAGTTTTTTTATGAATTGCGCGTCATAGTAGCCTTCTAAATATCCAGCTCTCGCTTTTACGGAAACAAGAGTGATGTTTTCGTTCTTATGAGAATCTACAGTAACAATCTTAGGCATCCTATTATAGTCCGCCTTATTTTCTTTGACAACTGGTACTAAATTCTTCTCAATAGGTTCTTTTCCTACCAAAATAAACTCTGGATTTATATCTCCGCATTTTGCGTACACTAAATCTACATCGAAAGTATTTCTACTGTACCAAGAAGACAATGTTTGTGGCTTAATTGTCAAAAATCTTGCAAACTCCGCATCAGATTTAAAACCATAATGCAATTTTATTTTATTCAGTATCAATACTTTATCTATTTTCATACTCGAAATGCGTATTTTTATTTTGAAATATAAACATATTGCGTATATTTGTCTCGTTATCAATACAAAAGTAAGACAATTAAAAATATTAGAAATGAGGAAAACCATAATTGCAGAAAAAAATCCAAAGATTGACTTTGTTCCTTCTACTCCTGAAGAAAAAAAACATTTACAGGAAATGAGAGAGTTACTAGCTGTTAAAAGACGTGGAGATTGGGATTTGGTTGCTGAGATCGTTGGCATTCCTAGGCATTCTGTCGAAAAAGCATTTGTACGAGTTTATTCGAAAAATCATTTTGAAACTGTCGCTGCTTTAGATAAAGTAATTGAGAATCGTAGAAAACTTTTAAAACAATAACGATGAATAGCTTTATTTCAATAATCCCGTACAGACAACATGTGAAAAATGTTATTAAGTACTATTTCCACATCATCCTTTTTGATAAGCAATTCAATTGTCACTACAAGACAGCTTACAATCAATAATTCAGTAAAACACTATGTATCAATTTTACCAAAACACTTTAACGATTCCCGCAAAGGCTTTATATGACGGTTTGGACGTGATGTCAAAACCTAATTACGACAAGCAATGTAGAATTGGTAAGATGAATAGGATTAGGACTGCTGGAGGTTTGGATAATACAGCATTAGTTGAATTCGATACAATTCCAGACCGCTTCAAAGTACAAATCGTTAAGAAGCTGGGATATCCACCAAAGAAAACCACTCAAAATCTGATTCTCAATTATTATAAGGATGATTATGAGGCGCAAGACTTCTACGCCAACTATCTTCTTGATGATTACAGGACTCTGCCATCAGATATTCAAAAGGAATACACGATAAACGCTCAGATGCTTACCGCTCTTGATATGTACATCAAAGAAATGGTAATCTTCCGAAAATCAAGAGGTGGAAAAGCTTCTTTGACGAAGATTTGGGAAGATGCTTCTCTGGCTTCGGATGATGTGAAAGATCAAACTGGTCACTCTCTTCCAAAATCTGTACGACGATTGAAAGAAAAGCTGGATCAGTTCAAATCAGAAGGTTATTCTGCTTTGATTTCTGAGAACTTCGGGAACAAAAAAGCGGTGAAGGTAAAAGACAGCCAACAGGAGGCGGTTTTGCGTGAGTTGCTTCGTAAATGGCAAGGATTCGACAATGTTCAAATCGCTGACCAATATAATACAGTTGCAACCGCAATGAATTGGGATTCTATATCAGATTCTACAGTTGGCAATTACAGAAAGAAGTGGAAAATGTTGATTACGTCTTTCAACTCCGGTCTTAAATCTCTTGATAACAATATCAAAATGCAAGTTAAAAGAAAAGCTCCAGAATTCCCAATGGCATACTGGACTCTTGATGGTTGGAAATGCGAATTACTCTATCAGAAGTTTGAAAACGGCAAAACGACTTATCACAATAGATTGACGGCGGTGGTTGTTTTGGATGCAGCAACAAAATATCCTATCGGTTATGCCATCGGAGATAGAGAGAATACAAATTTGATAAAATCTGCTCTTCGCAACGCAATCAATCACAGTGAGGAGTTATTTGGATTCAAGCATCAAGCCTACCAAATCCAAGCTGACAACTATGGTTCCAAAATTATGGCACCAATCTACAAAGGAGTTGCAAAAAATTATGTTCCAACGAAGGTAGGAAATGCAAAAGCCAAAATCATCGAGCCGTGGTTTAGATTTTTCAATAAAAGCTATTGCCAGTACGAGAACAACTGGAGTGGTCAAGGTGTAAAATCCAAACAACAGCCAAATCAAGATTATCTGCAAAAAAACAGAAAGAATTTTCCGACAGAAGCGGAAGCTTACTTGCAAATAGAGAGATTATTGGAAAAAGCCAGAGCGGATGTTAAAGATAAATACGTTGAAGCTTATCAAAATGCTCCAAATGACTTGAAAACAGAACTTAATCAGTCTATTTTCTTAAAGTATCTAGGAGTTAAAAAGCCAGATACAACGAAATTCAGAGGTGACGGAATGGTTTTCACAATCGAAAAAAGTCTTTTCAGCTACGACAGTTTTGATTTAGAGTTTAGAAGGCACATCCAACTCGACTGGGATATCTTCTTTGATCCACAAAATATGGAAAAAGTATTGGCTTTCAACGAGGAAAAAAACATCTCCTTCCTGCTCGAAGAAAAATACATCCAGCCAATGGATCTTTATTCACAGGAAAGAGAAGACAGGAATCAGTTGGAAAAAGTTAAAAAGTTCAATAGAGAGTTAGAATTCAAAATTGCAAATGAATTTGCCGAAGATGCCGAAATCTTACTTGATATGGTCTTTGATAACAAAGTGATTGATCCAACACTCGAAAAACTAATCATTACAGACAACGTTGGACAGCACAAGGATTTGAAAGCAAAACAATTGAATACAAACGCTCAAAAGGTGCTCAAAAAACAAGACCAAAAAGAGCAAAAGCAAATCGAGAAAACTTGGACTGACGAACAAAACGACTATTTGAATAATAAAAACATTGACTTCTCAAAATATCTACAAAATGACCAACAAGACTAAAGACAGCATTATAGAATCACTGGGAATCTGGCTAAAAGAAAACGCATTTACACCAGCTGAATTTGCTAAAAAATTCGGTTTTTCTGCGAGTTATCTTTCCAATATGATGAATGGAAAATACAGCTTTCAGAATGGAACTGAAAAGGACACAATCATCGATGATAAGTATTTTCGAATCATAGCTGATGCGACTGGTTTCAATTACGATAACAGAATTATCTGGGAAGCTAGACAGACGCCACAATTTATGCAGATGATAACCTATTTGGAAGATGCCAAGAACTTCGGATATACTACAATCATCATTGGTGAGACGGGAAGCGGAAAAACATTTAGCTCTGACATCTTTGTGAAGTCAAATCCGAAAGATATTTTCAAAGTGACGGTTGGAAGTATGGACACCATCGGAGATTTGCTTGATAAGCTTGGAGAAGCTTTGAGAATTCCGTTAGTTGGTACAAAATCAAGAAAACTTCAAGCTATTACCAACGAACTCAAGAGAATGAAAATGGATGGCAGAAAACCGACTGTAATCTTTGATGAGTCCGAGTATATGAAGCAACCAACGCTCTGCAACATGAAAGAAATGTACGACCATTTAGTCGGAAAATGTGGATTGGTAATGATCGGGACAAACCAGCTGATTGCCAAGATTGAAAGATTGAAAAACAAGAATAAGGACGGAATGCCACAGTTTTACCGCCGAATCAAATACAACATCCGCGAGCTTCGTCCGGTTGATACCAAGTTCCAGCAATTCCTTACAAGCATTGAAGATAAAAACCTTGTGAGATTCCTACAGAGAGAGTGCCAGAACTACGGAGAGCTACACGATGTGCTATTGCCAGCAATGCGAGAAGCGGACAGATTAGGCGAGCCACTTACTGAAAATCTGGTTAGAAAAATACTTAACCTTCCATTAGCAGCATAAATGAAGAAAGCATGGTCAAGTACAGACCTGCTGGCGACCAAATACGACGAAATTGATTGGGGTGATGAATGGTTTGACAACTTTGATAATCCTGAAGCCCGTGGTGTTTGGTCAGTCAGCGGAAGGTCTGGAAACGGAAAAACAGCTTTCCTGCTGCAACTCGCAAAAGAGCTGAGTAAAAAAGGAAGAGTTCTCTACAACTCATTGGAAGAGGGCAATTCTAAAACAATGCAGAATGCCTGGAAACTTCACGGACTGGCATATTGCGGAAGACGGATACAGCTGATAAAAGAAAATATCGATGAGCTGACGGTAAGACTGGAAAAAAGGCAAAGCCCGGAAATCATTTTCATAGACAGTTTCCAGTACACGGATTTGAACTTTAAAACCTTCTTACAGTTCAAAGATAAGTTTCATAACAAGCTGTTTATTTTCAATCAGCAGATGTACGGAAACAAGATTATGGGAAAGACAGGCGACCGTGTCAATTTTGATGCAGACCTGAAAATCTGGGTAGAAGGTTTCAAGGCATTTTCCAAAGGCCGCTACTTCGGAAAGTTTTGGCAGGATGGATATGAGATTTGGGACGAAGGTGCAGCAAAATACTGGGGTTAATAATAACAAAATATATGAATAACGAAATACTTTTTAGGGTTTTACAGCTGGACAGCATCTTCGGGCTTTTGGATTGGTCAGAGAGAGCATATATCCATCTATGGATTTTAGGGAAAAGCAATGTCACCACGCCAAAAATAGTGGAAGCTTATGAGTGGATAAAGGAAAAAGATTGGCAAGCACCGGAAATGCGCTATATGGATGACAGACTGCTTTACTTCAAACACGGCAATGATTGGCTATTAATCGCAGAATACAGAAAATTAACAACATAGATATGGCAAAGCAACAATTTAAAAATGGCGAGAAAGCAAAAGTGAACTGCACATTGTCACAGCTTTCTTTGCTTCAAATAACAGGATTGGAACCAGGTGATGAAATCTATATCGTCCGCAAAAGCTTCAGGGACAAAGACCGGGATTTTTACATCGTGAATCCAGAACCTCTGAAAACGGAAGGTCAAACCATTCCAGAAAATTACTTAACAAAAATCGATTAACAATAATAAACAATACTATATGACAACAATTGACATCAACCATCTATCAACAGAAGAACTGGAAGCGGCGTTGGCAGCAAGAAAACAATTGGATTTTGAAAATGAAGAAAAGCGCAAAAATGAACTGGTGACAGAAGAAAATCTTCTTGTAAACAGTATTGTAGATGAGTATGCACAACAAAGCGAAAACCTGAAAGCTTTAAAAGAATTACAAGCAGAATCTATTCTTCAGCACAACAAAAAACTGCACGAAAGTCTTGGAAAAGAACCAAAAGAAAGCAAACAAATCACACTTTCAACAGACGATGGAAAAAGAAAGGTTGAACTGGTTTATAGCGACCAATTAGGCTTTAACTCTGAAGCGCCTATTCACATCGAAGCAATCAAGGATATTCTGAAAGAAAAATTCAAAGATGTAGAACCAGGTTACTATGATTTCCTTGATGGTATTTTAATTAAAAACGCAAAAGGTGATTATGACCCTCGCTTACTTACGAAAGCTCGTCAAAAAGCATCTAAGCTACAAAACTCAGCAACATTATTAGAAGAGTTCGATAAGCTAGAAAGATGCAGGATTGTCGTAGGAAAATCCCGTTACGTGAGGGCTTACGAGAAAGATGAAAACAATAAATGGCAAAATATAACTCTTAATTTTTCAGCATTATAGTTATGGAACTCCTAGTTATCATCACAGTTTGCACACTTGCCTTTTTCGGAGGTATTTGCGTCGGAGCAGTTCTGACCTCACTTCCAGAAAGAGGATGTTTTAATTCGGTTGAGGAATCTTATCAGCCAATAGAAACGGTTTGCGTTGAAGATTTTGAAAAGGCGGCAGAACCGCTAATTAAGTTCTTAGCAGAGAATAATGATTTGTACACCACAGCTATTGTGACGAGTACTTCAGCTGAACTTCTTGATGGAGTTATAATAATATAATAAGTCAAAAATGAGCAGCGGAAATATTATTGGTTACTCTATCCCAATAACAATAATACTGATTGTAGCAATTATTACAATAATTGCCAAATGCAATGAAAAATAAAATCCCAAACGGTTTCTCGGAGGTTCGATTCCTCCAGTGATAACGAATAAACAAAACAGATATGAAATCAATTAAAGGACATTCCAGAGTGAGAGGTTTCATAAAGGATGACAACAAAGAGAGGTATAAAATCCACAAGGATTTAAAAAAAAACGGAATTTCTTACAATCCAAGAAAACGGATGATTTTTAATTCTGAAGAAAATGATTTCACGAAGCCTTTAATTGAGAGGTTCGGATATGTTATAGAGAATCAATTAGAAATTTAATAATAGATATGACCCCAACACAAGAACTTAACAGCTATCTGGTGCGCAAAAATCCACAAACTGTGGCCGTGCTAATCGATAGCATCACCAATCACAGAACTACCGCTGTGGAAGACCTTACCAATTCAGAAATCGGAACGCTTTTACAAATCTTCCGTCCAAAGACCATTGAAGAGAAAGCCAATGCGCTGGTGGATGAGGCTATTATGAAACAATGGCGCTCTAACATCATTGCACTCGCAGAAAAAACAGGCATCAAAAGACTGGGACAATGGTCCGAGTTCAATAATTGGATGCTTCTTTCATCGGTGTTTAAAAAGCATTTGAACGCTCATAATCTGGAAGAGCTCAAAGCGCTTTACCAGCAGCTGCGAGGTGTAGAAAGAAACAATGAACGCTCAGCTCAGAAGCCAATGACAAAAGCCTGGTGGAAAAAAGCGGACGATAACAAAGCGTGGAACTGATGCAGGCTCTGGAAATAATGAGAATCTACAAGGCTCTCAAATACCAAAGAATTAGTCTAAAAACGGCTAATGCTAAGTTAGAAAAAGTGTTAAATAAACCAGCGGTGTCACCTAGCACCAATATATCTAGATATGCTAGTGCTAGATGACACCAGTTATTTAATCAAGAGATTTTCCTATCTCTCTTAGATAATCGTTGCATTTAGTGAGATAGATTTCGATATATGAATTAAATAATTCAGCAAAATCTACATTTTCATACATAGCTTTCACTACTTCTGACTGACCAATTGCTGAGATAGGACTGAAAACTATTTGTAAATTATCTGCAAGTGAATATTTTACAATATCAATCATCTTGTAAATTTTTTCCCTATCCGTGCTGTTATCAGCCCAGAATTTAAAGTTTAAAAAGTTTTTCTCAACAGCTTCAAGAGCTTCAGTTTGATACACATCCATAAATATAGTTTTAATCAAAAATAAAAATAATAATGATATTAACCAGACTAGGAAACAAGAGACGAATGAAACCTGAGTTAATAAGCAATTTTCCACAACACAGAATGCGGATTGAATTATTTTTCGGTGCAGGCGGTAGCTTCTTTTCTCTTCCAAAACCTCAATACGCAATTGTGAACGATTTGGATGATGAAGTAATTAATCTTTATCTGGTAATTCAGAACCATCTGGAAATTTTCAGAAGAGAAATAGAAATAGTTCCACTCACTGAATCATTAATCAGATATTGGAAAGCTAATAGAGAAGTGGACCCGGTAAGAAAAGCTGTTCGTTTTGTGTTTTTGTCCAACTTCACATATATGGGTAAAGGTGACACATTGAGATTAGGTCTTGATAATGCAAAACAATCAATTTTGAAAAATCTTACAAAGACTTTTGAACTTCTGCAGAATGTCAAAATTATGAATCGGGATTTCAGAGACGTACTTCCAAAAATATCATTTAGCAAAGGATTGAACGACAAAAAAAATTGTTTCGTTTATCTCGACCCTATTTATTTAGAAACTGAACATTACTACAATGTTCCAAACTGGACAAAGGAGGATTCTATTGACTGTCTGGACATTGTTCGGGATTGCGGAATCAAAGCAGCAATGTCAGAATTTAATCACCCATTTATTGTTAAAGAAGCTAAAGCACGAGGACTGAATGTCATCGGTCTAAAATCCAGAGCAAATATTAAAAATAGAAAGTTAGAAATATTGATTACAAATTACTCCAACACATTATTTGACTAATGGAAAAAATAACACCCCCAGAAATAGAAATCTTAGAACACCTCAATGAATTAGCAGGCAAAAGATTTAAGCCCATAAAGAGCAATCTCGCTCCAATAAAGGCAAGACTGAAAGACGGTTACACTATCCAAGAGCTGAAGGAGATTGTGCAAGTCAAAACGCTGGATTGGAAGAACAATGAGAAGATGAACCAGCACCTTTGCCCCACCACACTTTTTAGACCAGGCAATACAGATAAGTATCTTAACTACATTCTAACCATCAAAGAAAATCCTAAGCAATATGCAAAATACTTCGCCAAGCTTAACAGAACGAGAACCACAGCCAACAACGCTGATGACCTTAGAGATATGTACGGAGAGTAAGAAGGCTTTCAATGCATTGGTAAGAATTGAGAAAACGCTCACCGTTTCTGATGCCATTATCAAAAGTCCGCTGATGGTCACAGAAGGCAAAAAAATCAATTTGGTTTCCCAAATCATAAGAATCATCGAGTTCTTTCTGGAAGTGACCGGAAAAGAGCTGGAAGACTACCAAATCCAAATCCTTGCTGGTGACATCTATGAGAAATTTAAAACCGATTCTTTGGACGATGTTATTCTAATGTTCAAGATGGCCAGACAAGGCGATTTTGGCAAGGTTTACAAATGTGACACTTTTGAAATTATGGAATGGGCGACAAAGTATCTGGAACATAAATCTGCAACACGGGAACGGCTTATCCTGAAAAAGAAAAAACAGCAAGAACCGGAAGCGGCTACAGGCAAGAGCTTTCACGAGCTGCCAAAAGAATTGCAGGAGAAGTTCAGTAAAATTGGCAAAACACGCCTCATCACCAGAAAAGCTTCAGATATGATGACCATTGAGAAAACTCTCCGAGACTTAGAAAAACCAAAAGCAAAACAAGAGGTTTTAAAAACTGAAAAATCGGAAACCCTTTTCAGTTATGAAGCTTTTCTCAAAAATTTGAGTGAGACTGTTGGAAAGATGTACGACGAAGCTTTGCATAAAGCATTTGAAAACATAACAAAATCAACTCATCCGGAAGTTTGGGAAATCCTTAATACAGAAATAGAATTAAGAAAAACATTAAAAGAAACAAAAAAATAAAATGAACGAACAGGAACTAACAGAAATTATTATCAAAACGAAAGAATGGTTTGATAACAAAATAAAACAATTACAGGGATTAGTTGATGCTCCGGCAGATATGAAAATCAACTTTGAGGGCAAGGAAGGAACAACAACGGAACTTCCTGATAAAGACAGAAAAGCTTTTTTAGTTGGTATTTCCGTAGCAATAGAAGTTATAGGAAAATTCCCGGTTAATATTGAAGCCACAAAAGATACAGAAGATGATTAACCTAACCGAAAAACCACCTGATATAGTCGCTATGGAAATAAAAATGCACATTCCACAATCCGAGATTTTCGCCTTTCTCCAAAAGAGAGGTTACGAAATCAAAGCTTATCCCATCCATTATGAAGCTGTAGAAGAACATCTAATCAGTGAGCCAGCGCACACCTGGCATACTTTTACAGCAACCAAGCAGGATGAAGAACAAACAGCAAACCACCAATATTTAAAAGTGTTTGAAAGTGAATTGAAAGCCTTTTTAAACAATATTTAAAAGATGTCTCCGACATCAATGTCGGAGACATACGGATAACCGTAATAAAAACAACGTACTCATCATTAAATTTACACAATGGACTTTCCAACAGAATTCAAAATATTTCAACAAAGCGATGTCATCGATGATTTTATGACCCACTTGGCAAACGGCTCAATGGGATTGGCCGTTGCTCAGGATTGGGATTATCACAGAAACGGTAACACCATTTTTTTCAAACTAAAATCCGGTCACAAACCCAAATTAGATGTCTTGATTTGGTTCGGATTTTTCACCAAAGATTAAACAATTCTAAAAGAATTAGAATAAACATTTGCAATTTCAAAATTTTTTGTAATTTTGAAGTGCTTAAACAATTGTAGAGAAATCTACATTAATTTTCAACGATAGAAACCCCAATAAGGTGACCAAAGCGAAAGCGAGGTAATCCAATCCTACGATTGTTTAAGCACACCTAAGTTGGGGTTTCGTATTTTAAAACGTTTCGATATGCTTAAAGAAATGAATTTAAAAGTAAGTGAAGAACTTTCCGTTAATGTTCTTCCAAACTCAAATTATGAGTTTTTGATGACCACTAAAGAAGTGGCGCACGGCTATGGAACTTCAACGTATGCAATTCAGCAGGCGTTTCATAGACATCCCGATGAATTGCAGGAAGGTAAACATTTTTTTACAGCCTTGACATATTGTCAAAGCGAAAAAATAAGCCATCCAAAGCAAATTAATTTACCTCACAACGCTATTTTATTTACAAAGCGTGGTATTGTTCGCCTTGGTTTTTTCATCAAATCAGAAAGAGCAAAACTCTTCCGAGATTGGGCGGAAGATGTAATTATTAATACTTTGGAAAATGGAGAAAACTTTCTGCAACCAGTTCCGGTTCTGCAAACTCCTCGAAAAAGAAACCATAATCGACTTACTCAGGACAGAATGATAAGTATTTTGGCAGATGTGGCAAAAATTGAAGATTCAGTACTTCGTTTAAGTTTAATCTCAAAACTCGTGGTGTGATGGATGAAGCTACTCAAAAAAGACTGGAATTGTTTTTAACAAAAAGAATCTATCCAAAAGACTTAGCAAGACAACTTCGCAGGTTTAAATATGAAACTATCAAATTGGTACTTTCTTCAGAGGACAGTTCTTACAATAAAGACCACATAGCTGAAGGTCATTACTTCCTTACAGAACTTTGCGAAATTCTGGACCCGCAATTAGAAGATGAAAAAAAATAATTAACTTTACAACCGCCTGCCAGTGTGGGCGGTTGACTTAAATAATCAATCACTTATGAGAACAATTCTACTATTATTATTTTTTTATGGATACTATATTTCCGCTCAAGATATATCTCCATATTATCCTACAAAACAAAGTAGCGCCTACAGAGGAAATGAACCAACACAATTAACTTACTATGATTCAATGTTCGTTCAAGGATTACTGCCTAATTTCCTTTCAAATAGAATGGGAATGACACAAATTTCTGTTGATGGAAATAAAGTAATAAAACAAGTTTATCAAGATAGTTTTTCCAATGGCAAGTTAATTTTTGAACTTTATACAGATACAATTAATTCAAAAGTAGATTTTCCAGAAATTGTTAAGAGCATAAAAATATCAGGCACAAAAGATAGAGTAATTGCTTTTTTCGTAGAGTATTGGGGAACAAAAATTGATTGGGATGCAAAGAAATCTGACGTTCAGAGATTGCAAATGCAAGATGTAATTAAATTTTATTTTAACAATGGAAAACCTTATATAACAATAACTAATTCAGCTTATAAAACTACAAAAGAGTTTGAAGAGCAATTTAATAAGTTATTAGCTGAAAATTCAACAAATTAAAGCCAACTTGCAAGAATAAAACTAACTAATTATTTTTGTGCTAATGTCTGATAATCATAGATTTTTAGAACGGAATAAACAAGTTAGAATTTTCTTCGACAAGCTCGCAGAAAAGAATCCGGAATGGAGGATGGGAGCATTGGAGAAAAAAACAGCGGACCAGTTTTACATATCAGAAAGAACCGTCCGCTCTATACTTAAAGGAAGTGGAATCTATCAAACAGCATAAATATAGTAAGCATGGCAACAGGCGAAGAAATTTTTAAAAAACTCTCTGTCAGAGATTATACTAATTCTGATAGTGATAATTATGCTCAAGATTTGCAAACTTATTTTTTTGAATCAGCATCTAATGGTCAGGCAGATGAGTTTTTCCTTCTCTTGGAGCGTGCAGAAAAAGAAGGAAAAAAGATTGTCTTGGATAAAGGAGCTGAAGAGAGTGACGAGTATAGCATTGATTCTTTTACTTTGGCTTAATCTTGTCAATAAGTTCAATAGTATCGGTATACAACTCAGGCATTATTTTCTCAAAAACGTCGTTTCCTGCAAATTTATTTTCAAAAGAATGTGCTAAAAATTCCGCCTCTTTATTACCTTTCCTCTTCCAATATTGCAGCTGGTGTCCAGAACCATATTTTGTATTAAGCGACATCAATGTATCTCTTGCAGCGCCAACTTTCTCAACTGTGTCGTGGTCATTTTCTGTGTAAGCTTTAAATCCTAAGTCAAAAAGCTCTTTATCTACTTTCGGAAAATCAATTTCTTTCCGGTATTTTTTCATAAGTTTTTTTACCTCATCTTTATTCTTTAAATCGTGATGCCAATCTGCTGCATGTCCGAATTCGTGGTAAACAACCGATTCAGCTTTCCACTTGCTTAATCTTCGTCTTTCATCAATCGGAATATGAACTGTATTGGTGATTGGCATATAATATGCGCCTTGCTTAGAATTTCGCTCAATTTTGAAAGGCGTTTCTTTTCCTACATAATGGAAGAAATCTCTGTCCACTTTAATACTAAATTCATCCTCGTACTCTTGAAGGTTTTTCGGAGCGTGTTCTGGAGCCAGTAATGAAAGAGCATCGTTTTTATCATCTTGTGTCAAGCTTTGCTCATACGCAGAACCACCGAAAATTTTTCCGCTATCAACCGGATTGTTTTTAAATTCAATCTTAGTCTGGAAACCACCGGGTACTTCAGTCACATCATCATCAGTCTGCTCAAGGTCACAACGGCATCCCCAATCCAATGGCGGCGTGTGCGATTGCCAAAACGGGTCATTGAAAGGGCGCACAGTTCCATCAAGAACCTTATGCTCAGGACGTACTCTGCTGTCGTTTACGCTCACTAATTTAAGGTTTGGGTATAATTCCACATTCTGCTCAAAATCCTTTAATTTTGAAGCCATATTAGCGACAGCGATGGTGTGGTGTCGTTCGATCTCTAACCAACGATAATTGTAATCATCAGAAACCTTCAGAGCTTCTTTCTTAAAGTCGGATTTGCTTCGCAGATGTTTGCCATCAGTCAATAATGATTCTACTTCTTTTTTGAAAGATGTTTCCTTAAAAGCGGAAAACTGGGCAATGTTATCTTTTAGAGATTTTGCCAGGTCTTCATCATAAAAATCTAAGTCCGGACTGTAACCTACATCTACGGCTTTTGAAAGTTTTTCATTGTAAAAACTCCAAAGCTTCTGACGATTGACAAAAGAAACGTTCTTATCATTAAACATTTCTTCCAGATATTCTTCAATCAGCCTGCTCAAACTGAAATCAGCGACCAGCTTCACCGGCTCGTGATTGCATTTGGATTTGTAATGGAGTTTGAGCAGGCTTAGAGCTTTCCCTGTGTCGGCTCCTTTTTCTTTCCGGATTCCGGCATACTTTCTATTTCAGAACCATAGGTTTCTTCGAGATAACTTTGTTTCAGAACTATTCCAGCGTTCATTAATTCCTTATCGATTTTGATTTGTTCGTTCGGGTCTTTCGTTTGTGAGACCGCAATTTTGAAACCCTCCGGAATACCATAGCCGATGGCTTTCATTGCTGGAACAACCTGATGATTAAGAATTGACAGTATTTTTTTCTCATCACCAAAAATCAGCTCTTTCAAAGTGTTTTCGTGAACATTTCCCTGCGCTTTGCTGGCTCCGTTCTCGGTGGTCATTGTTTGATGTAAAACCAACTTGGAAAGCTCAGCATCCAAAGCTTTGATTTTTTGATAAAATACGTTGAAGGCATCGGCCTTAGTATTTTCTTTTATCTCAACTTCTGTTCCGATTGGGAAAACACCGTAAGCCGCAGAACCCATTTCTTCTAGCCACCCAGCTACTTCTTTTTTTACAGTCTCAGACTGAGAAGCAACCTTTGCAATTCTGATCGGAATGCCGAATAATTCCTCGAATTCGTCCCAGCTTCCCCAGGAATGTCTTTTGAGAATGGTATAAGGTGCAGCCTTTTCCAGAAGTCCAACAGAATCATACATCTGGCAATATAGAAGTGTTGGAAATAAGTCTTTGTAAAAAAGTCCTTTGTTTAGCTCAAACTCAGACAAAAGCATTCCAAGCTCCGGAACCACCAGACGGCGGTCAATGAGTTCAACTTCATTGATTTGTCCTTTTTTATAATCTTTCAACCAAAGCAGGGAATAACCTCTGTAAGTTGATTTATGAGTTTCTTCCAGAATCTTCTCAAACCACGGTTTACCTTTGATAAATTCTGTACAATTATCATCCTTTTTACCTTCCTTGTTAACGAAAATATATTCTTTGTTAGTGGTTCTGAGCGTTCTGTTTTCGGTGATTCCAGTAAGATGACCATCCAGCATCACATCATCATAAACCTCCTGCATTTGCCAGGTTCTCGGCATCTCTACATTGTAGCGTGAAAGTCTGGCCGCTTGCCAATGGTTTATCTCTTTTCGCCACAATTGTCTTGAGCGTTTGATTTGGTCCACCATAAATTTGGTAACCTTCTCAACATTATTTCTATCGCCTCCGGAAAGTTTAACTGCGCTATTGAACAAATTACCTCCGATGGTAGCAGTCTGATGAAATTTCATAATTATATTTTTACTTTTTCAGAGCTTTATTCAGCTCCTTGATTAGTTTTTTTTTGATATTGTTCTCCAGTGTTTTGGACATTCCCATAAATTGACGTTTTGGCATTCCGTCCAGTCCTTCATTATGTCTTTGTCCATATTTTTTGTAAGTGTAGAAAGTCACTCTTTGCCGGTTTCTTCTTGCACGAAAGGAGTTGATTAATTTATCACCTCCGGTGTCGTGACCTACGAGAATCGCTCTTCCCTGTTCACGTTGTCCGAATTTGTTGAGACTGCCGGCAGCGCCAACCCGGTTTGTTTTATATCTGGTCAAATCCCTGCCGTCTCTTTCGGTTTGCCTTTTCTGCCAGGCGTTCTTTGTTCCGTCATTGAATCCCTGCGCTCTAAAGTTTCCTTTAATGAAATTCAAACCTTCCACCTCTACGATGATGGGAAGCTTATCCGGAATTACTTGAGCCGCTTTATTGAGTAGATTCTGAAGGTCATCCAATCCAGACATTACCAGTGATTTTTATAGGTTTTGTTGCTTTTCAATTTGTAGAAGCCAACATCACTCTGAGTGCCGTCACCATTGTCTTTTTTCTTTGGTGGCAGATTCGCTCGCCATTCTCCGGCGGCAACTTTCTCCAGCCAGTTCATTGCTTCATTATAATCGTCTGCTTCGTCTTTTGGAACTCGCTTTCCTCTACGCTTTGGTATTTCATAAATGACCAAAGCTTTCAAATATTTTAGAAGCGTTTTATTTCTTTCGTTGCCTTCTTTGGAGAAAACCTCATCCATATCGTAGTAGCTTCCCAGATAAGTAGTCATTACGTCAATGGACTCATCAATAATTTCGTCAACAATATTATCATCATTGTTGGTGATAAGGTCAATGATTTCAATTGTTGAAACTGTCTTTAATTCGTCTTTAATAAGAAATGGCATACTATGAAAGATTTAATTTTTGTTTGTGATATCTTGGATTTATACGACGGTAAATCATTGTTTTGAAAGTTTGTCTGTAGCTCATCATTGGACTCATTGAGATGTCTTCCGTTTCGTCCTCTGTCTGATGCAGCGGTTTGAATTGCTCACCTTTCAGGAATTGCAGTTTTTCTGCAATGGCATCCAGTAAATCGATTTCTGTCAGTCCATCATCCGGGTCTGATGTTTTGTTATGCTGATGCATCCAGCCGTCTTTACAATAGAAAATAACATCAATTTGTGTATTTCCTTCCTGGTTCTGCTCAGTCATCGTTTCATACTTGATAGATGAAATCCGAATTAAACAAGCCGTAAAATATTGCCCGAAATCCTTTCCGTCATTCTCAAATTGTTTGCGGTACAAATCCACATACTCCAATTGCGGAATGGTATTTAAAGCGTTTTTGACCGCTGTAAATAATTCTTTTCTTGGTGTCATAATCTGCGTTTTTTCTTTTTCCCGATAACGGGTTTTCGACCTTCGTTTCCTTGATCTTCTGAAAAACCAAAGTAGGTTTGCGATAATGTAATTGCTCTTTCTAAAGTATCAGCTGGATCATCTCCTGTCGCCATACCTTTTTCAAAAGCTAAAATCCATTTCATAAATAAATCAAAATCTTGTTTAGACCTGATTTTTAGAGATTCATCCCAATACAAAATTTTTCGAAATAGAGCATTTCCAACACCTGCTGCAATTCTATTATGTTTATCACCTTCTTGAGTTAAACCAATAGGAATATTTGGACATTTATTATCTTCTGCTGCCTGCAAAATGATTGGTGTGTAAACGGCTTTTTGAGCTGCGGTCGCATCGAAAAAACCCATTATATTGTGACCTTTAAGAAGGTATTTTTTGACCCATTGTGCACGAACTTCCATTGCGGAATTGATTTCACATTTTTGACAGAAAACTTCTAATACAAAAAGTTTGATACCTTTAATTCCTAATAAAACACCTGCTTTCAAATCTCCGGGTCCAGTATAAGATAAATCCCAATGGTCTAGAATTCCATCCCAAACTTCATTTTCGGCAACTCTGGTGTATATAATTGTGTCAGCTTTGAAAAGTTTACCTTCCTCTATCGGATTGTTGAAATCTTCACGCTGTGAAGTGTAATGGTCGTCATCCTCAATTATATCAATCACATCTTCTCTAGTGTATCGCTCATTCCAACTTGGTTCCCAATCTGTCCGCTTTCGACAATCTTCTCGGGTAATATTTTTAGTTGCGAGGTCTATACGGCTAATATCAAAATGCTTACTGTCTTTAAATTTTTCTTTGAGGAAATCTAAAAGACCATCTTTCACGATGTAATTGTTTGGAATAATCAAACGTCCACGCTGTTTGTGAAAGGCTTTTTTGAGGTCGCCTGTAATTTTTTCACCATACTTCCGCACCATTTCTGGACGTTTGGCTCTGTCTCTGTCCTCGCAGTCGTCAACGCTTGCAAAATCTGGTCGATGTTGTCCGAATCTCAAACCTCTGAAAGGTTGGTTTAATCCCAAAGCTTTAAAGAATCTTCCATCTTTGGTTTGGAATTCCCCATCTGCCCAATTTCCGTAACTCAGTTGCTGTCCAAAATCTTTGATGATTCTTTCGTTACTTTCGAGGTGCATTTGTAAATCACTCAATAATATTTTTGAAAGACCTTCGTTTGCTCCGATTAATAAAGCAAAGAATAATTCGTCATTTTCTTTGAGATGCAGAATATTCCCAACGTTGGTGTGAATTGATTTTGCACCTCCACGAAACCACTCCCGAAACTGTCGGATTTTATTGTCTTTGAAAACCTTCTGATAGCTGTCGTGATGAAATTTAGAACTAGGAGCATCGGCTAACGGAAGACCAGAATTAACCCCAAAATAGTAATCAAAGAATTCGATATAATTCTCTGGCTTTAAAAGGCGTTTAATTCGTTGTTGCTGTTGGTCGGTCGTTTCGTTTTCCAATGATTTTGAAGTTGCCTCCTGAATCATTTTAGAAAGCATAAAATACCGTTCTTTAGCTTCCTTTAGTTCGGTTTTAGTCATTCTGCAAAAGTTCAGTTACATACTCGTCAAAAAATGGACGTATATCTTTCAGTTTGTTTAGTAGGTCTTCACGTTTTTTACCCGTGTTTTTTCCAGCTTTTTCAAGTATATGAGAAGAAAACCCGTCAAAACTTTCCATTGTATAAACAGCTTTCTTTTTACTGTCCGTAATCCTGTCAAATGCTGCAACGATTTTGGAAACATCATCTGCTTTATATGGCAAAGGTTTACCCTGTTCTATTGCCAAAGCGCATTTGAGCGTTAGTCTCCGGATGTTTGAAGGCTTTAATGATGCAAGGTCTTTTTCTTCATCCCAATTGTCTTCATCTCTCCATTTTCCAAGTGTCTTGACACCAATACCAATGATTCCGGAAATATTTGTTATTGTAAAGCCTTTTACAAACAATTCTTTTCCTTGTGATTTTTTGTAATCTGCATCTGATGCTTTAAGTCTTGCCATTAGCTTTTATATTTTCCGTCAACTTTCAATTTGCCCTCTTCAGAGAAATAGACATTTTTCACATCAACGCCATCATACTGAAGGTTTTTCTTCGCTTCTATCAGGATAGGTGTGATGTCATCGTCATTCAGCATTTGATCTATTCCGACACCGATTTCCGGGTATTGCTTGTATTCGCCTTTGTATGCCATTAGAATGTGTTTCTGATGCTGATTGTCGGAATCATCAATGACGAAATCGCCGTCTTTTATCTCCAGATCATCCGTGAATTTTAAGTCTTTCATATCCACAAAATTCGCTTCTATATATGTCTAAAGAAATTCAGGAATCAACCATTGCCGAAACATTGGAAACCATTGCCAAAATATTGGAAATCATTGTTTTATGATTTTTATTCCGGTCACAAATCGTTCAATTTTGTCTCAAGAAAACAGAGAAATTGTAATGAAAATAACATCATCAATTGCTAACAACTTTTTAAGTATTGATATTTCTGGACAGATAGTTCAAGGTGAATTATCTGGAACTATAAAAAGAATTATTGATGAAGCTTCTATGGCTAGTGTCAAGGATGCTTCACTATATATCAATTCGGAAGGAGGTTCTGTATTCGAAGCGCAGGAGGTGGTTAATGAATTAAAAAGACTCAGATCCGTAAGTATTACTGTTGGTTCTCTAGCCGCTTCGGCTGCAACTTATATAATGACTTTTTTTCCGTCAGTTGCGCTTAATAGTACATCACAGTTTATGATTCATAAACCTTCAACGTATGTAACTGGAAATGAAGATGAAGTCAAAGCAGATATTAAAGCTTTGGAAAACATAACAAATAGTTATAGAACTGCCTACGCTAAAAAGTTCAATAAAAGTGAAGACGAAATTGAACAACTATGGAAGAATGACTATTGGATGACAGCCAAAGAAGCCTTAGCAATAGGATTAATTGATTCTATCAAAGATGAAGAAATCAAAATTGATGAAGAAATTATTTCAATGATGGTTGCTTGTGGTGCGCCGACTATTCCAACAAAAACAATTAATAATAAAAATAATATGGATTTAAAAATCTTAGCTCAAGCAGTTGGGAAACCCGAAATTTCAACTGAGAGCGAATTAATTTCCGCAATTAATAGTCTTAAACAAAATTCTAAAGATTGGGAAACAAAATACAATGCATTGAAAAATACGGAATCTACAAAACTTGTAGATAAGGCTGTTGCTCTAGGTCTAATACCAGAAAGCTTAAAAGCTGCACAAATCGTCGCTCTTGATAATGATTATGAGAACCAATCAAAAATCATTGCGAAACTTATAGAGGACAAAGAGGCAGAAGACCAAAAGGAAAATCGCAATGGAATTATTGAAACGGTTGTTGCTTCTGGTAAAGGTCAAAAACCTTCAGCTAGTGGCGAAGAGTCTTTCGACTATTTGCAAAAGAATGATCCGATTAAGTTGGCAAAAATCAGAGCGGAAGAGCCTGTAAAGTATGCTCAGCTTTCACAAGCCTATGCTCAGGGCGCAAGATGGACACCTGCTCAAAAATAATTACTCACTCAAAAAATACTCTATTAATATTATGAAAAAGAGACTTTCACTATTGGCATTGTCCATTAACTTCATTCTTGCTTTCACAGCATCCTTTGTTTTTGGTCAGGCTATGCCGGATATTCAATTTAATCCGGTGGTTTCCGCTGCTATCATCACAGCTGGGCACACCTCACTTACCTACTTCCTGCCGCCTTTGTACAAAGGTAATCTTATGGAAGGATTGCAAACAGAAGTTTGGATTGCTGACATCAAAGAAAAGCCACTGCCTGACACCTCATTTATTGCGCAATCTCAGGATTTATCAGCTTATGTTAATAATAATGTGTTACATCTTGCTGAAGCTGGTGTGGATCCAGACGTCCATTTAAATTATTTTACGGATAATACGGACGAGTTGCCAATTCAGGATATCGCTGATATTCCACACGAGGTTGTTTTACAAATTTGGTCAACTTCACAGACACGACATAATAACTTGTTAGAAGCTGAATTGAGTTACGATAAAAGAGCTTCAGTTCTTAACCGTCACAGAGCGGCATTAGCAAAAAATATGGCTCAAAGAACCGCCTTTGCATGGTCTGCTGCAACTAATGACGAATTCAATAAGATTCTAAATCTTGGTGCTAATGATTCCGTTATCGATGCATTCATTGATATGCGAGCATTTTTCAAAAAATTAGATATTGATATGTCTAATATGAATGTTATTCTGCAAGCTGACCACGAGGCAAGAATCAGAAAAGAGGATAAAAAGCTTTACAAAGAGATTATCTCTGAGAAAGGAGCAACACTTCACGATTTCAAGATTTTCAGTTATTCTAAAACGCCATATTATACAGCAGCAGGTGTGAGAAAACCTTGGGGTTCTACAGTTGAAGCTACCGACAAACAAGCTTCTGTTATTTGGGATTCTACAGAGGTTTTCAGATGTACTGGAGACGTAGAAATATATCCTACTTTGAAACACTCCGGCTGAGCAAGTAGATTGGAATATCAAGGATGTAAAATTCAATTTTGACGAGAATGGATTCCTTCTCAAAAAACAAAATGAAACCCTAGCAAAGCTGATGAGTGATTTGCTTCAGGAAATTCAAAAAATGAAGTTCACCACGAATACAGGAAGTACAATTTTACTGGTAAACAAACCACAGTTTTTAGCAATTGAAAACCGCTTTAAAGACTTTTTAAAAGAAGATTAAAATGCCGACATCAGAAGAACGATTGACAAATAAAATCATTGAGGTGATGGACGAATGTGGATTGGAAGAAAACAGTCCGGAAGATTCCAAAACACAATTTGCTCAGGAACTAGCAAAGGCTGTGATTTTCGAAATAAAAAATATGACCATAACAGCAACCGCTCCAAATGGTGCTGTAACTATAATTAAGATTGAGTAATGAAAGAACTATTTGAACCGCATATCAGCTCATTAATAGCTGGATTAATAACTGGCTTTATCGGTTGGTTTTTTGGACGAAAAAAAGCAACTGTAGATGTTGAAGGTGTTCAAATCGAAAACTACGACAAAGGTTTGATTTACTATCAAAAATTAGTCGATGATTTGGGAACTCGTTTGGAAAAAGCAATTCAAGCCTTGCAAAAATCTGAAATTGAAAAGCAGGAAATTCTTAAAAGCTTACACGAATGGGAAAAAAAAGTAGAAATACTAACTGATGAGCTTAAAAAATACAAACAGCTGAACGGGAAAATTGAATAAATGACAGCTATAGTTCTACATAACCAATCGCTCTTAGATTTTGCTATACAGCACACAGGAAGCCCTCAAAACGCTTTCGAGATTGCGATGGCGAATGATATGAGCGTAACAGAACAGCTGACCGCTGGAACTGAGCTTATAGTTCCCGAAACTGTGGCGATGGATGTGGATATTAAGAATTATTATTCATCAAAAGCAATAAAGCCGGCAACGGATATCACACAAACCGAAGAACAGGAAGAAACGCCTGAAGGTATTTCTGTCTGGATCCTAAATCAAAATTTTATAGTACAATAAAATGGCAAGAAGCGTTGAAACAATATATGCAGATTTAGTCGCTAAGAAAGAAGCGGACGAAAGATTGAATGCGTTGTCCTCTACTTCTAAAGTAGCGATTTGGCGGCTTTGGCTTTGGATATTTGCTTACGGTTCCTGGGTATTGGAAACTATCTTCGACAAACATCAACAACTCATTGAGCAGCTGCTTTCTATATTGAAACCTCACACCTTGCGCTGGTATCGCAATAAGGTTTTATTGTTCCAATATGGATTTGATCTCATTCAAGATACGGACGTTTTCAACAACGGAAATGCAACCGATGAAGAAATCGAAGCTTCGAAAATCATCAAATATTCGGCAGTCACAGAATCGACAACTGAAAGCCGATTGATTGTGAAGATTGCGACTGAAGACGGTTCCGGAGTTTTGGCTCCGATTCCTGATGAAGTTTACCCGGCTTTTTCAGCCTATATAGAAGAAATTAAGGATGCAGGCGTGAAGATTACGGTTATCAATTATCTACCGGATATTTTACGCTTGCTGATGACTATCTATTACGATCCCTTATTGCTGACAGCTGATGGTGTATCAATAAGAACAGGGCGCAAACCTGTGGAAGATGCCTTGAACGCTTTTATGAAAGAACTGCCTTTCAATGGAGAGTTGATTCTCGCTTCATTGGTTGATAAGCTCCAAGCTACTGAAGGTATTAAAATTCCACATTTGACCAACGCTCAGAGCAAATGGATTGCTAATAATGGTGTGACTTACGGAAACTTTGAAAACATAGCGGTGAAGAAAATTCCGACATCGGGTTATTTCCAAATCGAAAACTTTGATAACATCAGTTATGTGGCATATAGTTAATTGGCGAAGGCTGGCAGTTCTGCTCACTCCAACGTTTCTTAGAGGGCAATTGATGATTGCCTGGTTCGAGCTGATAGTGGATGGCATTGATTACATCCATTATCAATGGTTGCAGTTCCGGGGCGACAACCTTTACAAACTCGCTCACAATAGCCAAATCTGCTATCTGAGAGCTGCTCTCAATGATCGGTTTGATGCGTCATTGAGAAGGATTGAAATATCATCCGGAAACGCCTTCACACGGCAATACATCTACACGGATGCGGAACAAAAGCCAAAATGGCTGGGAACGATGTATCTCTATGATGATGCCGACTATGAGGACACTGGTGTTGATTTCATTGTCAAAGTGCCGTCTGACTTGGTTTTTAGTATTTACGAAATGACCGCTTTGGTCGATTATTATAAACTAGCGAGTAAACGCTATAAAATAATCAGAATTTAAAATGAAAAAAGTAATAGATTTTAATCAGCCCGGTGGTTTTCCACTATCTACTCAGATTTTGGAAGCATTACAGGAAGCTTATAAAAATTTCAATGCTCACGGTGCATTGGCTGGAGAATTAGCCATAATTGTCGGCTGTGAAGTGGGCGGCGGTGGAAATGTGACCAATGGCTTTGTACACATCAATGGCGAATTATTGCCATTTGTAGGTGGTCCAATTGCAGCTAATGTTGCAATCGTTGAAATTTCTGATTTAAGAGGATTTGAAGATGGCTCTGTGAAGCCTGTTATCTATACTCGCTATGCAACATTTGGAGAAGGAACGCCATCTTATCCGTGGTCAAACTTCCGCCGTCCACTCAATCTTTTTCAATTGGAAGATAGATTGCTGAAAGTTGAGAAAGCCACTCCAATTGGTTTGGTGGCTATATGGGACAGACCAGCTTTAGATATTCCGGAAGGTTGGATTGAGCACATTGATTTGCGTGGCAATGTTCCGGTAGGTCATAACTCTGGAGATCTCAATTTTGGAAGTCTTGGAAATACGGTTGGTGCTAAAAATATTGTGTTAGAAGTCAATCAGTTGCCAGAAAGATTTATTTATCAATCTGCAACAATGCCAAATAGAACTGATGGCGTTGAGGAAAATATAGAGAACACTTCTGGTTTTAAATATATAAATAAATCAATGGGAGACTCACGAGTTGGTCAGTCAATTACCAACATTCAACCGTCGAGAATAGTAAAGTTTATCCGATTTGTAGGATTTGAATAAAAACAAAATGGCAAAAGTAGATATCAATATAATCAAAGAATGGTTCAAGAATTTTAAGAAGCCTAACCAAGACCAATTCTGGTCTTGGCTTGATTCGTTTCGTCATAAAGATGACAAAATCCCGATGGCAGACGTGGAGAATCTGAACCAAACTTTAATAAAAAAAGCTGACTTAGTAGGCGGTGTTGTGCCGGAAAGTCAATTGCCGTTTACTATCAACAGTAACGAGGTGATTGCTATTGGATTGATTGAGACCACTATCAATAATGTAAAAGTTAATGTCCACGTATCTGGAGAAAATAAAGTGCGAATCAATGGCCAGATTTTGACACGAACATTTTACAATAATCTACCTTATACTCCGGTCACAACTGGAAACAAGTTTTTGCGAGTGGTTGCCAAAAATGCACCTGGTCTGTTTTTTCTAAAGGAGAGTGAAGAATCGGACGAACCACAGGAGCCAGAATTGGAAGCCGGAGAATTGCACGTGCGATTGATATTGGTAACACCGGATGGTAATTTTGTTGACCCGGAAGTTTTGAATGGTTTCAAAGAGAAATCAGAAGATAACTGGCGGACTGTCTTCCCAAACAAACTGGGAAATTATAATCTACCATATACGGATACACGGACTTGTTTTTCCATCGAAATGCCAGTTTACAGCACAGCATCACACGTAATACAGACAATTGATTTTGCCACGGAAACTACTCGTGATGTATTATTTTTAATCAAAAACAATACTTTAGGAGATGTTGTCATTCCTTCAATTGAAACTGAGGGACTTAGCAAGGGGTTTGCAGACAATACGCCGTACACGATTCCCAGTCTGGGAGCTGTGTTTGCAAAATATAAAGCCAGCCGTAATGTCGTGGAAATCCTCAAAACAGGAAATGCAGGAATTACATCAGTAACCACAGATGCTACACTGGAAGGCGTTGGAAGCTCTGCTAATCCGCTGAAGCTGTCAGCGACAAAGGTTTTGGAAATAGGTGGCAAGGAAAATACATCTAATAAAATTACCTCTTGGAATGCATTACCAAACAACGAAAATTATCCATCTGAAAAGCTGGTTAAAGATTCTTTAGATGCACTAGTGACAGGGCTGACACAGCCAATTAAAACGGTCACAATCAGCACAACAATTGATAATAGTTATCACAATGCCATTGTAAGAGTTGAATCCAATGTTACTATAACCATCCCCAATAATTTAAGGCTTGATTTTAATGCAGTTTTCGAAGCCATAGGATCAGTGACGGCAACGTTTTTAGAAGGCCCTTCAACTGTATTCTCAGCTCCATTTGGTAAAGTTTTAAAGGACAATTCCATGTGTAATATTTATAAATCGTCTGCAAATACTTACCGGTTAAACGGTGGTTTATTACCTGCATAGTTATGAGAAATGTTGCACAAAATTACGTTTACGGTAGACAGTGGGATTTTGGAAACCCCTTTACATTTACTATTGACACGAGAAATGTAGTTGGTAGTGGAAGTCCTGCGAATTCATTTTATTTGCCCCAGTCAAGCAATATATCAGACTCGTTGATTAATTTTCTCACTGACTGGGGTGATGGCACATTTACTAGGTTTAATTCAAGAACAGAGGCGGAAACACCTCATGTTTATGCAGTTCCAGGAATCTACACTGTTAATATATATAAAAGAAGAGGTAATTTCGAATTGCGACCGAACTACACAGATCATCCTGATGAACGGGCAAAAATTTTGAAGATATTAAGATTTGGCGCATTCAATAATTCTCAATCTTGTTTTAGGTTTTGCGTAAATTTAGATATGTCAGAATGTCAAGATGGATTTATAGGAAGCGGAATACCTTCTCAGAATTTTGCAAACACAAACATCACAAAATTTAAGAACTTAAATAAAGTTGTTTTTTTGAATATTAGTGCGATTAATATCTTTCAAAACTGCCCTAATTTTAATGATGATTTCACACTAAACGCACCTAACGCTACAAACATAGTTTCGAATCTTGATGGTTGTGTGAGTTTTAATAGTAATGTAATAATAAACGCCCCTAATGCTACCAACATTGGTGGCTTCTTTAGAAACTGCACGGCATTTAATAAGCCTGTGCATAATGTAGGTTTTGATTTTACGAAAGTTACTTCAATGAGTAATTTTATGACCGGCAAATCATCGTCTAATTATAATGCTTCATATTATGACTCATTGTTAATAGCTTTAGATGCTGGCGGTAAGTCAAATGTAGTACTCGGAATGGGTTCGATAAAATATACATCAGCAGGCTCGGTAGCAAGAGCAAATCTGGTTGCGAAAGGCTGGACTATTACTGATGGTGGTTTATAAAAATATAAAAATGGATTACACATTAGAAGACGGTAAATACTTTAAGATTCTAAACACAAATGATGAATTATTGACATTTGGACGATTAATGCTCGGACAGATTTTATCTACTATACATAATGTTATATTTATAACTAGATCGGAATATCTTCTATTAGTTGAAACTGAAGAAATAAGTTAGAATTTACTTAGAAAATCCGTGTCCTGCCAAGCAATTGCCCTGGTGCTGCACGTTAAAAGAAACCATTTAAAAAGCCTTTAAATAATCTTTAAAGGCTTTTATTTTTGGACGTTTTGTTTTATTTTCTTGGACAATTTGTTTTGCCGATTATAGAGAGCGGTTTTAAGCTAAATTTTAAGAATCATTTACTCATCCCGATTTTTTCTGCCCAGTTTTTTATCGACCCAAATGGTAGCAAACGGAAAAAAAGCAGCAATTAATGCAAACACAAAATCTTCATCATCCCAAGCATATATTTTTCTGATGGCGGGAAGAAGGATGAGATACAGCGTAAAAAATAAACCGTGAATACTGCCGATAGTACTGATGTAGATGATTGCGAAAATCCCAGTCGGCTCTAAGCGAATCCAAATCATCGCTGTAAAGAGAAGAAGCCAAGAAACTGCTTCCAAAAAGCAAACCTGCTTAAACCATTTGATGAGTTTTTCTTCGGGATATTTGGAGTAATATTTTTCGATGATGTTCATATCAAAGCAAAGATAGGAGAATAAACACTAACTAAAATAGATTGCTGATTAAACTCAGTTATTTATAAAAACTGCTGCCATCCAAATAATCAAACACTTCTGGCGGCAGCATCGGTCTTGTATTTTTGCCTTCCTTTATCATCGTTCTTATCTCTGTTGCAGACAGTTCGATGATTGGCGCGTTGATGAGAGAAATGTTTTCGTGCTGCAAATAGGCGTCCTTTTTCTCTTCTCCGAAAATCCTAGGATAAACAATCACCTGATATTTTTCCAAAAGCAATTCGTAGTTTTTCCATTTGTGAAGACTCTTCAGATTGTCTTCGCCCATTATTAAAGAGAAAGAATTATCGGGATATTTTTCATTCAGATAAGTCAATGTATCAATGGTGTAGCTGGGAACAGGGAGAGAAAATTCAACATTTGAAGCACGCATTTTTGGATAATTTTTGATGGCCAGCTGAACCATATCCAGACGGTTGTGATCTTTCAGCAGAGATTTTTTGTCCTTGAAGGGATTTTGCGGACTCACAACAAACCAAAGTTCGTGCATATCTGTATTTTCCAAAATATAATTGGCCAAAATCAAATGCCCAATATGAATGGGATTGAAAGAGCCGAAAAACAATCCGATTTTTTTCATAACAATCTAGTCGTGAAATTTCACATCCCGTATATTCAAAAAGTGAGAAACATTGCCTTTCCAATGATTTTCTTCTATGGTAAATGCCAAATCAAAAGTTTTGGTTTTGAAATCTTCTGCAAACTGTCCGAAGCGGAATCCGACACATTCTACGTTTCTGCCATTATTTGGTTGAGCAATATTGAATTTCAGATGCGTACTTTCTTTCCCCATCAATTTGACATAGCCATTCACTTTTACATTTTTCAAAACCAAAACAGGTTTCATGTTATGAGGACCAAAAGGCGCTAATTTCCGGTGGAAATTGATGAATTCTCGGTTCAGATCTTCCGGATTCACGATGCTGTCTACATAGATAGTCGGATCTTTCTGATGTTCCTGAATATTTTTTTTGACATAATCTTCAAAACGGATTTTAAATTCCTCGAACTTTTCTTTCTCCATAGAAAGTCCTGCAGCGGCCTGGTGTCCGCCAAATTTCATAAAAAGGTCGGAACAATGCTCCAAAGCTTGATGAATATCAAAATCAGAAACAGATCTAGCAGAGGCGACCAATTCGCCATTATTACCTTCTGTAAAAACCAATGTTGGTTTGAAGTAATTTTCGATCAGTCTGGATGCTACAATCCCAATTACTCCTTTGTTCCAGTTTGGATCGTAAACAATCGTCGAGAAAGATTCAGTTTTTTGAAGTTCCAGAGCCTGACTCAGGGCAGATTGTGTAATGCTGATGTCCATCTCCCGACGTTCATCATTGAGGTTAATGATTTCATCAACAATTTGCTGAGCTTGTTTCAGGTTGTCCGAAATCATTAGTTCCACCGACGCTTTTGCATGCGAAATTCTACCTGCCGCATTTATTTTAGGAGCGATATCAAAAACAATATTCGAAATTTCAAAATGGGCTAATTTTTCTTCAGGAATCAAAAGCCTTAATCCAAATTTTCTTGTCTTTCTGAGGAATTTCAATCCTTGTTTTGCCAAAACTCGGTTTTCTCCCGTCATTGCAACAATATCGGAAGCGATGCTGATGGCCAAAAGATCCGTCAACTCAAAAAGTTCGCTTTCTGGGATTTTATAGATGGTATTGAGACCTTGGCAAAGTTTGAAGCCTACACCACAACCGCTTAACTCTTTGTAAGGATAGCGGCAATCTTTTCTTTTCGGATCCAGAACGGCAATGGCTTTAGGAAGATTGTCACCGGGAAGATGGTGATCACAAATAATAAAATCTACACCCACAGAATTGGCAAGGTCAATTTTATCTATAGATTTGATCCCACAGTCCAATGCGATAATCAAAGAAAATCCTTGTTCTTTTGCAAAGTAGATACCTTCATCAGAAATCCCATAACCTTCAACGTTTCTGTCTGGAATATAAAAATCGAGGTATTTTTTGTCAACAATTTTGCTCAGATAAAGATACATCAGAGCAACAGCTGTTGTTCCATCCACGTCATAATCACCGTAAACCAATATTTTTTCGCCGTTTTCTATCGCTGTCGCAATGCGTTCTACCGCTTTTTGCATGTCAGCCATCAGAAAAGGATTGTGGATGTCTGCACCGTTTGGTTTGAAGAATTCGCGTGCTTTTTGATAATTATCAATCTCACGCATCACCAGGATTTTGGATTCTAAAGTTCCAAAACCAATAGAAGAAATCAGTCCGTCAACGATTTCTTCATCGGGCTCGGGTTTATAAATCCATTTTTGACTCATAGTTACAAAAGTAATGAAAAAAAATGGCTTGGGAAATTAAAACGGTTGCCAAATCATCAGCAATCGTTACTTAACTCTAAAGAAAATTATGCCTATTCTTTAATGATTTTTTTAGTCTCAGTTCCAGAATCGGTTTCTATGGAAATCAGATAATTTCCTTTCGGAAGATTTGAAACGTCGATTCTTGAAAACTCATTGTTTTCTGTTTTTACCAATGAACCCGAAGCACTGTATAATTTGACAGACTTGATTTTTTCATCAGACTTGATATTAATAAAATCCGAAGCGGGATTTGGGAAAATATCGATTTGAGTTTTATTAATTTCAGAAACGGACATATAATCCATATCTTTTACGATAATATTGTCGACAATAAAACCACTGCCATCATTGTCAAATTCGAAGTTTAAGTCATTGGCTCTTACAATTTTGGAGCTGAGTGCGGAAGTGTGAACCAATTGATTGTCTAGGTAATACTTGATGTTTTTTTCGGTAACGTGATCAATTTCAATTTTCAGATTATACCATTTTCCCGGAATCCATTTTCCGAGGGCTTGAAAATTGAGATCATTATCAGCATAAAAATTACCACTGATTAAAAAATTAAATCCTCCCGCCCAAGAATAAGTGCCATTGTTGTTGTAATAGAGAGACAACATATAATATTCCGAACTGTCCAATTTTTCCAATTTTACATCTGCGGAAACTGAAAGTCTATTGTATTCTGGGATTTTTTTGAAGAGGTAAGTCATTGATCCTGTGTAGTTGTTGGTGCTTGTAACTTGTACGGAATTATTCCCGTCTGTCGCACTACCGGCAACCACCTTGAAACTGCTGTTCGGGACATTGTCTGTTTTTACAGTCCATTCTTTTTGTCCGATTACTGTTCCTAGATTATAACCTTCGGAAGTTTCAAAAGAGATTTTTTGTTGCTGTCCGAATAATGGAAGTGATAGTAAAGCAATCGCTAGAGAGAATAGATTTTTCTTCATAAATAAAATTAATAGGGAAGCGAATTTATATAAATAATTCCAATAGTTTTATGTAATGTTTTGAAAACAAAGTTTCTCGGAAAGAAAATTTTGAATGTAAATAAAGTGAATTTTAGAAATGAAGAAAAGTGTCGCTCCTACGGAGCTTCGCATTGGATTTTGGCTCAAACCTTTCGCTACTAATGAGCTGTATTACGAGGAATTACTCAGATATTGAGAGGCAAAACTCCGTAGGAGCGAAGTGTTTGTCGTTACGAAAATAAAAACAAAATGAGAACTCCGCAGGAGTGCAATATTTTTCCGCAAAAATTTTTTTTCTGTATCAAAGTAATTATTTGGAAATCAAAAAAAACCTTCCGAAAAATCGAAAGGTTCTATTAAAGTCTATTTTCTATCCTCTACTTCGTGTGATTCATCGCATTGGCATCAATATTCACGTTCAGTCCTTGAGCAACTCTCATTCCCAGTTCTATATTGGCACGGAAGAAATGACAAAGCTGACGGTTAATAATTTCGTCACGTTTTGGTCCGTCAATACCGCTCATATGTCCAACAATATTATTGACTAGAGCGGTTCTCGCTTCCTGATTCAAGGCTTTTGTATAAAATAATCCAGGTTGAGTGTAGTGATCATCATCATTTTGATTTCTGTCAAAATGGGCAACGCGAGAGTTATCTAATTCATATTCCAGATTTTTATACGATTCTGTCGGTTCTACATCGCTGAAACTGTTGGGGTAATAATTTGGTTTGTCGCCATAATCTGAATCACTCGCCATTTGTCCCGCTCTCTGGAAATTATTGACTGCAAACGGACATCTGTTGACTTCCAATTGATGAGAATTCACGCCCACTCTGTATCTGTGTGCGTCTGCGTAAGAGAATAGTCTGCCTTGTAACATTTTGTCCGGAGAAAAACTGATACCGTCTACCAAATGACTTGGTGCAAAAGCAGATTGCTCCACGTGAACAAAATAATTTCTTGGCACTTCATTCAGTTCCATCACGCCAACTTCCTGCAGCGGAAACTCGTCTTGGAACCAAACTTTGGTCACATCAAATGGGTTCCAACGCCATTCTTTGGCTTGCTGTTCCGTCATTGTCTGGATATAAAGCGTCCATTTCGGGAAGTTTCCGGCATCGATCTCATTTACCAAATCTTCTTGCGAGAAGTCTGGGTTTTCGCCTTTCATCTTTGTGGCTTCGTCATCAGAAAAATTCTTGATGCCTTGTTGTGTTTTGAAATGGAATTTGACCCAAGTTCTTTCATTATTTGCATTGATCAAGGAAAAAGTATGGCTTCCAAAGCCGTGCATATGTCTGTAACCATAAGGCGTTCCTCTATCTGACATCAAAATCAAAACCTGATGGAGCGATTCTGGATTCAGAGACCAAAAATCCCACATCATGGTTTTACTTTTCAGATTGGTTTTTGGGACACGCTTTTGAGTATGAATAAAATCTGGAAACTTTTTAGCGTCTTTGATAAAAAAAACAGGCGTGTTGTTCCCAACCAAATCCCAGTTTCCATCTTCTGTGTAGAATTTCAGTGCAAAGCCACGAGGATCCCTTTCTGTATCCGCACTTCCCATTTCTCCGCCAACAGTAGAAAATCTAGCAAACATTTTACAGGAATTACCAACTTGCGAGAAGATTTTCGCTCTTGTCAAATGACTAATATCGTGTGTCACTGTAAAAGTTCCGTACGCTCCAGAACCTTTGGCGTGCACAATTCTTTCAGGTATTCTTTCCCTTACAAAATGCGCCAGATTCTCCTGAAGAATAAAATCTTGTAAAAGTACCGGACCTCTCGGGCCGACAGTTTGTGAATCCTGATGCTCGTAGTAAGGCGCGCCTACAGAATTGGTGAGTTTTTTCTTGGTGTCCATATTTTATGATTTGATAATGATTGTACATTAAAAAGCTAATTTCGATAAAAAAACTTATTTATGAAAAAAATTAATAATTATATTTGCAATAGATAAAATAAATTAGAACGCGTGAACATCCAACAGTTAGAATATCTGATCGCAGTTGATAAATATAAGCATTTTGGCAAAGCAGCACAAGCTTGTTTTATCACGCAACCGACATTGAGTGCAATGATTCAAAAATTTGAAGATGAATTAGATGTGAAAGTTTTTGACAGGACCACACATCCCATCAGGACTACAGATGCGGGAGGTGAGATTATAAAGGAAGCGCAAAAAGTCATCGATTCTGTGATGGAATTGAGGAATAAGGCTAATTTTCTGAATAATATTCTTGCAGGAAAATTAAACCTCGGAATTATTCCAACTGTTTCCAGTTATATTCTGCCTAACGAAATATTTAGTTTTCTGAAGAAAAATCCTCAGATTGAATTGAATATCAAGGAAATGACAACGGAAAGTATCATAAAATCATTGAAATCCGGAGAGTTGGATGCGGGTATTATTTCTACACCATATTCTGCGGCGGATGAGTTCTATCAGGATTTTCTTTTCAATGAAGAATTGATGTTATATTCTGCTAATCAGGAAGAAGGTTCGAAAAAAGATTGCTTTGTGGTGCCGGAAGATATAGATGTGAACAAAGTTTGGCTTTTGGAAGAGGGAAATTGTTTGAGAACGCAATTTGAAAATATTTGTCATCTGAAGGAAAATTCTCTCAAACCAAATAATTTGGAATTCGCTGCTTCCAACGTGAGCACATTGATCCAAATGGTTGATAAAGTGGGCGGAATTACAATTATATCAGAAATGGGCGTTCAGCAATTGTCACCAGAACAGAAGTCTAAAGTTTCAAGATTTATCAAGCCATTTCCTTTCCGCGAAATGAGTTTGATCTATTACAAACCAACATACAAACAAAAAATTATTGATGAATTGATTTCCGAAATCAGAACATCAATGGAACAGAGACTTAATTATTATAAAGATTCGGAAAATTACAAGAGCATTAAACCTGAATAAATTCATACTTGTTTAATAGGAATTGATTTTGAAGTTTGAAAATTACTTTGTAAATTTGCCCTCGATTTTGAATAAACGGAGGAGAACTTTGACTGATTGCAACCTCAATAAAAAATGCTAAAACAGATAATTTCTTTTTTAGTTCCTTTTTACAATCATCAGTTTATCCTTAAACAAATTAATATAAAAGGAATTTATTTATGTCTTATTTATTTACGTCCGAATCAGTTTCTGAAGGACATCCTGATAAAGTTGCCGATCAAATTTCTGATGCGCTTATCGATCATTTCTTAGCTTATGACAAAAACTCAAAAGTTGCTTGCGAAACGCTTGTGACAACAGGCCAGGTAGTTTTGGCCGGAGAAGTGAAGTCTGATGCTTATCTTGATGTACAGCATATCGCAAGAGATGTCATCAATAAAATTGGCTACACGAAAAGCGAATATATGTTCAATGGTGATTCTTGCGGTGTTATTTCTGCGATTCACGAGCAGTCTCCGGATATTAATCAAGGTGTTGACAGAACGTTGGACGAAACTGATTTCGAAGCGAGAGCAAACGCTCAAGGTGCTGGAGATCAGGGGATGATGTTCGGTTATGCAACCAACGAAACTGAAAACTATATGCCCTTGGCTTTAGATCTTGCACATCAGATTCTAAAAGAATTGGCAGAGCTGAGAAGAGAAGGAAACGCAATTCCTTACCTTCGTCCAGATGCAAAATCTCAAGTGACGATTGAATATTCTGACGAGCACAAACCGGTAAGAATTGACAGTATTGTTGTTTCTACGCAACACGATGACTTTGGAAGCGAAGAAGCGATGTTGGCAAAAATCAAAAAAGATATTATTGAAATTTTAATTCCTAAGGTTAAAGCTAAGCAAAAGCCGGAGATTCAGGAATTATTCAATGGTGAAATTAAATATCATATCAACCCTACGGGTAAATTCGTCATCGGAGGTCCTCACGGTGATACAGGTTTGACGGGAAGAAAAATCATCGTTGATACCTACGGTGGAAAAGGTGCTCACGGTGGTGGTGCGTTCTCTGGAAAAGATCCAAGTAAAGTAGATAGAAGTGCGGCTTATGCAACCAGACATATTGCCAAAAATCTAGTTGCTGCAGGTGTTGCAGATGAGGTTTTGGTACAGGTTTCTTACGCAATTGGTGTTGCAGAACCTTGTGGACTTTACATCAATACTTACGGAACTTCAAAATTGGATATCAATGATGGAGAATTGGCGAAGAGAGTTCAGCAATTGTTTGACCTTAGACCTTATGCAGTTGAGAAAAATCTTAAGTTGAGAAATCCTATTTATATAGAAACTGCAGCTTACGGGCATATGGGAAAAGATTATTATATGGCAGACAAAACCTTCAACAAAGGTCTTAAAAATGAAATCACTTTGAAAGATTTAGAATTCTTCACTTGGGAGAAGCTGGATCGTGTAGAAGATATCAAAAAAGAATTCGGGCTTTAATCTGATTCTTATAAATTATTAAAACTGCTTTGTCTTCGGATGAAGCAGTTTTTTTTAATCTCTTTTGTTACTTTTGTCGTATATAAGATTAATTAAAAATGAAATCAAGAATATTTATCACAGTTCTATTATTTGCTTTTTGTGGCTTTGCAAAATCTCAATTGACAATGCACAAATTTATCACCGTAGGCTACACATATCAAAACCAAAGTTTTGGGGAAGTAGGCGGCAAATTATTATTCCTGAGTAATGACGACATTCTTTTCCGAGTTGGCGCTTCTGCGATGATGGGTTCAGTCAACCAGAAGTTTGCAATAATGCCTAAAGTAAATGCAGATTTTCTGTTGAATTTTCAGAAGAATGTGGATTTTTATCACGCTCATTATTTCATTTTAGGAGCAGAAGCTACCAATAAGTATATTGCTCCGAAAGCGGGATTCAGTCTATTTGGGATTTTAGATTTAACAGGTGGTTACGGATTCTCCTTAAATAAGGAAGGAATAAATGGCAAGGAGCTGAAAGGTGTGAATATCAATTTCACAATAAATATCCCACTAGTTTTACTTAATTGATTTAACTTTTCTATTTTAATTAAATCAAATGTAAGAAAAACGAAAGTTTAACAATTCATTAACGTTTTGTTTTTAGTTTTTTATTATTTTTACAGACCTAAATTAAACGTATAGAATAAACTTTACTTCAAAAAAATTAAAATTGGTAAAACCCGATAATTAGTTATCATTATAACTAATATCTAGTTGGGTTTTATACTTAATGAAGTAATGTTATGAAAACGAAAACTGATAGCCAGCTGATTCTACAATATCAGAATGGTGATGAAAAATCACTGTCTCTCCTTATTAACAGGCACAAAAAAGACCTCTTCAATTTTATATTCTATAAATTAATGGATGAGGATCTGGCAAATGATATTTTCCAGGATACCTTTATCAAAGTTATTATTACGCTAAAAGAAGGTCGGTACAAAGAAGAAAATAAATTCATTCTTTGGGCAAAGAGAATTGCTCATAATCTGATAATAGATCACTACAGATTACAATCCAAAAACATCAAAATTTCTGAAACATCTTATGAAAATGAAGAGTTTTCTATCTTCGACATCATCAAAGAACCGGAAAATAATATTGAGGATAAGTTAATAGATATCCAAATCAATGAAGATTTGTTAAAAATGCTTGTGATGTTGCCCGATAATCAGCAAGAAGTAATCAAGCTGCGTTTTTTTGATGGTTTGAGCTTCAAAGAGATTGCAGATCATACAAATACGAGTATCAATACCACACTTGGAAGGGTGAGATATGCATTGATTAACCTAAGAAAAATAATGGATGAGCATAAAATTATTTTAACAAAATAATAATAAACATTTTTTTTTGGCGTTATTGTTGTAAAAGTCAGCCTATGAAAAAAAACGACACTTTAACTAAAAAAGCTTTGATGCCTAAAAAAGAAATAATCGACTTTATTCTTAACTATTCCAAGAATCTACAAGTGATGAATACCAAAAGCAGAAAAACGATTTTAGTCTCGAAAAACTAATTTTTTTTAGATTTTTAATAATTGATTTTATGATTGAACTTTCCTACGTGGATCAAAAATGATTAGATTTGTGCCTTATGAAAAACGTAAGGCACATTTTTTTTGATCTCGACAATACACTTTGGGATCACCGCAAGAATGCATATTTGACCATCAAAGAGTTGTTTTATAAACAGCAAATTTCTGAAAAATATAACATTGATTTTGAAGAATTCCATACCGCATATCACATCATCAATGAGAGACTTTGGGAGCAAATTCGTGATGAAAAAATCGATAAAGAATATCTAAGAAAACACCGTTTTTATGATACTTTCCTGAAATTTGGAATCGATGACCAAACACTCGCAGATTATTTTGAACATCATTTTCTGGACGAAATTCTGAAATATAACGAATTGGTTGACGGTGCTTTAGATTTGCTCAATTACCTGAAAGATAAAAATTATAAAATGCACATTATTTCCAACGGTTTCCAGGAAGTGACCGAAAGAAAATGTATCTTATCCGGGATTGCAGGTTTTTTTGAAACCATTACGAGCGCAGATTCCGTCAACATCAGAAAGCCCCGACCGGAGATTTTCCAATATTCTTTAGACTTAGCAAAAGCTGAAAAAAGCGAAAGTATTCTAATTGGAGATGACTGGATAGCGGATGTAAAAGGCGCACAAAACTTCGGAATTGAAGTCATTTTCTTCGATGTATTGGATGAAAATCCTTTGGAAGAAGGTTTGAAATTCGTCAAGGAATTGTCAGAAATCAAACAATATTTATAAAACAGAAGCCTTTCTAGATGGAAAGGCTTTGTTATTGTTTTATAGTTAAGAATTCAAATTCCCAAACTTTGTCTCACTCTTATGATTGTTTCGGTGGCAATTGCTCTGGTTTTTTCTGCACCTTCCTGCAGTTTGGTTTCCAGTTCGTCCAGATTGTTCATATAGTACGTAAACGTTTCTCTTTCTTTGGCAAATCTTACCAAAATCAAATCCAGAAGCTCCTTTTTTGCGTGTCCGTACCCGAAATTTCCAGCCAAGTATTTCGCTCTCAATGCCTCTGTCTCTTCTGGCGTCGCAATCAGTTCATATATTGCAAAAGTTTTGTCAGTTGATGGATCTTTTGGCTCTTCCAAAGATTTGGAATCACTTTCGATGCTCATCACTTGCTTTTTCAGTTCTTTTTCCGGCAAGAAAATGTTGATGATATTTCCTCTGGATTTAGACATTTTATGACCATCGATTCCGGGAACATATTTGGTGTCTTCCTGCAACTCTGCCTGAGGCAAAACCAAAACTTCTCCCATTTGGTTGTTGAATCTGGAAGCTACATCACGCGCAATTTCCAAATGTTGAAGCTGATCTTTCCCAACGGGAACAATCTCTGCATCGTACAACAAAATATCTGCCGCCATTAAAATTGGATAAGTGAAAAGTCCAGCGTTCACGTCCTGTAATCTATCTGCTTTATCTTTGAAAGAATGTGCCAAAGTCAGTCTTTGGTAAGGGAAAAAGCATGACAAGTGCCAAGATAATTCGCAAGTTTCCGGGATGTCGCTTTGTCTGTAAAAAAATGTTTTTTCTGTGTCTAGTCCGCAGGCAAGCCAAGCTGCGGCAATCTCGTAGGTATTTTGTTTAAGTGCCTTTGCATCTTTGATTTGAGTCAAAGAATGAAGGTTGGCGATGAAAAGAAAAGATTCATTTCCAGCTTGTTTTGATAATTCGATGGCGGGGATGATGGCTCCCAAAAGATTTCCCAAATGTGGGGTTCCGGTGGCTTGTATTCCGGTTAGGATTCTAGACATTTTATAAATTATAATTTGTGCAAAAATACTGAAAAATTTAGTTTTTCGATATCTCGGGGCATTATAATTAGCCTTATGAAAAGCTCACTTCTTTTTTTAGAATTGTAAGTTAGATCTTTTTGTCACTTCGAGGATATTATTGTTTTGAGGTTATTCTGTAATTAAAAGTCAGAACTTTTAAATGCCAGAGCGTCAATGTTTGTTCGGCGGTTATCAGATCATTTTCAGAGCCAATAATCAATCTGTCACGAAAAGAACTTATAAATTGTGACCAAAATTCGCCTTTCGAATCTTTCAACAAAAAATAAAATCCAGCGTCGCCAAATTTCTCTCCGCAAGAATCTAAAATTAGTTCTCCATTTTCGCCAACACTTGGATTCATCAAAACTGTTGCATTTCCGTTGGGCAAAGGAAAAACAGCTTTGACGCAAGTTTTTCCGGATGGCAAATTGCAAATTCCGTAAACGCCGGAATAAATTACTTGTCCGCTAGATTTGATCGATCTGAACCAAAAGGTATATTTTATTGCATTCGTTTTTGGATCGATAAGATTGATGATTTCACTTTTTAAAGATTTGGAATCTGCATTGTTTTTGGTCGGAATATTGAGCTGGTTGATTCTGTTGCTGAATAATTTTTTAATCAAAATCCCGAAGATTTTGAAAATAGAATTCCATTTTACAGAAAAATTGAGATTGTAGTTCTCGGTGTTTTCATAAAAATCAATGACGTTTTTGGACAGATGTGAGAATTCAGATTCAGATAGGTTCAGCTTTTTCATCGATGGAATTATTCCTTTCGGAGCAGCATTTTTCGCAATAATCAAATTCTCTTTTTCTGCAAATTGATGAATAAAATCTTCCCCAATGGAACCTAAGTTTCCAAAAGGTCCTATCAACCAAGAAAAATCTTCAGATCTAATTTTTTTTCCACGAAAAATCACCCATTGCTGAGTTACCCAATCTTGGAGTTTCTGCATCGGATATGCAAATCTCATCTAGATTAATTTTTTAAAATTTGGAATGATGTTCGTCTGTCCGTTCCATTCGCCAGACTCGGATAGTGGCTGGAAGCGCAAAGTTGTGAACTCGAAATGAAAATCTTTTCTTTTCCTTTCCTTCATCGCGTTGGCATGTCTTTCCGGCTTGGAAACATTGCTGTGACCGTGCACCATATCGGTCATTTCTTTCTGCGTTTTCCAGATGGAAAATGTAGAAACCGTGTTCGGAAATTTGATAGAAGCTAAAGACAAAGTGGTTGCTGGATGGTCGCGAACAAGTTTTTCTACTGGTCTTCCCCAATGGATAAAACGCGGAATTTGTAAAAATTTCATTCGGGCAATCGTCACGGCAATAACTGGAGTATCTGGATTTTCAAGTTCCAGGGTTTCATCTGGAATTTCAAACTTGTTGAATTTACCCCATTTTCGCATAAACCTTAATCTCGTGTGCCAACCTTTTGCCAATATTTGACCAGAATGGTGATGATTTAAAAATTCGTCAATATCACTTTCATTTTCCCATTGTGCAAAAACTGCAATTTGTCTGAATAACATTCTGGATGGTGAAAAAATCGGAGAGCCAAGCGTCATTGCCGTCATAGTTTCTGCGTGAATCAAACCTTTGATTTTTTTATGCTTCGGAGGAAACAAAATGATGTTAAGCGCAGAAAAATAGCTTGTTTTAACGAGATGATAGGAGAAGATGCTCATTGTTATCTTATCTAATTACAATTAAATAATTTATTCAATCAAAATCTTCTCTCCACCAAATTTCGGTTCTATGCCAAAAAGCAAATCAACAAAAACTTTTGCTTTGGCGAGGTATTCCCGCAGATTGGTTTTCAGACCAGCATATTTATTGACATCCGGAGCGTTATAACCATAAGCTTTGATTCCATATTTTCTAGCAATATAAACGGCTCTTTCATTGTGAAATTTCTGAGAAATAATTACGAAAGAGTTTTGTCCGAAAATTTCTTTTGCACGAATAACCGAGTCCAAAGTCCTAAAACCAGCAAAGTCTTCATAAATTTTATTGGCTGGAACGCCCAATTTTACCAGTTCGTTTTTCATCTCCTCAGGCTCGTTATAATTTTTACGAGAATTATCACCGCTAACAATTATGTTTTGGACTGCTCCAGAATTATATAATTTTATTGTCGCCTCTATTCTATTAAAAAAATAGGCATTTGGTCTACCGTTAGAAAGGGTTTTGCTGGTTCCGAGTAATAATCCGGTTTTTTCTTTGGGAATCTCTTCAAGATTATTGGAGACATAATCGTTGCTGTAACTTTTTATAGAATAATTAGCAAAAAAGATAAAAAGAAATCCTGCCACCATAAGCAACAGGAATATTTTGATTAATTTTTTAAATAGTTTCATTGGTGTCATTTTCTAAAAATCCAATCCGTTCGGGAATGCTTTCTTTCTAAAGATGTAAAGAAATAATGCTCCAAGCGTTATCGAACTGTCTGCAACGTTGAAAATATATTTGAAAAACTCTATTCTGTTTCCTCCCAGAACCGGAACCCATTCTGGCCAAGTCGTATCAACCAAAGGAAAATGCAACATATCTACCACGCAACCTTTCATCAAATCAGAATAGCCGTGGCCGAATTGTGTCAGTTTCGAAATGCCGCCATAATCAATCCATCTTTCGGATTCGGCATCGTAAAATGTTCCACTGTCAAAAATGACACCATAGAAAATGCCATCAAAAACGTTTCCTATGGCGCCCGCAAAGATCATCGCCATTGGAAGAATGAGATAATTGGAAGCACCTTCTTTCAGCCACTTTCTGAATAAAACAACCATTCCAATGGCGAGAACTATTCTCAATAAAATCAAAGCATATTTTCCCCAGAGTCCACCAAAATGAAGCCCGTATGCCATTCCTGGATTTTCTACAAAAGTCATTTTGAACCAATTTAGTCCCAGTACACTCACGCTCTCACCGAGATAAAAATGGGTTTTAACGTAGATTTTGGAAGCTTGGTCAATGAAAAGAATAAGTAGTGTAATGATTACTACAAGTGTCGATTTCTTCATTACAATCCTTTTGGTTTAGGCGTTTTTGTTATTTTTTTCTCCTTTCTGTCGTTGATTTTCTGAACCGTTTTCTTATTGTGAAAATTATTTTTGGTGTGAAATTTTTCAAACTCGATGTTCATGTCTTTCAGCACGCTTTTCAATGCTGTAAGCTCCATAGAATTTTTCGTATGTACAATGATTGATTCCATTTTTTGAAAGTTTTAAGTTAAATTTTCCCTCCAGGAAGATTTTTGCAAATGTACTTAATTTACTTATTTCTTAGACAATTCGTCCAGCCTTTTCCGATCTTTTTCAGATAAATCAGCCAAGCCATTTTTGCCGATTTTACTCAGCAATTGATCAATTTCATCCTGTCGTTCTTTACGTTTGGCATTGAACTCATCATCAATCGTGTAATATTTTTGTTCAGGTTTAAAAATGTTTTGAACCGTTTTGTTTTTCATCACTACAAATCCAATTGCTATAACCAAAAGTAAAATAATAATATACGTCATTTTGATATAAGAAAAAAGTCCCAATTTCCAATTTTTGCAATCAGAAATTCGGACTTAATAGTTTGATAATTAATTGTTTATCGTTGCATGTTTTTTGCTTCGATGCTCAAGGTTGCGTGTGGAACTGCTCTCAGCCTTTCTTTCGGGATCAGCTTCCCTGTGACTCTGCAAATTCCGTAGGTCTTGTTTTGGATCCGAATCAATGCGTGTTTCAAATCGCGTACAAATTTTTCCTGTCTTCCTGCCAAGATTGAGTTTTGCTCTTTGCTCAACGTTTCAGCACCTTCTTCAAAAGCTTTGAAAGTTGGAGAAGTATCATCTGTTCCATTATTTTGGTCATTGATAAAACTTTCTTTTATAAGAAGCAAATCTTTCTCAGCTTTATCGATTTTACCTTGAATTAATTCTCTGAATTCCTGTAAATCAGCGTCACTATATCGTAATTTTTCGTCGGCCATTTCCATCGTTATTAATAATTGTTCAAATTTTTATTTTTTTAAGGTTTGCGCAAATACGCTTTTCAATTTGCAAGAATAGGATAAAAATCGGATGATAAATCAGTAATAATATTTAATTAACAAATCCTTAATAAAAATGAAATATGAATTATTTTTTTTCAATTTTTACTTTGAATTGTTCCTCATCTATCTCTATTTCTTCAAAATTTGAGAGTGAATTTACAAATTCTATTTTATCCGACAATACTTCAGCAGAAATATATGCTTCATTGTTAGTAAATTCTTGTTTAAAAGGGCAGGATTCTTCCAATTGGATTGAAATTCTGTCAGTTAATTCAAAATCTTTTTCTTTTCTCATGTTTTGAATCCTGTTGATGAACTCTCTTGCAACACCTTCTGCTCTCAATTCATCCGTCAATACCAAATCTAATGCCACAGTTGTTTTTCCTTCGCTCGCCACAGTCCATCCAGGGATGTCTTTGGTAGAGATCTCAACATCTTCAGCCGTAATTTCGTGACCGGAAACTTCTGCTTTTCCAGTTTTTTCAAGATCTGCAATTTGTTCTGTTGTGAAACTTGAAATCGCTCCGGCAACAGTTTTCATATCTTTCCCCAATCTCGCTCCTAAAGTTTTAAAATTTGGTTTGATCTGTTTTACAATTAGATGCGATGCTTCTTCTGCGTTGATGAGTTGCAATTCTTTAACATTAACTTCTTGTTTGATGAGTTCGGAAACGGCTAAAATCTGCTCTTCGGTTTTCTTATCCAAAACTGGAATCAACACTTTCTGAAGTGGCTGACGAACTTTCACATTTTCTTTTTTTCTCAATGAAAAAACCATAGAAGTAATTTGCTGAGCCAAATGTGTTTTTTCCACCAAATCTGTATCAATCAGACTTTCATCTGCAACAGGGAAATCTGTCAGGTGGATAGAATTTACTGCATCTTTCCCGGTTACGCTATTCAAATCCTGGAACAATTGATCCATAAAAAATGGTGCGATTGGTGCAGAAAGTTTAGCAACCGTCTCAAGACAGGTGTATAAAGTTTGGTAAGCCGAGATTTTGTCGTCGCTGTAATCGCCTTTCCAGAAACGTCTTCTGCAAAGTCTTACATACCAATTGGATAGATTGTCATTCACAAAAGTGCTGATTTCTCTAGCTACTCTTGTCGGTTCATAATCTTCATATAATGCTTTGACGTCTTTGATTAAAAGATTCAGTTCAGATAAAATCCAACGGTCAATTTCCGGCCTGTTTTCAACCTCTTTTTCGGAATAATTAAATCCGTCAACATTGGCATACAAAGCGAAGAAAGAGTAGGTGTTGTATAATGTTCCGAAGAATTTTCTGCGCACTTCATCAATACCTTCAATATCAAATTTCAGATTTTCCCAAGGATTCGCGTTGGAAATCATATACCAGCGTGTCGCGTCTGGTCCATAAGTGGAAATCGTTTCAAAAGGATCAATCGTATTGCCTTTGGATTTTGACATTTTCACACCGTTTTTATCCAAAACCAAACCGTTGCTCATTACATTTTTATATGCTACAGAATCAAAAACCGTTGTTGCAATGGCGTGAAGTGTATAAAACCAGCCACGCGTCTGGTCAACACCTTCTGCAATGAAATCTGCCGGAAATGCTTTGTTGTTGTCAATTAGCTCTTTGTTTTCAAAAGGGTAGTGCAACTGCGCATAAGGCATCGCTCCGGAATCAAACCAAACGTCAATCAAATCGCTTTCACGTTTCATTGGTTTTCCTGATTCTGAAACCAAAACAATCTGATCTACAATATTTTTATGAAGATCTACTTTTGCGTAGTTTTCTTCAGACAGATTTCCAATTTCGAAATCTTTGAAAGGATTCTGGGACATTATCCCTTTTTTTATTGATTCCTCAATCGCTAAGTAAAGTTCTTCTACAGAACCGATGATTATTTCCTCTTTTTTATCCTCAGTTCTCCAGATTGGCAACGGAATTCCCCAATATCTTGAGCGGGAAAGATTCCAGTCATTCGCGTTTTTCAGCCAGTTTCCGAAACGGCCTTCTCCTGTAGATTTTGGTTTCCAGTTGATGGTTTCGTTCAGATCGAACATTCTGTCTTTCACATCAGTTACCTTGATGAACCAGGAATCGAGCGGATAATATAAAAGTGGCTCATCCGTTCTCCAGCTGTGCGGATAGCTGTGAACATATTTTTCAACCTTAAAGGCTTTGTTTTCTTTTCTTAGTTTAAGTGCAATTCGTTCGTCAACAGACAGATAAACTTTTAAATCTGCAATGATGGATTTTAAATTCTCTTTCTGGATGCTGAATTCTGTTGCTTTTTCTGCTTCATTAAGATATTCAGACTTCACGTATTCATTTGCGAATCCGTAAGTTTCGTCTTTCACAACAGATAAAAATCGACCTTGCAAATCTACCAGAGGAACAGGATTTCCATTGTCGTCCAAAACCAGCATTGGCGGAATTTCTGGTGATGCTTCTTTCGCCACTTTCGCATCATCGGCACCGAAAGTTGGCGCGGTGTGCACGATTCCAGTTCCGTCTTCCGTTGTTACAAAATCTCCAGAAATCACTCGGAAAGCATTTTCTGGATTTTGATAAGGTTTTGCGTAATCCAGAAGTTGCTCATATTTAATCCCAACCAAATCCGCACCTTTAAATTCGGCTAAGATCTGATAGGGAATCGTTTTGCTTTCTGAAGTGTAATTGGCAAAATCTTCCTCGGTTCCTTCCACAAATTTCTTTCCGAATTGTTTACCGACCAAAGGTTTAGCTAAAACAACATTAATTGCTTCAAAAGTATATTGATTGAAAGTCTTAACTAAAACATAATCTATTTTTGGTCCAACTGTCAAAGCGGTGTTGGATGGCAAAGTCCACGGTGTCGTGGTCCAGGCTAAAATGTGAACATCGCCAAAACCCTGTAAAAATGAAGGCAAAGTTTCCGGTAAAGTCTTGAATTGCGCAACAACAGTTGTGTCCGTCACATCACGGTAGGCTCCAGGCTGATTCACTTCGTGAGAGGACAGTCCAGTTCCCGCTTTCGGAGAATACGGCTGAATGGTGTATCCTTTGTAAATCAGGCCTTTGTTGTAGATCTGCTTCAACAGCCACCAAACCGACTCCATATATTTTGGTTTGTAGGTGATGTACGGATTTTCCATATCCACCCAATAGCCAATTTTCTCGGTCATATCATTCCAAACATCGGTGTAACGCATCACGGCGTTTCTGCAAGCTTCATTGTATTCTTCGATGCTGATTTTTTTGCCGATGTCTTCTTTGGTGATACCTAATTCTTTCTCAACGCCCAGTTCCACAGGAAGTCCGTGTGTGTCCCAACCTGCTTTACGGAAAACCTGCTTTCCATTTTGAGTTTGGTATCTGCAGAAAATATCCTTAATTGCTCTTGCCATCACGTGGTGAATTCCTGGCATTCCGTTGGCGGAAGGCGGTCCTTCATAAAAAACAAATTCCGGTTTTCCCTCACGGATTTCCACGGATTTTTTGAAAGTTTTGTTTTCTTTCCAGAATTCTGCAACATTTTTAGCAGTTTCTGTAAGGCTGAGATTTTTATATTCTTTAAACTTGCTCATTTTTAATGTGTCAAATCTTTTTCTAATGGATTAAGTTTGCGAATTTAGTGATTTTTAAGGATTTTATTGTTATATTTTGCCCGGTTTCTGAATGTTAAAAACTTCAATTTCAGAATCATAAAATTGGATTATCTTTTTATAAATTTGTGCGATAAAAATTATCATCTTTGGAACTATTCCCAGCTATAGAAAAATCAGATTCAGATTTAATAAAAACCTTTCAAGAAAGCAAATTGAAAGAGCTTTTAATTTATCTGAATAAAAACTCGCCTTTTTATAAAAGATTATTCAAAGAAAATAATATTGATATTTCTGAGATTCAGACTTTGGAAGATTTGCAAAAAATTCCTACAACTGGAAAGAATGATATTCAGCAGAATAACGATGATTTCTTTTGTGTTCCTATGACCGAAATTGTTGATTTCAGTACAACTTCCGGAACTTTGGGCGATCCTGTGACTTTCGGACTTTCAGAAAAAGATATGGAAAGAATTGCCTACAATGAAGCGATTTCTCTTTCCTGTGCCGGAATTTCTAGAGGCGATGTTGTGCAGATGATTACAACAATTGATAAACGGTTTATCGCTGGTTTGGCTTATCTTTTAGGTTTAAGAAAAATAGGAGCCGGAGTTGTAAGAATGGGACCGGGAATTCCTGAGCTGCAATGGGATTCTATTTTTAGATATCAACCAAAATTTCTGATAACCGTTCCTTCTTTTTTGTTGAAAATGATTGATTATGCGGAGAAAAATGGTTTGGATTTTAAAAATTCTAGCGTAAAAGGTGCAGTTTGTATTGGTGAAAGCATCAAAAATCAGGATTTTACAGATAACATTCTTTCTCAGAAAATAAAAGAGAAATGGAATATTCAACTGTATTCTACTTATGCTTCAACTGAGATGAGTACAGCTTTTACAGAATGCGAATTTCAACTAGGAGGTCATCAACATCCGGAATTAATAATTACGGAAATTCTTGATGACGATGGAAACCCGGTAGAAGAAGGCGAAAGTGGAGAATTAACGATTACAACTTTAGGAGTTGAAGCAATTCCTTTATTGAGATTTAAAACGGGAGATATTGTAAAAGCTCATTACGAACCTTGCGAATGTGGAAGAAATACGATGAGGCTTGGTCCGGTTATCGGCAGAAAACAGCAGATGATTAAATATAAAGGAACGACTTTGTATCCTCCTGCAATGAATGATATTCTGAATGATTTTAATGGAATTTCTTGTTACCAAATCGTGATTCAGTCCAACGAAATTGGTTTGGACGAAATTGTTATCAGATTAAGCGCAGAATACAGTGGTGAAAACTTTGTAAATGAAGTGAGGGATCATTTCCGAGCAAAATTGAGAGTCAGTCCGAAAATTGAACTGGTTGATTTTGATGTTTTGTCTAAAACCGTTTTTCATCCAAACAGCAGAAAACCGATTAATTTTGTGGATTTAAGAAATTAAAATCTCAGCTTCGATGTTCTTCAGATTTTTCTTTCTTGATAAATTCAGCCAGATTCTTCACTGCAGAATCGTGTATTCTCACAAAGGTATTCTTTTTGTTCCATACATAGCCCGCTAAAACTGCACAGATTTTTCTTTTCACATCAGGATTTTCCGGTTGGTGGAAAAATAACTCCTGAAGATTTCCGGTGTACCATTCTTTGACGTATGTTGTGAAAACATCAACTCCGTATAAAATGTAATCTGCAAATTCTTTCTGCCAATCAACTGTCTCTCCGTTAAGCTGTCGGATTGCCAATTTTGCGGCAGTCATTCCGCCTTCGGTTGCGAATGCCATTCCTGATGAGAAAACTGGGTCAAGGAATTCTGACGCATTTCCCGTCAATGCAAATCCGTCTCCGTATAGTTTTTTAACAGAACAAGAATAATCTTTCAGATGTTTGGGTTCAAAAAGAAAGTCTACATCTCCGAAACGTTTTACATAATAATCAGAAAGAGAAATTGCTTTTTTAAGCGCTTCTGCAGGATTTCCGTTTTCAGACAATTTTTCAATATATTCAGTAGGTCCAACAATTCCTACGCTTGTGTTTCCATTAGAAAAAGGGATTACCCAAAGCCAAACTTCAGTTTCGATGATGTCAAAAGATATTAAAGTTCCTTCTACACCTTCTTCACGGTTAATATCTTCAACGTGGGAAAAAATTGCAGAATGTGGAGACAGTTTTGAAGGTTTTTCCAGATCCAGAAGTTTTGGTAAAACTCTTCCGTAGCCGCTGGAATCAATCACAAATTTTGCGTGAATCTCTTTGGTTTCGCCATCTTTATTTTTAACAGTGGTGATAGAATCTGCTCCGTTGAATTCTATGCCTATTACTTCTGTTTCAAATTCAAGGTCAATGCCTTTGTTGATGACTTCCTGAGCCAAAGTATAATCAAAATCAGCTCTCGGAACTTGCCACGTCCAGTCCCATCCTTCCCCGAATTTTTTGCTAAAATCAAAAATGCAGACTTCATCTCCTCGCATAAAACGTGCTCCCAGTTTCTTTTCAAAGCCCATTTTGTCTAGCGCAGGAAATAATCCGGCTTCGTCAAAATGATCCATCACTCGCGGAATAAGACTTTCACCAACTACCAATCTTGGGAATATGGTTTTTTCAACCACTTTCACCCTGGCGCCGTTTTTATGGAGATAAGCGGAAGATACACAACCAGAAGGCCCCGCTCCAATCACAAGTACGTCTACAAATTCTTTCATTTTGTGTGATATTCTATCTATATTTGCGCAACAAAATTAATCACAAAAATTGATTCAAAATCAGTTTTTTTCCTTTTTATAAATAATGATAGATGATATTAACGGCTAACCTGCAACTGGAAGATTTTTATAAAGTAATCTTTGATAATGAACCGGTTGAACTGAGTGAAACACTGATTTCTAAAGTAGAAAAGACTTTCAGTTTTTTAGAAGAATTTTCTAAAGATAAAGTGATCTATGGCGTAAACACAGGTTTTGGTCCAATGGCACAGTACAGAATCAGCGAAGAAAACAGGACTCAGCTACAGTATAATCTAATAAGAAGCCATTCATCCGGCGTTGGAAATCACTTATCTCCACAGGCTGCAAAAGCGGTTATGCTTGCCAGATTAAATACTCTAAGTTTAGGAAAATCTGGTGTTCATCCTTCTGTTGTTTTTCTGCTTAAAGATTTGATTAACAAAGATGTTACACCGCTCATTTTTGAACACGGCGGGGTGGGTGCAAGTGGCGACCTGGTTCAGTTGGCGCATCTTGCATTGGTCTTAATCGGCGAAGGCGAAGTTTTTTATAAAAGCGAAAGACGAGAAACAAAAGATGTTTTCAGAGAGCTGAATATCGAGCCGATAAAAGTTCACATCCGCGAAGGTTTAGGCCTTATGAACGGAACTTCCACAATGACGGGAATCGGCATTATTAATGCTTATTACAGCAGAAAGCTGGTTGAAATATCTGTAAAACTTTCGTGTGCCATCAACGAAATTGTGAAGACCTATGATGATCATTTTTCTGAAGCTTTAAACGCTACAAAAAAACACTTAGGCCAGCAGGAAATTGCTTCCAGAATGCGCAAAAACCTATCTGATAGTCAGTTAATAAGAAAAAGAGAAGATCACCTCTATAACAAAGACAATAAAGAGGAAATTTTTAAAGATAAAGTTCAGGAATACTATTCCTTGCGTTGCGTTCCGCAGATTTTGGGACCTGTTTTGGATACTTTGGAGTTTACGGAAAAAATACTCGAAGATGAAATTAATTCTGCCAATGACAATCCCATTATCATCTCTGAAGATCAGCACGTTTATCACGGCGGAAACTTCCACGGCGACTACATTTCTTTGGAGATGGATAAGCTGAAAATCGTAATCACAAAGCTGACAATGCTTGCAGAAAGACAATTAAACTATCTTCTGAATTCAAAAATCAATGAAATTTTCCCTCCATTTGTGAATTTAGGTAAATTAGGGTTTAATTTTGGGATGCAGGGCGTTCAGTTTACCGCAACTTCTACCACGGCAGAAAGCCAAATGTTGTCGAATCCGATGTATGTTCACAGTATTCCGAATAATAATGATAATCAGGATGTTGTAAGTATGGGAACGAATGCAGCCGTAATTTGCAGAAAAGTGATTGAGAATGCTTTTGAAGTTCTATCGATTGAAGCGATTACGATTGTTCAGGCAATTGAATTTTTGGAATGTCAGAATGAAATTTCATCTTCCACTAAAAAATTATACGATGAGGTTCGGGCAATTGTTCCGCCTTTCAAAGAGGATTTGATTATGTATCCGTTTGTGGAAAAAGTGAAAGAATATTTGAAGAATTAATTTCGAATATTTTAAAATTATAAAACAAAACCAATGAAATGTGCAATTGTAACAGGAGGTTCCCGTGGAATCGGAAGAGCCATCTGTATAAAACTGGCTGAAGAAAAAAATTATCATATTTTAATTAATTATACTTCAAACGAGCCTGCAGCAAAGGAAACTTTAGCAAAAGTTGAAGAATTGGGTTCTACAGGAGAAATTCTGAAATTTGATGTGGGAAATTCCGAAGAAACTCAAAGGGTTTTGAATGAATGGCAGGAAAATAATCCAAAATCGGTGGTTGAGGTGATTATAAATAACGCCGGAATCACAAGAGACGGATTGTTTATGTGGATGCCGAGTGAAGACTGGAACGCTGTGATTAACACAAGTTTAAACGGTTTTTACAACGTTACGAATTTCTTTATTCAGAAGTTGTTAAGAAACAAATACGGCAGAATCATCAATATGGTTTCTGTTTCTGGAGTGAAAGGAACAGCCGGACAAACCAATTATTCTGCTGCAAAAGGGGCTTTGGTTGGAGCTACAAAAGCTCTGGCTCAGGAAGTTGCCAAAAGAAATATCACCGTAAATGCCGTTGCGCCAGGTTTTATTAAAACAGATATGACGCAGGATTTTAACGAAGATGAATTAAAGGCAATGATTCCAGCCAACAGATTTGGTGAAGCAGAGGAAGTGGCAGATTTGGTCGCATTTTTAGCTTCCAAAAAATCTTCGTACATCACAGGAGAAATTATTAATATTAACGGAGGAATTTATTCGTAATATAATGTAACAATATAATAATATAACAATGTACCAGTTTACCAATGTTTTTAAATTGTTACATTTTTAAACTGATATATTGTTAAATTTGAAAAGAATGGAAAATAGGGTAGTCATTACCGGAATGGGAATTTATTCCTGCATTGGCACTTCTTTGGAAGAAGTGAAAGAATCCCTGTATCAAGGTAAATCGGGTATTGTTTTAGACCAAAACAGAAAAGAATTCGGTTTCAGATCGGGTCTTACAGGAGTAGTTCCAAAGCCTGATTTGAAAAATCTTCTCAACAGAAGACAGCGTGTAAGCATGGGTGAAGAAAGCGAATATGCTTACGTTGCAACTTTAGATGCTTTAAAACAAGCCAATATCGATCAGAATTTTTTAGATAAAAACGAGGTCGGAATTTTATATGGTAACGATAGTGTTTCTCAAGCAGTTGTAGAGTCTATTGATATTGCAAGAGAGAAGAAAGATACAACATTGATGGGGTCCGGAGCGATTTTCAAATCGATGAATTCTACTGTTACGATGAATCTTTCTACGATTTTTAAATTAAGAGGAATCAATTTAACCATTAGCGCAGCTTGCGCAAGCGGATCACATTCTTTGGGATTGGCTTTTATGATGATTAGAAACGGTTTTCAGGAGATGATTGTTTGTGGCGGTGCTCAGGAAACCAACAAATATTCTATGGCGAGTTTCGATGGATTAGGTGTTTTTTCGGTAAGAGAAAATGAGCCACAGAAAGCTTCAAGACCTTTCGATTCTGGAAGAGACGGTCTTATTCCGAGTGGTGGTGCAGCTACTTTAATTGTTGAAAGCTTAGAATCCGCACAAAAAAGAGGTGCAAATATCATCGCAGAAATCGTTGGGTACGGTTTTTCTTCAAACGGTGGACATATTTCCACACCCAATGTAGACGGTCCTGCTTTGGCAATGAACAGGGCTTTGAAACAATCTGGCTTAAATGCAAAAAATATAGATTATATTAATGCTCATGCGACTTCTACACCCATTGGTGATGCCAATGAAGCAAAGGCAATTCACGAAATTTTCGGTGCTAAAGTCCCGGTAAGTTCTACCAAATCAATGACCGGACACGAGTGTTGGATGGCGGGAGCAAGTGAAGTTATTTACTCAATTCTGATGATGCAAAATAATTTTGTTGCACCGAATATCAACTTAGAAAACCCGGATGAAGATGCAAAAAACATCAATCTAATCACAAAAACAAAGAGTCAAAAAATTGATGTATTTTTGTCAAATTCTTTTGGATTTGGTGGAACTAACTCTGCCTTAATTGTTAAAAAATTTGATTAAAAACATGAAAAGAGAAAAAGTTATTGCTATAGCTAATGATTTTTTGATCAATGAATTTGAAGTTGACGGTGAAGATATCGTTAACGATGCCAATTTTAAAACTACGCTCGGCCTAGACAGCTTAGATTATATCGATTTGGTAGTGGTTATTGAATCTAATTTCGGAGTGAAATTGGGCGAAGCAGACTTTAAAAACATTATCACCTTCGATGATTTCTATTCAACAATCGAGAACAAAATCACTCAAAAAATGTAACAATCGAGCAATGTAACAATTTAGCAATCTCTTGTTATTGTTACATTTTTAGACTGATACATTGTTAAATTAGAATTATGAACAAATGGAACGGTAAATCCAAAGGCACAATTCTGGGCTACCAAATTTTCGTCTGGTGCATTAAAAATATCGGAATCCGAAGTTCATATTTCGTTCTTTATTTTGTTGCTTTTTATTATTTTCTATTAGAAAAAAAAAGCAATACATATTACACTTATTACTTTCAGAAAAGACTCAATTACGGATTTTGGAAAACAAAAATTTCTTTGTTTAAAAGTTACTTCACTTTTGGTCAAACATTAATTGATAAAACTGCAATTTCCGCCGGATTAAGAGAAAAATATACCTACGAATTCGACGGAATCGAAAATCTCAGAAACCTTTTAGCAGAAAAAAAAGGTGGTGTTTTAATTAGCGCGCACATCGGAAATTTCGAAATTGCCGAACATTTTTTTGCGGACATCGATTTCGACTGTCAGATTAATTTAGTAACAACAGATCAGGAAGTTACGGTTATTAAAAAATATCTTGAGAGTGTTTCGGTGAAAGCGACAAACATAAAATTCATTTATGTGAAAGAAGATATGTCGCATATTTTCGAAATTAATGAAGCGTTGTCGAAAAATGAACTCATTTGTTTTACTGGTGATCGCTATTTCGAAGGTTCAAAATTTCTAGAAGCAGATTTGTTAGGAAAAAGCGCAAAATTTCCAGCTGGTCCTTTTATGATTGCTTCCAGATTGGGTGTTCCGGTGGTTTATGTTTATGTGATGAAAGAAAAAAATCTGCATTATCATTTGTATGCAAGAGTTGCTCAAGACATTAAGAAACGAGATTCGCAGGGACTTTTAAATTCATACACTCAAAATTTAGAATCGATGATTAAAAAATATCCACTTCAATGGTTCAATTACTTCGATTTTTGGGATGATGTTGATTAATTTTCAATAATTTAGACTTATAATTAAAGAATTAATCGTCTTTCCAAATTTGATGACAAAAGTCTAAAATCTACTTCTGAATATTTGAAAAAACACTACGACATACTGGTTATTGGAAGCGGTCTTGGCGGACTGGTTTCGGCACTTATTTTAGCGAAAGAAGGCTTAAAAGTCTGTGTTTTAGAAAAAAATAATCAATACGGCGGAAATCTCCAGACTTTTTCTCGGGATAAACTCATTTTCGATACGGGAGTTCATTACATTGGTGGGCTTTCAGAAGGGCAAAATCTCCATCATTTTTTCTCTTATCTGGAAATTATGAAAGACCTGGAACTTCAAAAAATGGATGTAGATGGTTATGATAAAATTACCTTCGGAGAAGATCTTACAGAATATCCACACGCTCAAGGCTACAAAAATTTTGTGGAACAGTTGGTGAAATTTTTTCCTGATGAAAGGCAGAATTTAGAAACTTATTGTCAGGAAATTCAGGAGATTTGCAATCATTTCCCACGATATAATGTGGTTGGAAAACACAATTATAATGAAGAAGTTTTGCATTTGAATACCAAAAGATTCATAGAATCGATTACTTCAAACGAAAAATTACAGGCCGTTTTATTGGGTTCTAATTTTCTTTATGCAGGAGATTCTGAAAATTCGCCGTTTTACGTACATGCTTTGACGGTCAATTCTTATATTCAAAGTGCTTACAAATGTGTAAAAGGTGGAAGTCAGATTTCAAAATTGCTGATTAAAAAACTTCGGGAATATGGAGCTGATGTTTTCAAACACTCAGAAGTTTCGGAAATGATTTTTGATGACAAAGACATTTTACGGGGTGCAAAAACACTTTCCGGAAAAGAATTTTATGCAAATATTTTCATTTCGAATATCGAAATTCGTTCAATGGTTAAATTAATCGGAGAAAAAAGATTCAAGAAATCATTTGTTAACAGGATTCTAAGCTGGAAACCGATTTCGTCCTGTTTTAGCGTCTATTTGGTTTTAAAACCAAATGAAATTCAAAATTTTAATTATAATATCTACCATTATTCCTCTAAAAATTTAGTTTGGAGCGCTTTTGAATATCAAAAAGAAAACTGGCCGGAAACGTATATGCTTTCATCAACATCTTCAAAGAAAAATAGGGAGTTTGCAGAGAGTTTAACTGCAATTTCCTATATGAGTTTTGAAGAAGTAAAAGAATGGGAAAATACATTTAACACGATTGCAGATACAAGCGAGAGAGGAAAATTATACGAACAATTTAAACTCGAAAAAGCAGAAAGAATGATTGATGCTTTGGAAAAGAAATTTCCAAATTTAAGAACTTCCATCAAATATATTTACACATCTTCTCCGCTCTCTTACCGCGATTATATTGGGAGTTTTGAGGGAAATATGTACGGATATTCCAAAACTTCGGAAAATCCTTTAAAAACGATGGTTTCACCAAGAACGAAAATCAATAATCTTTTTCTTACAGGTCAATCCGTCAATATGCACGGTATTTTGGGCTGCACAATTGGCGCTTTTAATACTTGTGCGGAAATTTTGGAAAAGGATTTGATAGATGAGCGGCTTCAGGAAGTGAAGTGATAACACTAGCCGTTTTCAGGATTGATCTTATTTAAAAAAAGATATGAGCCAATTCCTAAAATTGCCGACACCGAAGTCGCCAATATCATACTTCCAATTATATATTGAAGAAGATGGTCTTTAACAAGTTCAAAGCTCAAGTCGTGCTTTAGAAAATTGGTTTTACCATCGACAAATGGTGCGCCGATGAAGAGAGATCCTGCAATTATAAACGGAATAAACGGTGGAAAACTGATGTTGGAAGACACAAATGTAAGCACTTTATTCAGCTTGAAAACGACTGCCAGTGAAATTGCTAAAAAAGTTTGAAATCCCCAGACGGGAGAAAGGCCGATAAAAACGCCAAGCGCAATAGAAAATGCTTTATTGCGATTGGTACCATCGCTTTGCAAAACATCTTCCTGTATGAATCGCTTAAAGCTTTTCTTTTTGAAATTATTCACAAAGTTTCTCGGGATAATGTAAAGCAGTGTAATGACTACCAGAACGGTATTAAGAATGCTTATTCGGGTAAAATCTTTGAACGGTCTGAAATGTGAAACTCTTTCCGCAGGATCGTACAAAACTTTGATGGGAACATTTTTTACGGAAACGTGTCTCCAGGCTGTTCGCACAATAATTTCTATCTCAAATTCAAACTTTGGCGTAAAATATTTTTTAGGAATTTTGTGCAAAGGGTATAATCGAAAGCCAGATTGGGTATCCTGAAGTTTAATTCCTGTTTCAAACCAAAACCAGAAATTAGAAAAACGGTTTCCAAAGCTGCTTTTTTTTGGAATTCCGTCTTGAGACATATTGCGGTTTCCGATCAATAGAACATCTTCATTTTCAGCTAATAAACCTTCTACAAAAACGGGAATATCATCCGGATAATGCTGTCCGTCAGAATCTATGGAAATCGCATAATCAAAACCTAATTTTTTTGCTTCCCCGAAACCCGTCTTCAAACCATTTCCCTTTCCTTTATTTTTGGGAAGATGTATAACCGTAATCTGATGATAATTTTTCAGAATTTCTGAAGTAGAATCGGTAGAACCGTCATTGACAACGATGATATTTTCTGTGTAATCCAAAACACCATCAATCACTCTTTTTAGTGTCTTTTCATTGTTGTAAGTCGGGATTAAAATGCAAATCTTTCGTTCGGAAATTGTATTTTGTACTTCAGACAGGGTCATTCGGTTATTTTAGTGAATTTTTTTCGGCTGCAGTCATCGTTTTAGACTGCATTGCAAATTTTCTAACGTATGTTTTCAGAGCCGAAGTTTGTTTTGAATAATTAGTAAGAATAAATATTTTGTCTTCTTTCAGGTTTTTATTGTATCCTACGATTTTCGGGATATTTTCCTGAACACTCATTCGTATTAGTCTCAACTCCAGATTGTTTGGGTTTGCTTTTATTACAGTTTCCAGATCGGTGGCTCCGGATTTTACGAAGGTTTTTCTCTTGTTTTTGTCGGTCGTTACTTTAGCTTCAAGGATTTCTGCAGCAGCTTTATATCCTTTAACCAAAGGGTCGGAAGAGGAGCTTTTGTCTGCGATATCTATGAAGTTTTTTGCACCTTCGTTGGATGTGTTTGCTTTTGAGTACGCATTTCGTAAAGATTCCAAATCGCCGCTCTGAAAGAATAAAAATAAGCCTGTAAAAACAGATAATATCAGTTTCATACTATATTTTTGTATAATTAACAGACATTTTCAAAGCAGTAGTCTCGCCAAAAGAGGTGGTATTTTTCACTTTTATTTCCGTTTCGTTTTCGGTAATGTCAAGAATCATTTTTAATTCAGGTGTTTCAAAAGGATTAATGATTGCCATAAATTTCACGTTGGAAGCAGACTTTAAGAAAAGATTTTTCTGCGTAAATTCTTCGGTTAATTCTTTCACAATCTGCATCATACAAACTCCTGGTGTTACAGGATTTCCCGGAAAATGTCCATTAAAAATGTTGTGTTCAGGATTTAGTTTAATCTGAGCGATGAACCTGCCGTTTTCTGCCGTTTCATAAGATTGTAAAGTATAAAAATCTGTAAGTATAGTTTGCATATTATTCCGTTTCTTGTTCTGTTTCGGTAATCTGAAATAGTTTGATATTGATTTTAAAATCTTTATGCTGAATTTCAATTGTTTCTGCAAAAGTAGGTTTTTTAGCCTCAAATGTAAAATCGGTTTTTTCCTTCTTATTTTCTGTGTAAACAATCTGTTTCAAGAGATTATTTTCTTTGTTAAAACTTAAATAATAACCGCTTTTTGCATTTTCTGAGTAAAATATTTTTGTCGAATCATTTTCAAAGGTTTGATTTACAATGTATTCTTGTTTCAGTAACTTTTGAAAATCTTTTTTAAGAAAATTAATGACGATTTTTTTGTCTAAATCGGGCAGAACATAATTAAGCTTAAAATCATTCTCAGAAATTTCAAAATCTATTAATTTATTGCCAAAATCGGAAGTGAGTACAACACGATGAGTGATTTCGTTGATTTTTTTGATAATTAAAATTCCACTGACGTGATTTTTATAAATATCCATCTGACATTTATACACATAATCTTCCTTTGACGAAAAATATAAATTTTCTAATGTTTTTTCAGAAGATGAAATTGGTTTTGCATCTTTCAGATCATACGATTTGCAGGAGCAAAAAGCAATGATAATCAAGCTATAAGCTAAATTCCGAAGCTGAAATAGGCGCATTTATTTTGATGTTTTTGAAAACAATATTCGTAGTGTCTCCCGAAGCTTCCGTCATATTGACCTGAGAAACGGTAGAATGATCTTTAGGGAAACTCAACTCGATTTGCTTGATGTATTTCAATAATTGTGCAGATTTCGGAGTAAATTTCGCAATATTAAAGTTTGAATTTTTCTGAAAGGTAACAGAAAAATCAGGATCGCTAAACATTTGTCCGTTTGAGCTTCCGACAATCAGTTTGTTTATTTTTTCAAAAGTTTTGCTTTTTGAATCAACAGAAGATTTTTTTCCCTGATCGTTTATAAAAATTTTATTATCCTTAAAAATAATGCTGTACTGATAAGGTTTTGTGTATTTCCAACTCAGTGTATTGGGAGATTTTAAAGACATTCTTCCTTGAGTAACAATGTTTTTGTCTAAAAAATCCATTTTTTTGGTTTGGATAAAATCGCTCTGTAAAGTTTTCATTCCTTTGGTTTCCGCAGAGACTTTAGCAACAAATGCTTTTGATTCTGCGCTCGTCATTGCTGTATTTTGAGCAAAAAAGAAACTTGAAAATAATAAGAATGCTCCGAAAGCAATATTTTTAATCATTTTTTCTGATTTTTAATCATTGAATCAACCGTAAAAGTTGAATAATTTTTATTCTTCAAAAATAACAATAATTCAACCAAAACATTATACGTTTTTTCTGAAGTGTCGTGAAGTAGAATGATACTCCCTTTTTTTAATCCTTTTGTAACTTTTTTCAGAATTTTATTTTCGTCTGTAATCACGGTATCCAAAGAACGAACGTTCCAGCCGATGCTTTTTTTATTCGTTTTCTTGATTGCTTTGGCAATATTCGGATTGGTAACACCAAATGGAGGCCGGTATAAATTGGTTTTAATATTTCCGATTTTCAAAATAATTTCATCACATTTGCGAATCTCTTCAATCATTTTTGAAGTAGATAAAAATCCTGTCGCATTAGAATGTGAAAACGTATGATTTCCAATGGTATGACCTTCGGCGATGATTCTCTGGAATGTTTCAGGATATTTTTCAATCTGTTTTCCGATACAGAAAAAGGTGGCTTTTACATTATTTTCTTTCAACAGATCTAAAAATTTCGGAGTAAATTCTGTCGGTCCATCATCAAAGGTCAGAGCCACTTCCTTGATCTTTGTTCTTTTATGAGTAATGCTATTAACGAAATATCCCAATTCAATATCAAAAGAACCCCAAGCAACGACCGCGGAAAACAATAAAAAACAAAACAAATACATCCAAAACGTTCCTTGAAACCCATAAATAAAGAGATTCAAAAAAAGATAAAATACGATAAATGGGTAATGTTTCATCTTTTAGTTGTTTTGAATTTGGCTTAAAAATATCCGCAATTTATATCCGTAATGTCTGAATGCAGCGAAGCGAAATGAAGAATCTAAAATAAATGATTAGAGATTCTTCCTTCGTCAGAATGACAATTGCCGTGTTTTAAATAAATTATAACTAAGCTCTCCCCAACAAAACCAAACTATGATCTTTTCCTCCCAGATGATTATACAGAAGAATATTTTTTATTTCTTCCTTTTTTAAATTATTAATCATCATCACTTCCGGAATCTCCTGATTTTTAAGAATATGACAAGCCATAAATATTGAGAAACCACTTGCTGTGTTGAATTCTCCACTTAGATGTTTGTAATATAATAATGATGAATCGGTAAATAGTTTTAGTGCTTTTTGATAATACAAATCAGATTTTGCGTCTCCGCTGAAACCTAAAATCACCCCATCAATTTCAGTTTTAGATAAATTATTTTTAGCCAAAAAATCTTCAATGTAATTTTCAGTTTCGTCTAAATCTAAATGGTTAATAATTTGAATATCTTTTATTTGAGCATAAGAATTTTCCGTTTTTTCATTACTTAAAACAAAAAAACTTGCGCCTTCTCCCCAAATTACACCATCTGTTGTCGAATGGATGTAGTCAACGGGAAGATTTTCTTGTTTTTTGATGGTTTTGCTCAATGTGTACAATTCCATTACACGATCGGTTTGTTCGTCTGTGGAGCCAACCAAAACTGTTTCGGCTTCGCCATCCAAAATTTGAAGTTTTGCATCCAACATTGCAAATTCTAGTGAAGAAGATGGATTAACATAAGTAAAATTGTAACCGTGACACTGCAATCCTAAAGCAATTTGTCCTGCAACGGTATTGTGCGTAGATTGGATAAAAAATGTAGGAGTGAGAAATTCTTCGTTGTTATCCAGTACATTTTTCAGGAATTTTTCAGAGTCTTGAGAACAGCCCATTCCAGTTCCCACGATAATAGCATCAGTATTTTCTACTCCCGCTTCTTTTAAAGCATATTGCGAAGCTACAGAGCTCATTTTTACAGTTTTAGACATTCTTCTGCTTGCTGCAGCAGGAATGAATTCTTTGTAATTGGGTTCGATTGCTTTTAAAACCTGAGCTGAATTTTCGGGTTTTAGATTTTGCGGAAAATTTTCATTTAAAGTGTCTTGAACCGAAATACAGGCTGCACTGTTGATGTAAACTGCACCCATTATTTAGAAAAAATTAAGGTTGAACAGTTTCCTCCAAAACCAAATGAGTTGGAAAGTACGTGGTTGATGTTTTTCTCTTTAAGCTCCGTCACGGGTGTCAAATCAAATTCTTTCATTTTTGTTTTAAAATTAAGATTCGGGAAAATGATGTTGTTTTGAATTGCCAGTAACGAATAGACCGCTTCAATCCCTGCTGCTGCAGCCAAAGTATGCCCCGTAAAAGCTTTTGTAGAGCTAAATTCCGGAACTTGGTTTTCGCCAAAAATTCGGATCATTGCAATTCCTTCAGACAAATCATTATTGGGAGTTGCGGTACCGTGAACATTAATATAATCGATGTTTTCCTTCTTCAAACCGGAAACTTTTAATGCTTTTTCCATTGCTAAAAACGCCCCTTGTCCGTTTTCAGAGGAAGCAGTTTGGTGATGTGCATCGTTTGCATTTCCGTACCCTGAAAGATAGCCTAAGACTTTTTTATTTTCCTTTTTTACCACTTCATCAGATTCCAAAACGATGAAAGCGGCTGCCTCACCCAGATTCAGACCTTTTCTATCGTTATCGAAAGGGGTATTGTAAGAATCCGTCAAAATCATCAACGTATTAAAACCATTCAAAGTAAATTTTGAAAGAGAATCTGTTCCGCCTACAATCACACGATCCAAAACTCCGTTTTTAATGAGTTTTGCACCCATCATAATTGCATTGGCAGCAGAAGAACAGGCCGTACTGATGGTAGAAACCATACCTTTTAAACCCAAATATTCTGCAATCTGCAAAGAAGAATTTCCGGCATCGTGAGCGTCAATATATTTTTGCTTTTCGGGAAAGTCTTCGTAGGTGTAGAAATATTTTTCGGTAACGTCCATTCCGCCAACGCTGGTTGAGGAAATCAGTCCGGTTTTATGTTCATTAATATCCAAAATTCCCGCACTTTCTACCGCTTCTTTAGCCGCAATCATTCCTAATAAAGAAGTTCTCGTCACATTGTTGTCTTCACTTAACTGAAGTTTTTGAGCAAGCTCTTCATTAGAAAAATTTATTTCGCCAGTTTTTATATTTCCAGAATGGCGGGTTTCAAACAAACTAATGTCTGAAATACCGTGTTTCCCAGTCGTCAACGAAGCGAAATTTTCTTCCACGTTTTTTCCAATCGCAGAAATGATGCCCATTCCTGTTATGGCAATTTTTTGACTCATCTTTTAATAATGTATCAATGTATCAATGTAACAGTGTATCAATATTGTTACATTGATAGATTGTTAGATTGAATTATTTCGTTCTGTTTTCTTCGATATATTTTGCCATCACTTCGATAGATTCGAAGATTTCTTTTCCTTTTTTTGGATCTGCCAGTTTGATGCCGTATTCTTTATCCAAAAGCACGATTAATTCTAGTGCGTCGATAGAATCTAGCCCAAGTCCACCGCCAAAAAGAGGGTCTGTATCTTTGATTTCTTCTACAGCAATGTCCTCAAGATTAAGGACCTCAATGATTTTGTTTTTTAATTCTAATTTTAAATCGCTCATAAAATAAATTTCATTTATAGTGTACTAATGTATCGGTTTAACAATGTACCAATGATGTTTGGAGTATTTAATTGGTAAACTGATACAATACTAAATTGTTATATTACAAAGTAAGCAAATATACAAAAGCTCTATAACTTTCCTGATAGAGTTCTACCCAGCCGCACAAGACTTTTTCAGCTTTTCCAGATTGCAATATCTGTTCCGCATAATTGTTTAGAAATTCTTCATCAAATTCTTCCAAAACAAAGAAAGCATTTTCGGTTTGCATTTTATGCTTGATGCTGATTTCTCCAATGCAAATATTGGGTAACGTGTAGACAAAAACGGCAGGACTCGGAAAATAGTTTTCCTGATAATTGATGCTTTCCTGATATTTAAAATCGGTGTCTAAACTTGATGATTTGTTGGCAAAAACCAAGGCAGTTTTGCTGTGATTTTCGTCTTTTAAAATCATTTCAGAAGCGAGAAAAGCGAGTTTGCTAAGATTATCCATTTTGTGAAATTTAGGATAATTCAGCTCTAAACTTTTATAGGCTTCTTTTGCGAAATCTTGAAAATTTTCGGTTTGGGTTTCAAAGATAGTATCGTTGTTGAGAACGATTCTTGAATTTTCTATGGTGCAAATATCTGTTTTCTTCATTAATAAAGTTTAAGGCTTTTTTGTCGGATTTTGATGGGTGTTGAAAACAGGAAATACCATAACTTCAATATCTATAACTTCATAGATAATGACGTAAGGAAATTTTTGGATGTATGCCTCACGAAATTGATTGCTTTTTAAAGGATGATGGAGCGGATTTTTGGTAATTCTGTCAAAAAATTTATGGACACATTTCAAGAATTTACTACCTAAACCTTTTTTTTTGCTTTGATAATATTCAATTGCTTTTGCTAAATCTTTGTGAGCATTAGACTTTAAAATTAATTTATAAGTCATAATCCTTCATCAGTCTTTGCTTGACTTCTTCCCAAGTATATGAAGGAGTTTCTCCTTTTAAATACTTCTCCCTTTCCACTTCAAGTTTTTCGTAATACCAATCCGGAACGGCAGGATAATTATCTTCATGCTCTTCTGCATCAATAATGCTATTGATGATTCTTAAAATTCTTTCATCTGCAATATCAATGAATTCGTGAATTCTTTTTCTGATGTCTACTGTAGATTCCATTTCCTAAAACTTTAATTTTATAAAATTACAAAATTATTTTCAGCATTTCTCCAAAACAACTGCTGCATTACACCCACCAAAACCTGAAGCGGTTTTCAGGATATATTTTATTTCTGCTGATTGATTTTCTTTTATAATATTCAAAGTTTGGGAAGTTCCCATTTCTTCAAAATTTTTAGACGGAATTAAAGTCTTATTTAATGCGCATTCCATTGAAATAATACTTTCCAGCAATCCTGAAGCTCCGAGACAATGTCCGTAATAAGCTTTTAAACTGTTCAGAGGAACGTTTTGCAAATCCACTCTGTTGAAGGCGGTGGCTTCCATTTCGTCGTTATAAATAGTCGCGGTTCCGTGTGCGGAAATGAAATCAATTTTTTCTGCAGGAACTTTTGCTTCTTTCATAGCATTTTGAATACTTAAAAACAATCCATCGCCTGTTCGTGATGGTCCGGAAATGTGGTTGGCATCATTGATTGCAGAATCTCCTAAAATTTTAAAACTAAAATTTTCGTTTTGATTTGGCTCTGAATTTATATAAACTGCTGCAGTTGCTTCACCCAAATTAATTCCGTTACGATTTTTATCATAAGGTTTGCAGATTTCTGTTCCAATAGCTTGAAAAGAATTGAATCCTGAAATCACAAACTCGGAAATTTCGTCTCCCGCAATTACAAAAGCATCCTTGTATTTTCCTGCAAGAATCATATTTTTCGCCACAGCAATCGCCATCACTCCAGAAACACAGGCATTAGAAACAACAATCGGTTTTGTTTTAAATCCGAAAAAATCAGCCAATTTCTGAGCCATTTTTGAGAGAAAAACTTCCTCCGGCAAAGTGGTTTGGTTTTTTAATAAACTGATATTTCCTTTTGTGGTAGATAAAATAAAAGCTGTTTCATCTGAAATCTGATGTCTTTCAACCAAAGGTTTTAAACTCAGCAAAAACATTTTTTCAAGCCTTGTTAAATTTTGATTGTTGAAGTTCTTTTGAAACTCATTTTCTAACTTTTCAGAATCAATCATCGAAGCGTAAAAAGGCTCCTGATTTTCTATGATTTTATGTAAAGCTACGCCCGATTTTCCTTCCAAAAGAGCATTCCAATTGGATAATACATCAAAACCTAAAGGCGTAACGCAGTTGTAATCTGTAATGTAAACTTCCTTCTTCATTATAATCCCATTTCATCTTTCCAGGCCTGAAAAAACTCAGGATTATACAAGCATAAATTGTTCTCGGAATCCAGAAAGACCTGAATGGTTTCTCCTGAACAGACTAATTTATTCTCTTCGTTAAAAAGCTCGTATTTGTAAATCAATTTCGCTGAAGTTGAATTCACGAATGTCGTTACAATTTTGAATGTTTCTCCATATTTTAACGGAAGAAAATGTTCGCAGGTACTTTTTACAATAGGTGTTACAAATCCTGCTTTCTGAATGTCAAGGTAGGTCAGACCGTGCTGTCTTCCGAAAGCTTCCCTTCCGTCTTCAAAATACACGATGTAATGACCGTGCCACACAATTCCTAATGGGTCGGTTTCGTTGAATCTTACGCGTACTTCTTCGGTACAAGTTAAATCTTTAGACTGCATTTTGTTTTCTTTTTTTTACCACAAAGGGCACAAAGGTTTCACAAGGTTCATAATGATTATTTTGAATCTTATATCGTTCCGTTGATTAATCTTTTAACACCATTTTTAAATAAAACTGAATTGAAATTAATCAATAACCCTAATTTGCAATTGCTTAATTTTAAATATGTTAAAACTTGAGCAATATGAATTTCATTTAATGATTCTACGGATTTTATTTCAACAACAACTTTTCTTTCAACCAGTAAGTCAATCCTGTAGCCAATGTCAAGTTTTATATCATCATAAATTAATGGCATTGGTTTCTGTTTTTCTATTAGTAATCCGGATTTTTGTAATTCATAATAGAGACATTCTTCGTATGCACTTTCCAATAGTCCCGCTCCAAGTTGTCGATGAACTTTTAACCCTGCATCAAAGATAATCCTTGAAATCTCATTTTCATTCATTATTTGTGTTTTTAAGTTTAAATTTATTAAGTTTAAACTGTTTATTTTTACCACAAAGTTCACAAAAAGCTTCACAAGGGACACAAAAATTATCTAAATTTTTATTTGTGCTCTTTGTGAAAATCTTAGTATTCCTTGTGGTTAAACCGCATTTTGTTTCCTCTCGTAAAATAACGCAATGGCAACCATCGCTACATAAAATAAAAACAGAAAAATTAATTCTTTGGCAATTTCACCAGCGCCACTGTTTCTTAAAATAATGTCGTAATACGCATTTAATCCCCAATTCATCGGAGAAAATGCGGCAATTTTCTGCATAAATTCTGGCATCAGAAATACTGGAACCCAAATTCCGCCTACTGCTGCCAAAACAACTACTGATGTTGCACCAAACGGAGCAGACTGTTCCTGTGTATCAGCAATTGTTCCCAATAAAACTCCGAATCCGATGGCAGCTAATCCTGCAAATAAGGTGACGATGATAAGGTTAAACATTTTCCCGGTCACATCAAATTGCGGTAAATTCAAGTAAGGAAAAAGATAAATTCCTACAGCAACCATCAACAAAAACTGGATGACGCAAATAATTAGATACGTAAATGTTTTCCCTAAAATATGAATGTAATAAGGCGTCGGACTCACACGAACTCTTACGCTAGTTCCCTGACTTTTTTCTTTCACTAAATTGATCGACAAAGGAACCACAATGAAGAAAATCGCAAATAAAGCCCAAGCCGGAACGTTGTGTTGAACCGAGTTGGGTTTGGCTTCCAAAGCAGATTTTGGAACGATTTCTTTAAAAGTAATCAAACTTTTATTATCTAAATCTTCGGTCGTTCCAAGTTGGTCTTGGAATGCTTTGTAGATTTTTTTATTCTCAATTTCGAAAACCATTTTGTTGATGGCATTCATCACAGAATTTTTGAATCCGGCATTGGTTGCGGGATCAAAGTATAAATGGATGTCTTTGGCTTTTGAAACTTGCTGATCAATATTTGCAGAGTCTGTTTCCAACCCAAACGAACTGACAATCGTCTGAACTTTTGAATCTATATTTGAATTGATATCTTTCGTCAAATTCTGAGGAATCACGATTGCCATTTGATATTCTCCTGAAAAGACAGCTTCTTTAGCCGAATTTTCATTATAGTCAGTCAATAATTGAAAACTTTTGCTGGCTTTCAGTTCAGATTCTATCCTTTTTGAAATTTCAGAGTGATCTTTGTCGATAAAAATAATCGGAATTTTTGAGCCTTCCAGATTTTTAAACGTTGAATCCTGAATCAATGTTATGGTAATAATCAGCAGCAAAGGCATTAAAAAAATAATGACAATTCCTCCAATATCACGCTTCAGTAAAAGGATTTCCTTAAAAAAACTTCTCCACAATTTATACAACATCTCTCAGTTCTTTTCCGGTTAATGATATGAAAACGTCTTCCAGATTTTCTGCGTTCGTCACTCTTTGTATTAGTTCTTCAGGTGTTCCGGTTGCGTGGATTTTTCCGTGGTCGATAATGGCGATTTGAGTACAAAATTCTTCCGCTTCCGATAGATGATGCGACGTATAAATAATACACGTTCCTTTTTTATTTAAATCTAAAAGATAATCGATTATCGCTTTTTTAGACTGCACATCTACGCCAACGGTCGGTTCGTCGAGAAACAAAACTTTCGGGTTGTGAAGCGTTCCTGCAATCAGGTTGCAACGGCGTTTCATTCCTCCTGAAAACTGGTCAACTTTTTTATCTGCGAATTTTGACAAGCCCATCAATTCCAAAGATTCATCAATTGTATCTTTTAATTTTTTGTGGCATAAACCGTACAAACTTCCAAAAAACATCAGGTTTTCTTTAGCTGTCAAAGTTGGATATAGTGCATATTCCTGGGGAACAACGCCAATAATTTGTTTCAGTTTTGTGCTGTTTTTCTGTGGCGAAAGTCCGTTGATGGTAAAACTTCCAGAAGTTGGTTTAATTAAGCCGGAAAGCATAGAAATCAAAGTGGTTTTTCCGGCTCCGTTTGGTCCGAGAATTCCATAGATTTCGTTTTTAGATATATTTAAAGAAATATCGTTTACAGAAAATTCTTCTGCATTTTTATATTTCTTGTAAAGATTTTTTATTTCGATAATATTCTCCAAACTAAATTGCTTTTCTCAGTTTTTTATAAAAAGCTTCCTCCAAATCGGCAATATGCAACATTGATTTTGAAAGCTGGTTGTAAATATCGCTTTTCGAATTTCTATTCTTATAAACTCTTGCAATATCTACCGCAAAATCTCTCCAAAGGTCGCCAATTGCGGTAATTTCTTTGGATAATTCCTTCAGTTCATCATTTTTAAGAATCACAGCTGCTTCCTGCAAAAATGCACCATAAATAAACCTGAATCCACCACCGCCTGTTCCGATTTCTTCCTGCATTCTGATGAGTTGCCCGAGGTAATGATTGGTCACTTTTGTTCCTTTTTTATCTGCCCATTTTGGGATGCTTTTTGCTACCCAACGCATTGCTTTTACCCCAATAATCGGAACGGGAGCCAGCATATTTTTGCAGGTATCTTTGATTCCTTTTTTAATAGCTTCTTCCAAGTTTACTGTTTCCGGAATGTAAGTAGGGAAGTACATATGACCTTTCGGCGGAAGTGCTCCTTTTGCGTAACGCACTTTTTCTAATTCAGCTTCGGAAAGAGAAGTTGTGAAATCCATTACAGGGTCGCTGATGAGAAATCTACCGTTTTCCTTCCCATAAACGACAAGATTGTGCGCATTGAAATGGAATTTGTACTCCTCAGGAAAATAAGTCAGATTGAAAACGCCAACCTGCAAACCTGTCGGTATATTTTGTTCTAAATTTTTCTCTAAAGCGGTTTGCGCATCTTTTGGATTTGAGAATTTTTGTCTTTTAATCTTAATTCCTAATCTTTTTGCGGCTTTGCTGAAAATTGCTCCAGGCATCGGACGATAGCTAAATCCCGGTGCAAAATTCACTTTCAGGAAGGGTAAATACACGAAAAACAATCCGGAACCGATTCCGAAAATCATAGGTTCGCTGATTTTTAAACCTTTATTAAGCAATAAATTAGAAGCTACACCGTTTTCACAGTGTGCAGTCTGATGATGTTCAAAGTTGATTTGCATAACTATTTACCGTCGAAGTTTTTTAGTTCGTCTACTGAAATTCCGAAAGTGTCGGCATATTTTTTCAGGGTAGAATCGCTGAGTTTTTTGAAATTTTTTGGTTTTGCGTGTCTTTTCACAGTCCATTGCCATTTGTCAACATAGGCTGCAAGAACCTGTAAGTCCATTTTATTCAATTCCATAAAATATATAATCGGGCTGACGATATTGTTGGCAACATTTTGTCTGGCTTCTGCGATACGCTCATAAATGAGTTGCATCGATTCCTCTAAAGCGGCTTTTTTTGCTTCCCAGCCGATGCTTTGAGCGGTTGTGTAGTTATTATTTTCATCTGTGACATAAAGCATTTCTGTCATATTAGCTGACTGCAGATTGCTTTCGTCCTGAGGTATATCCTGTTTTTTCATTGGCTTTAATTTTTTACTTCTTGAATAAACAAATTGATTTCTCCACGGATTAATAATTTATCATCCAGAAAAGTCTCACAAAAAATCTGGCAGATATTTTCAAACTGGGAAATTAAAGATGCTCTTGAGATGATTTTATCACCCACTTTTGGTAAGGCAAAAATTTCTATTTTCTTGATATTGGTAATGAAACCAACCACTTTTGTTTCAACATCAGGATTTTGGAAAAAACTTTGTCCGAGGATTGATGAGCAGGTTTGTGCTAAGTTTTCTACCAAGCCAGCTTCCACAAATTGATTGTTAAAAACAAAAATATTGTCTTCCTCAATTTCAAACGAGGTGATGACTTTGTCCTCGGTCAATTCCAAGATGTAATCTGTCATTAGCATTGGTGTGCGATGAGGCAGAAAATTGTGGATGTTGATTAAAGTATCGTCTTTCAATTCCATATTTTATTTTAGCCACAAAAGGCAATATTGATCTATAATTTTTAAAAGATTAAAAAAAATAATCGATTTAAAACCTCCAATTTTTAACTTTTAAAGAACTTTCGTTTTGTGCCTTTTGTGGTTCAATTTTATTATTTCACAACAGTTTTCATCTGCGATTTTGCAATCACCGTTTCATTGATTTTGGTAATGATTTCCACCAAAGTAACACCCAACATTTCGTTGATGATTGTTACTTCGGAAATTAATCTGTCACCAACTTCCGGCAAACTTTCCGCTTCAAACGATTTGATTGCGCCGATGTAACCTGTCGGAGATTCCTTACCCAAAAGAAAATATTTGTAACCGGTGTGCAAGGCTACACTTTGGGCTTGATGTTCTATTAAACCAGAAGCCTGGAAGGTGTTTTCGTCAGCAAAAATATGTTCTTCCGTAATGAAAAATTCGGAAATCAAATGGTTTTCCGAATATTCTAAAAGTCCGCTGACCATTACAAAAGGAAACTTTTGCGGGATCAAGCTTTCTATAAACTTTTGGTCTGAGTTTGGTAATTTATTTTCCATTAGCAAACCTCTAATAGTGCGCAAGAATAGGCGAATCTTCCACTTTCTGGAACGCAAAGAAGGACTTTTTCTCCTTTCTTCAACTTGCCAGAATTCATCAGTTGTTCAACAGCGATAAAGATAGAACCAGCGCCGATATTCCCAACTTCAGAAAGATTATAGAACCATTTTTCCCAAGGGAAATCCAAGCCAACATTCGCGAATTCTTCCTTCAAACCATCTTTGAAATAGCCCGATGAAATATGCGCCAAAACGTGATCCACCGTTTCCGGATCCAATTGATGTTTGTCGAAAGAAGTTCTTAAACTTTCGGCACCTTTAACCAAAATATATTTGTCAAGAATTTTTGTATCTTGTTTCAAGGCGAAAATCGATTGGTTCAGCCATTCTTCAGCCGGATATTCTGCCCAGGATTTTAGACTGCCGTCTTCTTGCTTTTCGCAACCAGAGTACATACAAGCTTCGATTTCGTGAGCATAAGAGTAGAAGTCAATCCATTCGATTTTCAAAGAAGTCTGGTTTTCTCTTGGCTGGTTTTCCAATAAAAATGCACCAGCACCATCAGAAAGCATCCATCTCAAGAATTCTCTTTTGAAAGCGACAATTGGTCTTTCTTCCAAAAGTTTCAGATTTTCTGCCTCGTGGTTGAATTTATCCGCCGTCATCCAGGAAGAAAATCTTTCTGAGCCTACACAAACTGCGTTGTTTTTCACACCAGCTTTTACGGAAAGAAAACCGTAGTTCAGAGCGTTCATCCCAGAGTTGCAAAGTCCCATCGATGTGTTGATTTCTACAGATTTTCCGATGTTCAATTCGCCGTGAACCATCGATGCGTGAGAAGGCTGGATTTGATCTGCAGAAGTGGTTCCGCAAGACAAAAGTTCCATATCTTCTTTCGTGAAGTTTTCATCAAACAAACCTTCGATTGCTTTTGCTGTTATTTCGGCATTCGTATGTGTAGGTTTTGAGTTGGTGTCTAATGCGTAATATCGCGTTTTGATTTGATTGTTCCTCAAAATCAATGCTCTCGCTTTAGAAGGTTTGTCGTTTACCAGTCCGAGATAGTTTTCCATTTCGTCATTAGAAATCGGATTATTTGGCAAGTATGTAGAAGACTTGGTGATATAAACGTTACTCATTTTTTATTTTAAATTTATTCCTTGTAAATATTCTCTTTGTTTCTTTCTTTTCCACCACAAAATGGGCGTCAAAAGGATGTGTGGAACCAAAACAATGGGTGAAATGACCCAAATAGCTGTCATCAAATATACCTTAAAGAATTTGATCAGCAAAGGTCGTTTTTCTTTTTTATTGATAATCAACTTGCTCCAGACGGTAAAAATTTTGTTACCTACTTTTTCTACACGGACCAGAAAAGGTCGGATTTCGACGGCGCCGTTTTTTACCAACTCAGGCTGAAGATCTTTGAAATCATTGTTGTCGAAATAAGTTTTGATGATTCTGCCATATTTCCCCGCGCCATTGATTTCTTCATCAGAAACGCCGGCAGAAGGTAGCATTCCGGATTTTTCTTTTTGTCCAGTCGTCATCCATCTTAGAATCGTCAAAACGCTGGTATAGTTGTCGTGTCTATCGACTAAGGCGATGTTTCCCACTAATTTGGCATTCAGGTTTTTTAAGTAAACTTTCAGTTTTTCCTGAGAAAGCATCCACATATTTCGGGTTCCGGAAATGGTAACAACGGGTTTTCCAGTCATTATCTTTTCAGCAAATCCACTTTTCAAAAATGAAATAATTGGAATCGAAGGCGTGAGATACCAAACCTGATAGGCAAAAAGAATCAGGTCAAAATTGGTATTTAAAACTTCATCAGACGGCGGAAATATTTCGCTCGGGATTTGAAGGTAAGATTCTGGGAATGTGTTGAAAAAAACGTCACTTGGCCACGGAAAGGGAAAATCTTGTCTCAGTCGAATATTGTAATAGACAACATTATAATCTGGATTGTTCTCAAAAGGCTGGGAGATATTTTTGGCGATATCTTCCAATTGGCCAGTCTGAGAATAGTATATGACAAGTATGTTTTTCTGCATTAAAATCGAATATGAAACAAAAATAAGATTTATAAATTTATTATTTTCGTGTCATTAGCACAATTGATGCCGAAAGGTTTATAAAATCATAATTTGTAATTTCTGTAATTGGCTCTTTTGGGTTGATGAAAATCACAGTTTCCGGAAATTGCTGGATTTCAGAAAGATTGAAAGTGTTGTCGGAAATCAATAAGACATCGATTTCTTTTTTAAGCTCGGAAATCGCTTTGATGTAATACAGTTTTCTTTTTTTTGCCAAGTAATTATTTTCTGCTACTTGTCTTTTTTCTTCATTTTGGGTGAATGTAAAAATTTTTCTGCTTGCTTGTTGTAAAGTCAGAAGAAGGTCTTTCTGCCCAAAATCATCCGCAATATGAAGAATTTTTGCGTTCTTTGGAATTAGTTTGTTCAGTTCAAAATAAACGGATTTGTTTTGATAAAAATCTTGTTTTACGGATTTTACAATCTCAGTTTCTTTGTAAAGAAAATTTAAAAATAATTTTTCTTTAAAATAATTATCATCCTCAATTTCAGTTCGTAATTCAGAAAATTTTTCTCTGAACAATGTATTGATTTTCTTGGTTCTTTCAGAATAATTTCTGCCGAAAGCCAAATTGTCTTTGGAGATTCTGTCCCCAATTTTTATCGTGATTCTTCCGTCATAGATAATAAAATCACCTTTTGGCAACACCTCAGAATTGCCGTGGATGTAGATTGGTAAAATATCTAAACCAAATTCTTCGGCCAGATAGAAAGCACCTTTGTGAAAACGTTTGATGTCATTGGTAATCGATCGTTGTCCTTCTGGAAAGACCACAAGAGAATAACCTTGGTCGATTTTTTGTCGTAGTTTTTCTTTACCATTTTCAATGCCCTGAGATACGGGAAAAAATCCCAAAGCTTTCACGAGTTTTCCGAAAACTGGAGAGTCATAAACCCAATCATTCACCAGAAAAACAATTTTATGAGTGGTCATTCCAATCGCTAAAATATCCAAAAAAGAAGTGTGATTTGCAATGATGACGGCAGGTTTGCTAAAATCTTCGTCCGGATTTGAAATGATATTTTTCTTGACAAACGGATTGCCATACAGAACAGATTTCATAAACTTCGCTAAGATCAGTTTGATGGCATCCAGAGTTTTGCCTTTTGATTTCCGCACAAAAAAGCTTCCAAAAGCGGAGAAAACAAAGCCGCCCAAACCAAAATATAAAAAGAGAATCAGAGAATGTAGTAGCAATCTCAAAGTAATCGGCGATAATCCTTTTTTCTGACGGTTGATAATCAAAAATCTAAACCAGAATGGATATAGAGTTGAGGTAATAACAATCACAGAAAACATCCCAATCAAAGCAACTAAAGCCAAAGAATGCAAAGCAGGATGTCTGGCGAAAATCAAAGAACCAATGGAAAGAATAGTAGTGAAAACTGCTAAAATAATCGAAATTCTATAGGTTGGGAGTTCGTTTTGTCCTGTTGTGTGCTCCTTCTGCATCGCTTTCGTGAGGAAAATACTGAAATCATCTCCAACACCAAAAACCAAAGTGCATACAACGGTGGAAAAGATATTGAGTTCCAGACCAAGGAAATACAAAAGCCCAGCTGTCACAACGCCCGTCAACACAATTGGAAACATCGTTAGAAGCGATAATTCGAAGTTTCGGAAGAATAAGACGATGGTAAAAATAATCGCTAGCAAAGAATAATTGATCAAGGTATTGAAGTCGTTTTTCAGCAGGCCTAGAAAGTTCTCATTCATCTGCTGACGGTCTATGGCCAGAGCATCGTGGCGTTTTTCTACATCTTTGATAAAAGCGTCGCGTTTAGATTCATCTACTTTCACAACATTCGAAACCGTGTAAAAACCATTGTCACTGCTCATGAATTCTGAGATTTGGAGCGCTTTTATCTTTTCATATTCTTTTAAAGTTAAAGTAGAATAAGATTTGTTCAAATTTTCACTGAACTGATCAAATGCCGAAGAATTAAAACCAAATTGATTTCCACTCGAAACTAAATCAGAAATCGTCTGATTTTTTCTGGTTTGATTCCAGAATTGATTCCATTTTTCAAACTTTTTTTGTTGATCAAGTTTCGATAAAACAACATTTCCAAGCGAGTTGTAGCTCAATATTTTCCCGTCCTGCTTTTCCTCTTCCAAAAACCGACTCAGCTTCGAGTTTCTTTCTAACGCTTCATTTTCTGAGTTACCATAAGAAATCGTGTAAATAGATTTTGAAGTCATATCCGATAGCTTTTCCAACTTGGCTTCGCTGATTTTCAATTCGTCCGGGATGTAATTGAGATCACCAATATTTTCGTTAAAACCAACGTGACGGAAGCCAAAAAGGCACGCTAAAATAATCAACGTACAACCGATAATCAGCAGTTTGTTCTTTTCGTAAGGATAATTTCCTATTCGGTCAATAAAATTCGTGTTTTTCTTCTTTGTCTTTTCTTTTGGATGATACAGTTGCGGAACCAAGATCAAAGCGAGAATAGAAGATAGGAAAACAGTGATGGCAGCGAAAAGTCCAAGGTCTTTCAAAGCTTCCGAACGCACAAACACCAAACATAAAAAAGAAACAGCCGTTGTTGCGCTGCTGAGGATAATTGGTTGAGTAATTTCTTTGTAAAGCGCTTCGATATTATTGTTATGCTTGTAATGCGTCAAAATATGAAGCGCATAATCAATTGTGATTCCGATGAGAATCGCACCAATGCTGAGCGAAATGGCGGAAACTCTGTCTTTGATAAAGTGTAGAATCATCAACGAGATCAAGGCCGCAAAAAATGTCGGTAGAAAAACAATCAGCGGTGTTAGGAAATTTCTGAAATAATAAATCAATAAAATCAACAAGACCGTCATCGATATAATAACTGTGTTCTGGATGTCTTTCTTGATTTGTTGGGCATTAGCAACCGCAATCACCGGCGAACCAAAATAACTGATTTCGGTTTTCCCTTTGAATTTTGTGTTGAGATTTTCCTTGATTTCGTTCAGGTGATTCACAAAAATTTCATTGTTTTTCGTGTCTGTGCTTTTGTTCTTAGGTTCAATAAAAAGAAGAAGATTTTTTCCGTCTTTGGTGACGATGTAATTATCCTCCAATTTGAAATCTTTGCTGATATTGAGAGCGTTGAGTTTTTTCAAGGCTAAAAAAGTAATGCCGAGCGGATCTTTTTTGATGAATTCTTTCGTCACCAGACTCGTTGGCGAAACGAGCGAGGTGTAATTGCTTTCAACTTGTTTAGAAATACTGTCTTTATTGAGTTTTCTTTCGATTTTTTGATAATCTTGGTCATCTAAAAACAATGGCAGATTCTCATGGACAAAATCAAAAGTTTGGGAAATTTCATCGTCGTTTATTTTTCCCTGTACCGAGCCGATGTATTTTTGTAAAGCTTCGGTTTTATTTAAAAATGAATCAGCAGTTTCCGAAAGCTGGAAGTTGTCATCTTTCGATTTATTTTCAATGATGACAATGATTTTATCAGAAAAATTAAGCTGTTTCAAAACTTTTGCCGTCAAATCAGACTTGTCGTTTTTCGGAATGATCTGGTTGATGTCTTCCTCAAAATTAATTTTAGAAGCAAAAACACCACAAACAACTAGAATTCCCAAAGCTGTCGCAATGGAAATCAATCTATTTTTGGAAATAAAATAATATAAATGGATGAAAAGGCGGTGCATCTAAATTTTACGGCGAGTTGTAATTATTTCTTGAATTTTTAACTTTCAGATTCTCGGAACTTGTTCATTTTCAAACTAAAAAAGTGAAAATTAAAAACAAATTAAGTTTGCGAATTTAGTGAAAAATCTCAATTATCTCTTTATAGAAAACATTTTAAAATCAACCATATATATAAGGTATAGACAAGAGAAATGATGGTTAAAATGTTTAGTTATAAAAAAACGCCTACTTTTGCAAAAATTTTCTAGGATGCCAAAAAACTTAGTGATCGTCGAATCTCCGGCAAAAGCAAAAACAATTCAGAAATATTTAGGCTCAGATTTCGAGGTTAAGTCCAGTTTTGGACATATTCGGGATTTGCCTAAAAAAGGGATGGGAATCGACTTGTCGAGTTTCACACCTGATTATGAAGTATCTGCCGATAAGAAGAAATTGGTAACAGAGCTAAAGGCTTCTGTGAAAAAAGCCGATATGGTTTGGCTGGCTTCCGATGAGGACCGCGAGGGTGAAGCGATTGCATGGCATTTGGCAGATGAGTTAAAATTAAAGCCAGAAAACAGAAAAAGAATTGTCTTCCACGAGATTACCAAGAACGCGATTTTGAAAGCGATTGACAATCCAAGAGACATCGACCAGAATTTGGTAAATGCGCAACAGGCAAGGAGAGTTTTGGACAGAATCGTTGGTTTCGAGATGTCGCCGGTTCTTTGGAAAAAAGTTAAAACTGGACTTTCCGCAGGACGTGTACAATCGGTTGCAGTGAGATTGGTTGTAGAAAGAGAAAAAGAAATCCGATCTTTTGCCCCGAAGCCAAGTTTCAAACTGGAAGGGATTTTCCTAAACAACACTAAACAGGAAATTGCGGCCAAACTTAAGAAAGATTTTGATAAAGAATCTGATGCGGAGAATTTTTTAGAATTAGCAAAAACTACAGATTTCAAAGTTCTGAATGTAGAGACCAAGCCTGGAACAAGAACAGCTTCTGCGCCGTTTACAACTTCGACTTTGCAACAGGAAGCGTCTTCCAGACTGGGTTACAACGTGACTACTACGATGCGTCTGGCTCAGAGACTTTATGAGGAAGGATTCATCACTTATATGAGAACGGACTCCGTGAATCTTTCTCAGGAAGCCATCAATGGAGCAAAAGCTCAGATTATTTCAGAGTACGGCGACAATTATTCTAAGCCAAGAAATTACACCACCAAATCATCTTCTGCACAGGAAGCGCACGAGGCCATCCGCCCGACTGATTTTTCTGTAAAATCCATCGGTGATGCACAGTTGAACAGATTATACCAACTGATCTACCGAAGAACGCTCGCTTCTCAGATGGAGAATGCCAAAATCGAAAAAACGGTTATTGAAATCGGGAACGCGAAGTTGCCACAACATTTTGAAGCACAAGGTGAAGTTATTGTTTTTGATGGGTTTCTGAAGGCTTACGGCATCGTGAAAACGGAGGATGAAGATGACGACAGTAACGAAAAATTGTTGCCGAAAGTTGCAGTTGGCGAAGCTTTAGACTATAAAAAAATCACAGCAACGGAAAAATTCACGAGACCGCCTGCAAGGTTTACTGAAGCTGGCTTGGTCAAGAAATTGGAAGAATTGGGAATCGGTCGTCCATCGACTTATGCGCCGACAATTCAAACCATTCAGAATCGTGAATATGTTGATAAGAGAGAAATAGAGCCACAAACGAGAGAAATTGTAAAAATGACATTAGGCAAATCTGGTGTCAAAAAAGAAGTTCTGGACGAGAAGTTTGGTGGTGATAAAAATAAATTTGTCCCGACGGATATTGGAGAAGTGGTGAATGACTTCCTGACCGATAATTTTGCTGAGATTCTTGATTATGGCTTCACAGCAAAAGTGGAGGAGAGTTTTGACCATATCGCAAGCGGCGACCAAAAATGGAAAGAAATGATGACGGATTTCTACTCCAAATTCCATCCAAGGATAGAAGATGTGGAAGAAAATGCAGACCGTGCAAATGGCGAGAGAATCTTAGGCGTTGACCCAAAAACCGGTAAAAATGTTCACGCCAGAATCGGAAGATTTGGACCGATGATTCAGATAGGCGAGCAGGATGATGAGGAAAAACCAGTTTTTGCCTCGGTGATGTCTCATCAGAATATTGCGACCATCACGCTGGAAGACGCTCTGGAACTCTTCAAGTTACCTTTTGATTTGCAGGAAGTAGACGGTCTGCCAGTAGCGGTGGGTGTTGGTAGATTTGGTCCTTATGTCAAATGGGGCGAGACTTTTATCTCCATCCCGAAAGGTGAAGATCCTCTGTCCGTAGATCAAACCAGAGCAGAAGAGATCATCAATGAAAAGAAAGAAGCCGATGCGCCAATTGCCAATTATAAAGGCGAACCTGTAACCAAAGGAACGGGAAGATTCGGACCTTTTATCAAATACCAAAGTATTTTTATCAACGTTCCCAAACGTTATAATTTTGATAATCTTTCTCAAAGCGATATTAATGAATTGATTGATGCCAAACTGGAAAAAGAAGCCAACCGATACATCCAGCATTGGGAAGATGAAAAAATCTCTGTAGAAAATGCAAGATGGGGACCGATTGTAAAACACGGAAAAAACATCTACAAAATCCCAAGAAAGAAGGACGAAACCAAATACGAGGCAGACGACCTGAAAGATGTTTCTCTGGATGAGGTGAAAAAATGGATTACTGACCAAGATCCAAAAGCTTTTGCGGTCAAGAAAAAACCAGCTGCTAAAAAACCAGCTGCTAAAAAAGCAACTACAACGAAGAAAGCGCCGGCTAAAAAGCCTGCAGCAAAGAAATAGTTATAGTTTTATAAAAATAGAAAGCACAGATTTTTGGTCTGTGCTTTTTTGTGCTGCAAGTATCTTACTTTTTGCCCCAATTGTAAAGATATATCCGTGATGCCCTCAACAACTTTGGAATAGCAGTTTTTGGTTATTTACTAGGAAAATTAATTTAGTCTATTAATGTAGTCAATCCAATTTTTAATTTTTGAGACAGGTATAATACTTCTTGAACATCTTTTTTTTGCACCACAAAAAAACAATACGAATCGCCTTCGCAGTCTATATCCATCAATTCTAAATTCTTCTTGGCTAGAGCATCTTGGATATAAGGAAATAAATTGTGGCTGTATGTTTCCGCTGGATATTCAAAATCCCATTCATCGCCTAAAATGTCTGCAATGAATGCATCAGCATCCTCCGGGTTAAATTTCCAATCAGTAATCCAAAAATTCTCTTCAAATAAAACATTAAACCTGTTGGGGAAGTAATTCATTGTAGGATAATCTACTTCCTCATTAAAATCATCCCAATTGGATTGATAGTCTGCACATAAATCTTTGGCAATTTGGTCTAAATCATAACCTGTGGTATTGTGATTGATCAATTCCATTAATCTTTTAAAATCTTGTTCCGTAGCTTCCCCTGACAACAGACTATCGGTATATTTTTTTTGAAGTTTAGCTGAAATTGGCAGTTTTAAATGTTGTGACAAGGCAACTAGATTTCGCTCTAAAGCTTTAATATAAATCAAATCGTTTTCTTGAGGATTATTGATGTTTGGTATAAACTTAGCCTTAATGAAATTTTCTACGGGATAATCACTTGGAGTATCGGTGAAAAAAATTCTGAAATCATTAGCCACATCACTAGGATCAAGACTTACCAATATAACATAAAAATAAAGCGTTACTTTTTTATAGTTAAGCTTTTCCAGGTCGGTAACTGGTTCTGAATCAAAAGAAAATTCTATGATGGGGTATTCTTCATTTTCTGCAATTGCTTTGTTTATATCAATAGTATTGATGTTTGCATCTGCATATTTTTTATTTAGTATTTGGAACAAGTTATCAAAACCATTTTTTTTTAAAGTCTCCTGATCCGAATATTTATAGTATTCTGGAAAATAAAACCAAGCAGCTTCTACCTCTCCAATTTGGTCTTTCACGTTTATCAACACGGGGTTTTTCACAGTATATAAGTATTGATAAATGTTGTTTATTAACTCAAAATCTATATGTAAATTGAACTTATCACGATTTTTTTTGAAAGGATTCCATATCATGTTTATAAACTATTTTTCGATCATTTTGTTTTTAACTTTTTTGTTGCAGCATATTTCTATGTGCGATTCTTGAAAAATTTGGGCAAACGTTTTGGGGCTTGGCGTTCGGGAGGAAAATGGAAACACAAAACTTCAATTTTGCACAAAAGTTCAACCGAAAACAACCGTTGAACTTTGGAGTTTTGACCTACTATTGCAAAACCCTTGTTAGCGGTAGTTTTAATATACTTGTTAATCATCTTCTCCAGGGTACATACCTTTATTTAATTTTAATGCCATTATTGTTTCATAATTTTTGTATTTTGCTACTATTTCTAGTGGTAATATTTGATTTGAGTGGATTCTAAACTTCGCTTTCCAATATTTACTAGCATTTTTGAATTTAATATTTCTTTCAGTTCCATTTTCAGAGAAACGACAATAAATAACTACATCTTTAACTTTTAAACTACCTTTCGGGTTTCCTGAACTATCAATTTGAGATATATTAACTCGAATAAAATAATTATGTAGACTATCACGTTTTGTATTTTTTCTTTCTACGCTGTATCCCCAATATGATTTTGAATTCGGTATTGTTTTGAGTTTTTCAGGAATGGGAATTTCTTGAGCAAAAATATAAATACCACTAAAAAATATTGTAAAAAATATCGGCAGTTGTTTCATCTTTTTAGCTGTATTATGTTTCAAATATAATTTTTATTTCGGAAGATAGCGTGCATTTTTAAACTTGCCACCGACGTTTTGCAGCTTAGCGAAGTGGCGAATTTTTAGCACTAATGTTCAACAGAATTCCGAATGTTGAAACATGTACTAAACTGTCATAGAGCACATCAGCCGCCATAGCACAAAACCGATGTTGGCGGTATGTGGTTTATCGTCCGCTAAAATTCTTCTTCTGTCATTCCGTTGTTTACCATTGCACCTACAAGATTTCCTGTCGCTACAGCATTGGCTACGGAACGCAAGGGACTTGTATTGTCACCACAAGCAAAAATATTTGTTACAGTTGTTTTCTGAAACATATCTACTTTGATAAGTCCTTGTTCGGTCAGTTCGCAACCCAATGTTTCAGGAATATTACAATGTTGCTCAAATGCAGGTCGTGAATAGATTGCTTTCAAGTCAAATATTGAATTATCCTTGAAAACGATTTGCTGAACATTGCCTTTTTCGTGTTTGATGTGAGCAATCTCTTTCTCAATTATCGGAATGTTATGCTTATTTATTTTGTCGGTTTGCTCCTGTGTCAAAGTAGATTTTCCATTTGTAAAAATAGTCAGATCTTTTGTCCAATTACGAATGAGTTGTGCGTAATGCAAAGCAAAATCTCCGTTGGCTAAAATTCCTGTTTTCTCGTGTTTTACTTCGTAACCGTGACAATACGGACAATGAATAACCGATATTCCCCAACATTCCGAAAATCCTTTAATGTCAGGCATTATATCTTTTACCCCTGTTGCGAAAATGAGTTTTTTTGTTTCAAAAGTTTCACCTGTTTTAGTGGTAATTTCAAAACCTTTTTCGGTTTTTTGTCCACTTATAGCAAGGTCGTTCAGGAATTTTACGCTGTCGTATTTCAAAACCTGCTTCTTAGATTTTTCAGCAATCACATTTGGTTTTTCTCCGTCTTGAGTAATGAAGTTGTGCGAATGTGGCGTCTGTCTGTTGCAAGGCAAACCGCTGTCAATGATGAGTACATTTCGCAAAGCTCGTCCCAAAGCCATTGCAGATGAAAGTCCTGCGTAACTTCCGCCAATAATTATTACGTCAAAATTTTTGCTGTCTGTCATACGATTGTATTTTGTAAATGCTGTTAATGAAAAAGGTTAAGCCAATACGGTTAAAGCAAGCCTGCCTTGTTTTATTATCTCCCGTCTTGTCATCATCTTTTTTGGACAAAGGTAGAAAAGAATTTTATTATTGCGACACTATTGCAATAAATTAATGCGAATTATTTGCATTAACTTTGCGGAAGAAAAACAGTAGAGATGAAACGCAGAAATACACCGTCAAAAGAAGCCGTTTTGGACTTATTGATAAGTTCAGGAAAAGCAATGAGCCGTGATGCAATTGAACAAAAAATAGATGTGGAAATTGACAGAGCCACGATTTACAGAGTGTTAAACAGATTTTGCGAAGACGGATTGGTGCATAAAATTGTAGCCGAAGACGGAAAACAATATTTTGCTGTCTGTATGAAATGTGATGAAAAAAAATTAGCAGATAATCATTTTCATTTTCGCTGTACGAGTTGTCAAACAATTGAGTGTTTACCCGAAGCTGTTCACTTTTCCGTTCCCGATGGTTACAATGTCGAAAGTGTGAATTGTGTCCTTACGGGGATTTGTCCGCATTGTTCGTAAGTCTGTTTTTTGTCAGCCGAAAGTTCGATGTATGCACGGTCGTCCTACCATTATCGCTAGCGTTTTTCGGCTTTGCGTTCGGGCGGGAAATCGAAACCGAAAAGCTGGTTTTATTGCTAATGTTTAATTGAAAAAGTACCGTTGAATTTTGCAGTTTCGCCCTACTATTGCAAAACTCTTGTTGGTGGCTGTTATTCTTCTGATAGATTACATTTTTCAATTATTAATTCTTCTGCACTTGATTTTGTAGCATAATAATTATCAACATAAAGCCTCATTACTTTTTCTTTATTTATGCAATAAACATCTTCAAATCCAAAGCCAACCAAATCTCTTCTTACCTTATCTCCTTCACTTAAGTTGTAAGCACCAGAATATTTTTGAGCAATTATGTACCAATTGTTTTCTGTATAAATTACAAAATAGTCGCAAGAATATGAATCCCAAATAACAGTTCCTATTACTCCATCTATTTTTTGAGTTTCACTTTCTTCAATTAATTCATCTTCATCTTGAACATTAGTAGAATAATTACATTCACCGTCTTCTCCGATTATCTTGATTGTATATTCTACACCTCTATCACTTTCAAAAGTTGCATTTCCACCACTTATGCTTGGTGGACTAAAATGTGAGTTATCTAACCAACCACCATTTGGCCAATAAATTTTCACCAATTCATTGTTTTCAATTTCGACTTTCAAAGTGTATAATGAATTTGTAGCTGTTTTACTGTAATACTATGATACTTCTGCACAATAATATCCATCGTTATAACCATTTGTGTTGTCAATTTCTGAAATATTTGATGAAGAGTTGTCATTTGTATCAGATTGAGAATTAGAATTTTCTTTGCATACTATAAGAACAATCGAGAAGAATAAAATAGATAGTAGTTTATTTGTCATTACTCATCTTATTAATAATTACACTTAAGTCATTAATCTCTTTTTTGTTGGATTTTTGATTTTGATAATTATAAATACTCAATATCAAACTACCCAATGCCAATAGTATTGTTAAAATATCTTTACCTCTTGACCATAAAAAACCTCTTTCCTGTTTTTCATTATATTTGTCTATGAAAGCTTGTTTTCAAGAATTTGTTATAACGTATCTATGTGCTTTATCGTTTTCATCAAAGTTCAATAAACTTATATGACCAGCGTTTGATAATACAAGACATAGTTTATCAATATCTGAAATGTTTATTTTTAATCTATTATGTATTTCTAAATTTGTCAAAGGACGTCCAAGTTCTGTAACAGTATGTCCGTAGCCTGTTCGTTTTTCTTCATCTTCAAAATGGTTAAATAAGCATTCTAATATTTTTGTTTTTTTCTTGTTGCTCATTTTTAATTTAGTTTTTTTATAATTGCCACCAACGGTTTGGGTATTGCCGAAGGCGAGGCATTTGAAAACCGTCAGTATAAATATAGCACAAAAGCTGATAGAAGTACATCTGTTGATATACAGCCATCAGCCCCCATTTTGGCAATACCTTGTTATGTGCTGCCCTTTTATTTAGTCAGTTTTTTTAATTCTTCAAGAGTTGCCTCTCCAACGCCTTGTGCCGATTGAGGATTTTGTCCGGTTACAACCCTTTGGTCAACTGTAACGTGTTTTTGCCAAAGTCCTGACTTTTCAAATTTTGCCCCACGTTCCATTAATGTTGTTTCCAACATAAATGGAACTACGTTTTCTAATTTTACAGCAATTTCCTCTTCGTTAGTGAAAGCATTAATCTTTTTGCCTTCTACTAAATATTTACCGTTGCTTAATTTGATGTTTACAAGTCCTGCTGGTCCGTGGCAAACTGCACTCACAACGCCATTGTTTTCGTAAATTTTTGTTGCAATGTTTGCAAGTTCTACGTTATCTGCAAAGTCCCACATTGTGCCGTGTCCACCTGCATAAAGTATGGCAGAATAGTCTTCTGCTTTTACTTCACTTGGTTTCATTGTGTTTTCAATTTTAGTACGATAATTTGTATCTTCCCAAAATTTCTTGTTGATTGGGTCTTCTAAATTGAAACCGTCAACTGGTGCTTTACCGCCTTTGTGGGCTTACAAAATCAATTTCGTAACCTGCATTGTGCAGAACGTCCCAAGGATGTGCTACTTCGGCTAAATAATAACCTGTCGGCTGACCTGTGCTACCTTTTTTGTCGTGGCTTGTTACCACAAATAATACTTTTTTCATTTTACTTATTTTTTTAGTTTGTGCGGTTGCTTGATTTGCAAAAAAAATGATGCAACCTGCGATTAGCATTATTCCCGTTGCAATAGTTAGAAGTGCGTTTTTCATTTTTACATTGTTTAAATATTACAATGCAAAATTGGCAACAATGCAACGGTTGACACAGGAACTACATCACAAGTTTTCTGTGATGTATATCACTATAAAGTAAAACGACTCAAAGTCTCTCTTGAAACACCAAGGTAAGAGGCAATCAATGTTTTTGGAACTCTTTGAAATAATGATGGATATTGTACAAGTAATTGTTCGTATCGCTCTTTTGCATTACTGTTGAGCATAGATAATATTCTGCGTTGTAATGCTACGTAACCCATATTAGATTTTCGTCTAAAAAAATGTTCAATTTTATGCAAGTCCGCACAAATTTTGTCCCTGTTATGCAGAGATAAACATAAAATTTCAACTTCTTCAATGCAGTCAATATTTAATGTTGCTTTTGTTTGGCTGAAATAGGCCTGATAATCCGTAATCCACCAATCTTCCATAGCAAATTGCATAATATATTCTTTCCCGTCTTTGTCAACGTGGTAACCTTTCAAAAGCCCTTTTACTACGAAATAGTCGTTCGCTACATTGTCGCCTTCTTGAATTAGGAACTGATGTTTTTTTAGTTTTTTAGTTGTGAAGTGCGAAAGTATGTAGTCAAACTCTTGGTCTGTGAGTGGTGTGATTTTTTCAAAATGTCGTCTTAGTTCTATGCTCATTTGTCAAATGTAAATCTTTTGTTTCAGTGTCGTGTTTAGTTGACAGAGTGTTTCGGTAGGGTTGCCCATAACGGTTTGCAGCTTGGCGAAGTGGCGGATTTAGAAGCACTTACTTTCAATTTGCTACTAATGTTCATTAGAATTCCAAATGTTCAATTTAGCACTGAACCCGCTTTTTTGCAAAACCCCTGTTGTACGCTGGCTTTTTGTTTATTTATTTAACGTCAAATTTTTTAGATTAATACTGCCACAACTAATTTGTTTCTCGTCCATTAATGAGTGTGCTGGTGTGTTGTCATATCGTGAAACTTTATAAAAAAGATTTTGTCCATTTAGGTTAAGACCTGTTCTTAAAGTGAAATGTGGTGCCCCTTCAGTCGTATGGCTAAGTACTATAGCATAAAAACCAGTAGATTCTTTTGGGTTAACCGTTCTATTTATAAGAGACGGCTTAAGATTATTATTATCTAAAAAAGATTTCAAACCTATCAAACCATAGTCATACAATGACTCTTTATCAATTGTGAATGTGTCGGGTGGAACTAATACCTTATAGTTATTACCCGGCAAACCTGGGATTTCATATATATCTGCGGGAAAGTCAATCTTTAATTCTAAAGGATTAACTGTTTCATTGATTATTCGAGTCCAAAATAAAGCATAATAATATGTCTTACCAGCAGGGTCAGTGTAATTTAGTCCTCCTCTTGGGTAACCATTTTGTATTATTATACTCTTACCATTAGAATCAGTATATTTATAGTTAGTGTAAATGTCTTTATTATTTTGAACATTTTTTACTGAAGCTGGAGTTTCCATTTCACCAGTTTCTTGTGTTGATTTATTGGGTTGTCCACAGGAAAAAAATCCTGCTGATACCATAATTAATATCAGTATGTTTTTTTTCATTTTTTATAATTTTGACGACTGTTTGCGATAAGCTAGCGGACAACGAGTTCTGGCTTTGCGATGTGCGGGCCTTACGGAGACAAAACTTTCAATTAAAATACAACTTTTTTTAGAAGTACCAAAGGTGAACTGAAAAACTTCAAGACCGCTATTGCAAAACCGTTGTTGTACGCTGTGCATTTTTCGGTTTTGGCTTGTATTTTCTTTGCAAAGTTTTGTTTTTCAGTGTTTTAGTTCTCGAAAAAAAGTCAAAAATTTTGTTCAGAATTCAGTTTATTTAATTTCTTCACGAAGCTTGTCAAAGTCAAAGTCGTAAATTTTCATTTCAGGGTGTTAAAATTCCATTTTCAATTTTTTTCGCAAAGCTTGTCAAAGTCAAAGTTGTAATTATATTATTTTCAAGTTGTTAAAATTTAATTTTTTACTTTTTTTGCAAAAGTTTTTTCGCAAAGTTTGTCAAAGTCAGCGAAATTTTGGTCAATATTTTTTTTGGTGGTTATTCGTTGCATTTATGTCGGCAAAAATTCCGTTAAAATGCTGATTTTGCGTTGTTGTTCAAAGAGTTTTGGGCTAGATTCTTATAAGATTCAAAAAAGTCAGAAATTTGCTTGTCAGAGGAGTT
>JBCNLQ010000009.1:0-94945 GCA_039595375.1 Chryseobacterium sp.
TAATTTGGGCAGCTTTTCCGCCTTCCACTCCCGCTATTTTTTGCAGTAAGATTTCTATTTCAAAAGAAACGAAGTCCCAGCAAAAAATGAGCTACGTTCAAGTCGGGCTGCAGCTTCGCACACTTGACGATTTGTTGGCTTAGTCACGATTGTTCATCAATCAAGCATTTCTTCAAATTTAAGATAGCCCTTTCAGATTTAGATTTCTGAAAGGGTTTTTGATTTATAAACCGATAAAAGCTTTAACTTTGCGAAACATAAAATCAATTTTTTGAAAGGAATCATCATCAAATCTACAGGAAGCTGGTATCAGGTTTTGAAATCGGAAACAAAAACCGTTTACGAAGCCAGAATCCGAGGGAAATTCAAATTAATTAAAACCAGGCTTACAAATCCACTGGCAGTTGGAGATGAAGTAGAATTCTCTTTGGAGCAAGATGATGTTGCGTGGATTACCAAGATCTTCCCAAGAAGAAATTACCTTATTAGAAAATCGGTAAACCTTTCTAAAGAAGCACACATCATCGCCTCCAATGTTGATATTGCCTGTTTCATCTACACTTTGAAATTCCCTGAAACGTCTTTAGGATTTCTCGATAGGTTTTTGGCTTGTTGTGAAGCGTACAATATTGCACCGCTGATTTTATTCAACAAAATGGATACGTTGATAGATGAGGAAAAAGAAATCGTGGAAAATATTGAAGCAATGTACCAAAACATAGGCTACGACACACTCCAGATTTCATCCTATTCAAAACTAAATCTTGATTTATTAATTGAAAGAATTAAAGATAAAACGTCTGTGTTCTTCGGACATTCTGGTTGTGGCAAATCTACATTAGTGAATGCGATGCAACCTGATTTGCATATCAGAACAGGAGAGATTTCGGAATCTGTACTCAAAGGAAAACATACGACGACTTTTGCTCAGATGCACTTTTGGGATTTTGGTGGGTCCGTTATAGACACGCCAGGCGTTCGGGAATTTGCGATGATAGATGTTCAGAAAGAGGAAATTCAACACTATTTCCCAGAGATTTTCAAAGCGGGGAGACAGTGCAAATATCACAACTGTATGCACATTAACGAACCAAAATGTGCAGTTCTAAGCGGTCTTGAAACTGGAGAAATCGAAGAAACCAGATATTCAACTTATCTCAAGTTAATGGAAGAAGCAGAAGAAATTAATCAGAAATAAAAAAATCCTACAAATAATTGTAGGATTTTTTATGATGTTAAAGGTGTGTTCTAGAACTTCCAACCCACTGTGATGAAGAAGTTATCTCTTTTGTTTTTAACTTTCGAGACTGCATATGCTTCGCTGTTTACGTCATAACCACCATTAAAATATCCAGAGTTGTAATCTACACTTCCTTGTAGAAAAGGGCTACTGTATTCAGATGTAATATTTTGGTAAGATGCATCTATGTAAAATGCTTGAAAATCATAACCTAAACCAGCTCCGATAATATTACGCTTCCCAAAAATCAAATTAGAATATGATTTGTCTGATGATGTACCATTGTCATTATAACTAAATAATGATAAGTTATCAATATTACTTCCTTGATAAGCGTAACCTCCTCTCATTCTAAAACCTGCCAATCTATATTCTGCACCAACTCTTACCTCCGATGAGTTTTTGTAAGAATCTTTGAAAAAGTCATTCAACTCCTGTTCAGTTTCTGTAACAACTGCATATTTTGGTTTTGTAAGACCTTGAATGAAATCGACGTTTAGAGCAAAATTTTTGCTTGGTACAAACGCCGCACTGAGTGAAGCTTTCATTGGAGTCCTAAGATTTCGATCTTCACCCCCAGAATAATCATTTTCACCAAAATTGTAAATGCTAAAAGTTCTGTCAATGTTCCACCAAGTTGGTGTTTCAATAGCTGCTCCAACGCGGAACTGGTTGCTAAGCTTTGCTATAACACCAAGATTTGCTGAAAATCCATTAGCTCTTTCATCGTATCCTGTATATTGTTTGGAATATTCTAGCGAACTCTTGTCCAAATCTGAGTAGAATCCGGCATTATCGTACTGAATATAATATGAATTCTGAAAATTCAGTCCGGCACCAAAATACAATCTATTGTCATAATTGCTACCTACGGTAAAACTGGTTTTGGATAAATCTCCGGATCTGTCGTAAGAATGACCCAGAAATGTATAGTTAATTATCTTATTAGGAATGGAAAAATCATCAACAATTTTAATATTAGAATTACCTGGTGACCTTGAAACATTATCTAATGATTGCGTTGTATAATTAATCCCGATATTGACGAACTTCCACTTACTATCTGTTTGTGATAAATCAATTGTCAAAACACCTCCAGAATTATTCAAATCCGTACTATTGCTTTTGAAGGCAGATGATCTTCCTGCCAAAGATGACGTATTTTGATTACTATTAATACCTAAAGTCAGATTAACATCGCTTGTAATGAAAACTCCGATTCCAGCAGGATTGACACTAGCAGAAGAAATATCTCCTCCCAAAGCTCCCATGGAGCCAGCCATTGCATTGTATTTTGAAGTTCCGTTAATGGAGTTGTTGGAATAAACATCAACAGTATTTGTGATTACTGAAACATCCTGTGCTTGTAAATAAACAAAAGAAATAGGAATGCTTAACAGTAAAAATGTTTTTTTTAGCATTTTTATATGAAATGTATTAAGAATTTACAAAATTATCTTCTTCCTCCGCCGGATCTCATTCCGCCACCGCCAGAACCGCCTCCAGATCTCATTCCTCCTCCGGAATTGAATCCGCCTGAGTTACCTCCAGATCTCATAGGTGAATTGTAAGAATCATTTCTGAAACCACCATTATTTTGGCTTCTTATGCCACCATTATTTGGATAACTTCTCACATTTCCGTTATTGTTGGGATAAGAGTTTCTAACACCATTATTATTTGGAAATTGTCTTACTGTTCCCTGGTTGTTTTGATTTCTGATATTTCCGATATTAGGGTTTCTTACACCATTATTATTTCTAATATTTCCAACGTTGTTTCTTACACCGGTAACAGCACCTCTTTGTAAAGTTCGAGCAGAATTGATACCGCGGAATCTATCATTTCTATTATTTGTTGCAATCATTCCGCCCAATCTGCCATTGCCTCCAGAACGGATGTATGCAGGTCTGTAATAGCCGCTATTATACCAAGAATTATATCCTCCGTAATAGCCGCCCCAGCCACCGTAGCCAAAGTTCCAGAATGGATCATAAAAGCCTCCGCCCCAACCCCAAGGTGAGTAGAAAGAATTGCCCCAACCGAATCCCATTCCCCAACCGAAAGAGTTGAAACCTCCATTCCAGCCCCAGCCAAAATTAGGATAACCCCATCCTCCAAAGCCACCGTAGCCGAAGCCCATTCCGCCCCAACCCCAATTGTTGAAGCTCGTATAATTGGTTTCTGAACCAGTGAAAGTTCCCCAGTCAGAGCTACTGCCAACACTGTATCTATTTTGCTGATCCTGAAGGTTTTGTTGGTTGTTGTCGTAGATACTAGGATAAGTATCCTGATAGTTGTAATAATCATCTACTTGATTTCCATAACTGCCCACGTATGTACCAGCAGGTAAAGTATCTTTGTTCGGATCATAATATGCACCATCAGTTTCTGAGTAACCACCTGTGTAAATCACACAAGAAGACAAAATAAAGCTGCTGGATATCAGAATCAAACCTTTGGATTTGATGAAATTAAATAAACTTGTATTGTTAAAATTTTTCATTTTGAGATGTTTTAAGTTTCCTATATTTGCATTTCTTAAAATAGACCAAATTCTATACCATTAAAATATTAGAAAATACGTGTAAAATTAGGCTTTTTATTTAGATTAGAAATAGTTAAAAAAGTTAAAAATCATATCAAAAAAATTTATGGCAAAGTTAACATCAAGAGCAGAAGATTATAGCAAATGGTATAATGAACTGGTTGTTAAAGCAGATTTAGCAGAGAATTCGGGTGTAAGGGGATGTATGGTTATAAAGCCCTATGGATATGCTATTTGGGAAAAGATGCGTGACGAGATGGATCGAAAATTCAAAGAAACAGGACACCAGAATGCTTATTTCCCTCTTTTTGTACCGAAAAGCCTTTTTGAAGCTGAAGAAAAAAATGCTGAAGGTTTTGCCAAAGAATGTGCTGTGGTTACGCATTACAGATTAAAAACCGACCCAAATAATCCCGGAAAATTAATTGTTGACCCAGATGCAAAATTGGAAGAGGAACTAATTGTTCGTCCAACATCTGAAGCAATTATTTGGAATACTTATAAAAACTGGGTTCAGTCTTACAGAGATTTGCCGATTTTGATTAATCAATGGGCCAACGTTGTACGTTGGGAAATGAGAACCAGGTTATTCCTTAGAACTGCCGAATTCCTTTGGCAAGAAGGGCACACAGCTCACGCAACAAAAGATGAAGCGATAGAGGAAACTGAGAAAATGCTTGAAGTCTATGCAAAATTCGCTGAAGAATTTATGGCAATTCCTGTAATCAGAGGAATCAAAACACCTTCTGAAAGATTTGCTGGAGCAGATGAAACGTATTGTATCGAAGCGATGATGCAGGATGGGAAAGCTTTGCAGGCTGGCACATCGCATTTCTTGGGTCAGAATTTTGGAAAAGCTTTTGATGTCAAGTTCACGACACGAGAAGGGAAAATCGAGCATGCTTGGGGAACATCTTGGGGTACTTCTACAAGATTGATGGGCGCATTAATTATGACTCATTCTGATGATCTTGGTCTGGTTCTGCCTCCGACTTTGGCTCCGATTCAAGTAGTGATAGTTCCAATTTTCAAAGGAGAAGAGCAGCTAGCACAGATCAGCGATGTAGCTTTAGATATTCAGGCTAAGTTAAAGGCGAAAGGTATTTCTGTGAAATTTGATGATGATACGCAAAACAAGCCAGGCTGGAAGTTCGCAGAGTACGAATTGAAAGGTGTGCCGTTGAGAATTGCAATGGGGCCAAGAGATTTGGAAAACAGAACGGTTGAGTTGGCTAGACGTGATAATCTGACCAAGGAATCAGTATCAATCGATGGCTTGGAAGACTACATTGAGGAATTATTAAAAACAATTCAAAATGACATTTATTCTAAAGCGCTAAACCATAGAGAAGAAAACATGACTAAAGTTGATTCTTATGAAGAATTCAAACAGGTTTTGGAAGAAAAAGGTGGTTTCATTCTAGCGCACTGGGATGGAACGGAAGAAGAGGAAGAGCAAATCAAGCAGGAAACAAAAGCAACAATCAGATGTATTCCTCTAAATAATGAACAAGAAGAAGGTATTTCATTGGTAACCGGAAAACCTTCTAAACAAAGGGTCGTTTTCGCAAAAGCATATTAGAATCTCAAAAATTTATATCAAAAACCGAAGCTCTGTCTTCGGTTTTTGTGTTTAAAGGGATCAATTTGACTTCAAAAAGTTAAATTGATATTTGTTAAAGTTTTCCCAAAATTATAAACATAGAAAATTTGTGGATTAAAATTTGGTAATATTACGATACATCAAACATAAAAATAAACTACTATGTCAAGCAATTTAATCGACCTTATAAAAGGTCAGCTGGGAACGGCAACGATCTCGCAAACTGCAACTCAACTTGGAGAAAGTGAGTCAGGAATCTCAAAAGCAATTTCCACACTACTTCCTAGTGTTTTAGGCGGTTTCGTAAATAGTAACGCACAATCAGAACTTTTGGCTGCGGTAAAAGAATCCTCTAATTCCGGTCAAGGATCAGATTTATTGGAGAATGATAGCTCAAATGACTCTGTGATTTCACGGATTTTGTCTCTGATTTTCGGAGATGGTGATAAACTTGCAGCAATAACCAATTCCGTTTCTCATTATGCAGGAATCAGCAATGAGTCTACAAATTCATTATTGCGACTCGTAACTGGTGCCACAGCTGGAACACTTGGCCGTTATGCTTTACAAAACAATTTAGACACAGCTTCTTTCCAAAATCTACTGACTGAGCAAAAAAATAATCTTTCTGCAATATTACCAGCAGGATTCAGTTTTGCAAGTTTAGGATTAGGTAATTGGTTCGGAAGTTCTGAACCGGAAATCGTGAATGTTGTTCCAGAACCAATGCAAACACCTGTAGCCGATGTCAATCCTGTAACGCCAGTAACTGAAAAAGCTCTCACTACCGAAGCATCCAAAATAGAAGTGAGCAGAAGTGGAACAACACACGAAATTGCTGGGAATCACGATTCTGGAGGAAGTATTTGGAAGTGGTTATTGCCACTATTGTTGTTATTGCTTTTAGGATGGTTCTTCTGGAAACAATGCGATAAAAAATCAGAAACAGAACCAGCCACTGTAGTTACAGACTCTACAACAGTCCTTACGGATTCTAGCAATGTGGTGGGAGATACAGTGGAAGCAACAAGAGAAACTATGGTTGTGACTTTGCCGAGTGGTAAAACTTTGCAGGCGTACAAAGGTGGAATTGAGGATCAGATGGTAACTTTTCTGAAATCTGATGAATATAAAAACTCTACAGAAGAACAATTGAAAGACAGATGGTTTAACTTTGATAATCTGAATTTCGAATTTGGAAAAGCAGTTTTGACCCCAGAATCTCAGGTTCAATTAGATAATTTGAAAATGATTTTATCGGAGTTTCCAGATGCTAAAATCAAAATAGGCGCTTACACCGATAAGAAAGGTGATGAGACAGTGAATGTAAAATTATCTGGTGAGAGAGCTGCCATTGTAAAATCAGCAATCAAGTCCAATCAAGTATTGGAAGCAGAGGGTTATGGTTCTAAATTTGCAAAAGTTCCAGCAGAAGCTTCTGATAAAGAAAGGGAATCTGATAGGAAAACGGCTGTAAGGTTTACCAAATAAAAAAAATTAAATTAATAAAAACTGTCATTTTATGGCAGTTTTTTTATTGACTTGTTGTCGGTTAAGAAAAGTATTACTAGTTTTGTTAGTCTAATCTAACAATGATAGCAATTGAGTACAAATCATAATAAAGAAGCCTGGCGGAAGGAGAGAAGTTCCAATTCTCTTCAAGAGGTTTTTGCAAGTGTGAATATCCCGCAAGATGGGAGTTTTAAGAAAAAATTGATGGCTTATATGGGACCAGGTTTGCTGGTTGCAGTAGGTTATATGGATCCTGGGAATTGGGCAACGGATATTGCTGGTGGTGCCCAATTTGGTTACACGTTGCTTTCTGTCATCCTTATATCCAATCTATTTGCAATAGTGCTGCAATACTTATCCGTTAAGTTAGGTATAGTTGCAGAGCGTGATTTAGCACAGGCCTGTAAAGACCATTTCCATCCATCGGTTAATTTTGTGCTTTGGATATTTTGCGAAATTGCGATTGCTGCGTGCGATCTGGCCGAAGTTATCGGATCTGCAATAGCTTTAAATCTATTATTTGGCATTCCGCTGAGTGTGGGAGTTGTGATAACGGTAATAGATGTTTTCTTAATATTATTCCTGCAATCAAGAGGGTTCCGGTATATCGAAAGTATTGTTGGAGGGTTGATCTTCGTTATTTTTGCCGCGTTCTTTTATGAGATAATTCTCAGTAAACCAGAGGTTTTGCCAATGCTGGAAGGCTTGATTCCTAAGAAAGAGATAATCACCAATCCCTCTATGCTTTATATCGCCATCGGTATTTTGGGTGCTACAGTAATGCCTCATAACCTTTATCTTCATAGTAGTATTGTTCAAACGAGAAATTATCCAAGAACGACTGAAGGTAAAAAGGAAGCTTTGAAATTTGCGGGACTTGATAGTAGTTTTTCTTTGATGCTGGCATTTTTCATTAATGCTTCTATTCTGATAATTTCTGCCGCTACTTTTCATACCACCGGCAACAAGGATGTGGCAGATATCAATGATGCTTATATGCTGCTGACGCCACTTTTAGGAACTACTCTTGCAAGTATATTTTTTGGAGTCGCTTTGCTCGCTTCCGGACAGAACTCGACGTTGACGGGAACACTTGCTGGTCAAATTGTGATGGAAGGTTTCCTTAATATCAGATTGAAGCCTTGGGTAAGACGACTAATTACAAGATTGATTGCGATAGTTCCAGCTTTGATCATATCCATCAAATATGGTGAACGTGGAACTGCTGATTTGTTAGTTTTCAGTCAGGTAATCTTATCAATGCAGTTGAGTTTTGCTGTTGTACCGTTGGTAATGTTTACGGGAAGTAAAGCTAAAATGGGCGAATTTGTTAATAAACCGTGGTTAAAGTTTGTGGCTTACATCATCAGCGCAATCATTATTATTTTGAATATTTATCTCTTGAAGGAAACTATTTTTCCTTAGGCTGTAAGATGAAAAAACCGAATCACAGGATTCGGTTTTTGTATGTTGATTTTGGAAAATCTTAGTTGTTTTTTGCGAAGCGCACCCCGACCTGAACGGAGCTCTTTTTATTTTTTTACTTAAAAATAAAAAAGCGGGAGTGGAGGGCGGATAAGGTGCCCAAATAGTTATCCTAATTTTTTAGAATCTGCAACGAACTGCGCTAGTCCAGAATCTGTAAGTGGGTGTTTTAACAAGCTAAGAATCGGTGCTAATGGAGATGTAATAACATCGGCGCCAATTTTTGCACAATTAATGATATGCATAGGACTTCTGATAGATGCAGCTAATATTTCTGTTTCGAAATAGTAATTATCATAGATTGTTCTGATTTCTTCTATAAGATTAAGTCCATCAACGGAAATATCGTCTAATCTTCCCAGGAATGGAGAAACGTAGCTTGCACCAGCTTTAGCAGCTAATAATGCTTGTCCTGCTGAAAAAATTAATGTACAATTGGTTTTGATACCTTTGTCAGAGAAATATTTAAGCGCTTTTACGCCGTCTTTGATCATTGGGATTTTTACAACAATTCTCTCGTGAAGGGCAGCCAGCTCATCACCCTCTTTGATCATTTCTTCGTAAGTGGTCGATAAAACTTCTGCAGAAACGTCGCCATCTGCAATGTTGCAAATATCGATATAATGTTGGTTGATTGCTTCTTTTCCAGATATTCCTTCTTTTGCCATCAGCGAAGGATTGGTCGTTACGCCATCTAAAATTCCCAAATCCTGTGCTTCTCTGATTTGGTCCAAATTGGCCGTGTCAATAAAAAATTTCATATATAAGTTTTTATAAAATTGTTTGTAAATATAAGTATTTAATTAGCATTGACGAAAACAAAAAAAGAAGCCCAGAGGCTCCTTTTGTATTATTTCATTCCAGCTTCTTTTGCTTTGAACTCGTTATACTTTGCGGTATTCTGCGTGGTCATATACATTCCTTTCAGAAGTGAAACAACTTCTTTGTTATTAGGATCCTGTGCGTACAATTTTTCTGCATAAGGCAAAGCTTTTTGGAATCTTGCTCTTCTCTGCTCCAAAACTTTATTAGCTTCATCTATCTTGCCTGCTTTTTTCAGATCTCTGTACTTGTTGATAGCAACCTCGTCTTCGCCCAGAATTGCAAAAACAAGATTGTTCATTGCATTAGGGAATTTTGGATCAATGTCAGTTAGCTTCTTGAAAGTTTCTTCAGCTTCAGCTTGTTTATTCGGGTCTTTGCTTAGCATTACTCCCAAGTTGTACATACTTTCTTTATCGTTTGGATTGGCAGCAATTTTCGCTTTCAAGTTGTTTACGAACTCATCTGTTTTGCCAGATTTGAAGTAAGAATTACTTTGAACTTGAGATAGAGATTGGTTTTTTGGAAACTTCTTCAAACCTTCTTCTGCTACCTTTCCTGCCTCGTCATATTTACCTTGATCAAATAATAAAGATGCAGTTACATCATAAAGTTCTTCTTGTTTGTTTGGCGTTTTCTCAGTTTTGAAGTCTGAGTAGCCTGCATTGGCTTTCTTATAAAGATCAAATGCTGCTTTGTCCAAAGTTTCTACCTGTCCGCTTTTCGTGTTTTTTGCGGTGTAAATGGTCTCTTCACCAGTGTAATTGGACTTGATCAGAGAACTGAGTATTTCTACAGCTTTTGATTTATTTCCAGTAGTTTGCGCATACGCTATGCCGGCATAGTATAAATAGGTTTTATTATCTTGTCCGCCGGCTTTAAGCAAATAATATGTTTCGGCAAATTTCTCCCCAGCTTTATCATAATTCTTTGCAGAATATTCTTTTGTAGCTTCTGTGCTTGCAGTCTGCAAAAGTGAATTAACATTGCTTCTAACTTTTTCTGCAAGTTCAGGAGTATATTTTTCCTGTTTCAAAGAAAGACCGTTCCCCAATTTATCAGCAGCGTCTTTTCCTACGAAGTAAACTTTGTTCTTCTCAGCGTCTTTTCCGGTAAAAATAGCTTCTGATCCAAGATTGCTTATTTTAGATAGATACTCAGCGCCTTCGATGTTTTTCCCAGCTTTTATAGAAGAAAGTCCTTTAGCATAATAGTATTGCTCTAAGACAGAAGGCTCCAGCAAATAAGTTTTTTCGCCAAAAATAGCCTCAGCTTTTGATAATTCTGAATTAGCAGTTGTAATGTCTCCTGAATCAACTGCTTTTACAGCGTTAGCAATTTCTTTTTTCTGCGCATTGACTAATGCTACAGAAAGAACTGCTAAACTTAAAATTAATCTTTTCATATTAAAATTTTATTGTTTTTATTGTTTTTCTCCAGTTTCATCTGTTTCCTCATCAGAATCATCATTCTCTTGTGACTCACCGATGTTCAAAGGGATCTCACCAGACTGTTCATCTGCGGAAAATTCTGGATTATTGCTGTTATTTACAACCGCTTCTTCGCCCTCACTTTCCTCTTCCGCGACCTCGCTATCCATTTCTACTTTTGCGATGGCAGCGATCTCGTCCTTAGTTTTCAGGTTAATGACTTTTACACCTTGAGTGTTTCTACCCATCACACGCATCTCGTTCATATTCATACGAATGGCAACACCAGATTTGTTGATAATCATCAATCCATCTTCATCTGTCACACTTTGGATAGCGATTAGATTTCCTGTTTTTTCAGTAATATTAAGCGTAATAACACCTTTTCCACCACGGTTTGTGATACGGTAATCTTCTACAGCAGTTCTCTTTCCGTAACCTCTTTCAGAAACTACAAGAACAGTGTCATTTTCAAGATCATTTACAACAATCATTCCGATAACTTCATCGTTATCTTCAAGAGAAATACCTCTTACACCAATTGATCCTCTACCCACAGCTCTTGCTTTTTCTTCAGGGAAACGGATGCATTTTCCGTTTTTGGTGGCAATCATTATTTGAGAATTTCCGTCTGTTAATTTCGCGCCCAATAATTGGTCATTGTCACGGATTTCTATAGCGTTTACACCATTGGTTCTTGGTCTGGAGTAAGCTTCCAAAGATGTTTTCTTGATGGTTCCGTTTTTGGTAATCATCACCACATTCATTTGGTTGATATATTCCTGATTTTTTAAGTCTTTCGTTCTGATATAAGCTTTAATCTTGTCATCAGGTTCGATATTGATTAAGTTTTGAACTGCTCTTCCTTTTGCGGTTTTAGAACCTTCCGGAACTTCGAACACTCTCAGCCAGAAACATTTTCCTTTTTCTGTAAAGAATAGGAGATATTCGTGGTTTGTAGCCGTGACAATATATTCTAAGAAATCTTCGTCTCTTGTAGTTGCGGCTCTATTTCCAACACCACCTCTGGATTGCACTTTGTATTCGGAAAGTAAAGTTCTTTTGATGTAACCTGCATGAGAAATAGTTAAAACAACTTTTTCGTCAGGAATGATATCTTCGATAGAGAATTCTCCACCAGAATAATCAATTTCCGAACGTCTTTCGTCTCCGTATTTTTCTTTGATTTCAAGAAGTTCTTCTTTGATGATTTGATAACGTCTAGGCTCATTAGAAAGAATATCTTCCAAATCTTTTATTAAAGCCATTATCTCTTCATACTCCGCACGGATTTTGTCCAATTCCATTCCGGTAAGACGAGCCAAACGAAGATCAAGAATCGCCTGAGCTTGGATTTCTGACAATTCGAATTCCTCAATCAAACCTTCTTTTGCCGCTGCAGGATTTGCACTGTGACGGATGATCGCAATAGCTTTATCCAAAGAATCCTGACTTCCAATAACCTTCATAAAGCCTTCCAGAATGTGCGCTCTTTCCTTGGCTTTTCTCAGTTCGTATTCGGTTCTTCTTACGATGACTTCGTGACGGTGATCCACGAAATGTAAAATCAGATCTTTAACATTCAATTGCAAAGGTCTTCCTTTGACCAAAGCAATGTTATTGACTGAAAATGATGTCTGAAGAGAAGTGTATTTGTATAATAGATTCAATACAACGTTTGGAATCGCATCGTTTTTAAGTTCATAAACGATTCTTAAACCAGTTCTGTCAGATTCGTCACGGATCTCATAAATTCCTGGAAGTTTATCATCTTTAACGAGTTCCGCAGTTCTGGCAATCATTTCTGCTTTGTTAACCTGATAAGGAACTTCAGTTACAATAATTGCATTTCTGTTTCCAATCTCTTCGAAACCAACTTTTGCTCTTAAAACAATACGTCCTCTTCCTGTATGGAAAGCGTCACGAACACCATCATAACCATAGATAATTCCTCCAGTCGGGAAATCCGGAGCTATGATATGCTTCATCAGCTCATCGATGGTAATTTCTTTATTATCAATATATGCACAGATGGCATCAATACTTTCAGATAGGTTGTGCGGCGCCATATTGGTCGCCATACCAACAGCGATACCGGAAGTACCATTGACTAAAAGATTAGGGACTCTTGTAGGAAGAACAGTTGGTTCTTGCAAAGAGTCATCAAAGTTGTTTTGGAAATCAACTGTATCTTTGTCAAGGTCAGCAAGGATTTCGTCAGAGATTTTTTTTAATCTTGCTTCGGTATAACGCATTGCTGCAGGCGGGTCGCCATCCATGGAACCAAAGTTACCTTGTCCGTCAACCTGTTCGTAACGCAAACTCCACGGCTGCGCCATTCTTACCATGGCATCGTAAACTGAACTGTCTCCGTGCGGGTGATATTTACCTAAAACGTCTCCAACAATTCTGGCAGATTTCAAATGTTTTCTATTAGAAAATACATTAAGACCATACATACCGTAAAGAACACGTCTGTGAACGGGTTTCAAACCGTCTCTTACATCTGGTAAAGCCCTTGATACAATTACCGACATCGAATAATCGATATAGGAGGTTCTCATTTCGTCAACAATGTTGATCGGTATTAACCTTTCTCCTTCCTTATGCATAAATATTTTTAATTTATTGTAAATCAGAATTTTATTTTAGTTTCTGACCCGTTGAGTTTTTCTGTTTTTTATAACGGGCTAATTTACAAAAAAAAACCGATTTTTGCATTCTGAATTTATCAACATTAATCATAAAAATTTTAAAGTATGAGCATCTTGAGTATTACTTTTCACGCTACCGATAACAGAGTTGAAGAATGGGATATCTATCTTGAAAATGAATTGCATCAGATGGTAGAAAATCTCTTGGATGTAGAAAAATATATTCTATCCGAAGTTCATTCTGATATGGTAGATGAGGGAAAAAATACCAATCTTTTTCTATTGTTTGATAATGACGAAATCCGTAATCAGTTTATGGAAAGCGAATTGGTGAATATCGAAGAAAGAATATTACAGAAATTCGGACCAGAAGTGATGGTTTTTCCTACTTTCCTTAATCCAAAGAAGAAGAGATTTTAGATTTCTCTTGGGGATTTTACTGATTTGGCAGATTATATTCAATAAAAAATGTGCTTAGTCTGAAAGATTAATTTATTTTCAATTTAAGTCTGACGTTCTAAAAGAATTTCTTATCTCTAGGAATAATTTTTGGAGTTGATTTATGGTTATTTTTTATTTAATCAAATTATGTTCGACAAACAGCAACGCAAACTCAAACGCTCCGCCAAATTAATCTCTGTTTTAAGCAAATACGGTTTCAAAGATCTGATTGCGAGAATGGGCAAGAAGACGGAAGGCAACTCTGGCAATTCGGACGAAATCATTTCCAAAGGAACGGTTTACGAAAGAATCAGATTGGTTTTGGAAGAACTCGGACCAACGTTTGTGAAGCTGGGGCAAACCTTCAGTAATCGGGAAGATCTGCTGCCTGCGGAATTGATTCAGGAACTGCAAAAACTTCAGGATCGAGTGGAGATTGTGGAGATGAATGTTGAGGAAATTCTGGAGAATGAGTTTAATATTTCGGTTAAAGAACATTTTTTGGAAATCGTTTCAAATCCTTTAGCAACTGCTTCTATTGCGCAAGTTTATAAAGCTACTTTGATTTCTGGTGAAGAAGTCATTCTTAAAATCAAAAAACCAGATGTTCTGAGTGTTATCGAAGATGATTTGCTACTCATTAAAGATTTGGTAAAGCTGATTTCTACTTACTCAGAAATTGCTTCGAAATTAAATCTAACACAAGCCATTGCAACCTTTGAAAAGTCTTTGTTAGAAGAGGTTTCTTTGGTTAATGAACGGAATAATATCAAGCAATTTTCTCTGAACTTTAAAAATAATAAAGAAACCTACATTCCCATTGTCTATGACGAATTTTCCAATAATAATGTGCTTTGTATGGAGTTTATTGACGGAATCAAAGTCACGGATAAAATCCAACTTCTAAAACATAATATAGATCCGGTTAAAATTTCAGAAGTGGGTCTGAGGCTCTTTGTTTCTCAGATTTTGGATTTTGGATTTTTCCACGCAGATCCGCACGCAGGCAATATTCTAGTGAAGAAAGATGGGAGAGTGGTTTTTATAGATTTTGGCGCAGTTGGGAAAATTCAGCCGAATGATAAAGAGATTTTGGAGAGTTTGATTGTCGCTTTTGTTGCTAGAAATTCTAATAAAATTGTTCGTTCTCTTAAAAAAATGGCAGTGAGTTATGAAATTCCGGATGACAGAAGATTTGAAAATGATGTGGAAGAGGTTCTGAATTTTGTTCACAGCACTTCTCTGAAAGATATTAATCCACAGATTATCATTAACAAAATGAAAGATGTTTTGAAGGATAATCAGCTTTATATGCCAGATTATTTTTATCTTTTGTTCAAAGGAATTGGTCTCATAGAGGGCGTTGGCAGAACCATCAATCCAGATTTGGATATTGTAAAAAGTCTTCATCCTTACACCAAAAAAATATTAACCAAAAAAATAAGTCCCAAAAAGCTACTGAAAAATAGTCTGGATAAAGTGGTGAATTTTACGGATAGTGTAGACGAAATTCCTAAAGAATTGCGCTCTGTCCTCCAAAAGCTGGATGATAATAAATTCACGATTTCGAGTGAAATAAAAAATATTGAGAAAACAAATAACCTTATTAAATCAAGCATTGTTAATCTAATTTTAGCAATGATTCTCGGTGCAAATATCATTGCGACTGCAATCGTTGTTGTTTCAGAATCGGGACCTAGAATTGGCGAAATGTCTTTGTTGGCGATTTTAGGATTTGTTTTTTCTCTATGTATTATTATCGTTTTATTGTTAAGGATCACAAGAAAGTGACGCTGTTAAGTAAATTTAAAGGCACTATGTTTTTTAATTTGAAACTGGTTTAAGACACATAGAAAATCACAGATTTTTTAATTAATGATTTCAAATTTTGTGTTTTAATGGATTGGACTTACGGAGGCATATATTAATAATTCTCTCATCAAAGTTACTTGTTATGAATACCTGTTTATAATCCAAATAAATACATTAAATTTGCACCTAAATTTTAGACGAAATATATTAATTTAAAAGTACTCAATACGGAGTACAACAACTACATTTTATGAGTGTACCTCAAGCAATTACAGAGCTGATTACTCTTGCAGACGGCAGAGAAATCACAATCGAAACAGGGAAACTGGCAAAACAAGCCGATGGATCTGTAGTCGTAAAAATGGGCGGAACAATGCTTTTAGCAACTGTTGTAGCCAACAAAGAAGCCAATCCAGGTGTAGATTTTTTACCTTTAACAGTTGATTACAGAGAAAAATTCTATGCAGGCGGCAAAATTCCAGGAAACTTTTTCAGAAGAGAAGCCAGACCATCAGATCAGGAAATCCTTACAATGCGTTTGGTAGATAGGGTTCTAAGACCTTTGTTCCCAGAAGATTTCCACGCAGAAGTTCAGGTAATGATTTCATTGATTTCTTATGACGGACAATCTATCCCGGACGATTTGGCAGGTCTTGCCGCATCTTCTGCTATTGCGATTACCGATATTCCTTTCAACGGACCGATGTCTGAGGTGAGAGTAGTAAGAATAAACGGAGAACTTTCCATCAACCCAAATTATGCAGATCTTAAAAATTCTGACCTTGATATTATGGTGGGAGCTACAAAAGACTCTATTGTGATGGTGGAAGGCGAGATGAAAGAAATTACCGAAGCAGAAATGCTGGAAGCCATCACTTTTGCCCACGAAGAAATTAAAAAACAAGTGGAAGCTCAGGAAAGATTGGCTGAAAAAGTAGGAAAATCATTCCCTAAAAGAGAATACAACCACGAAACTCACGATGAAGCCATCCGTGAAAAAGTGTGGAAAGAAACGTATGATAAAGTTTACGAAGTAGCTAAAACGCCTTCTAGCAAAGAAGAAAGAGGCGAAAAATTCAAAGCGGTGCGTGAAGAATTTTTAGCTCAATATGTAGATAATCCTGAAGAACTGGAAAGAGTAACACCTTTCGTAAAAGTTTATTACCACGATGTGGAAAAAGAGGCGATGCGTCAGATGATTATCAATGACAAAATCCGTCTTGATGGTCGTGATCCTGAAACAATTCGTCCAATCTGGTCAGAAATTGACTATTTACCGGGAGCGCACGGTTCTGCAATATTTACAAGAGGTGAAACTCAGTCTCTTACGGCTGTAACGCTTGGTTCTGTAAAAGATGCGAATATGGTGGACAGCGTGATGGTGAATTATGACGAAAGATTCTTCCTTCATTATAACTTCCCGCCATTCTCGACAGGTGAAGCTCGCCCTTTGAGAGGAACTTCCAGAAGAGAAGTTGGCCACGGAAACCTGGCTCAGAGAGCTTTGGCAAATATGATTCCGGAAGAAAATCCTTATACCATCCGTATTGTTTCGGATATTTTAGAATCCAACGGTTCGTCTTCTATGGCAACTGTTTGTGCGGGAACTTTGGCATTGATGGATGCGGGTGTACAGATTCATAAACCCGTTTCTGGAATTGCAATGGGATTGGTAACCGATGTGAAAACAGGAAAATACACCGTACTTTCTGATATTTTGGGAGACGAAGATCACCTAGGCGATATGGATTTCAAAGTAACTGGAACAGCAGACGGAATAACGGCTTGCCAAATGGACATCAAGATCCAAGGATTATCGATGGATATTATGGAAAAAGCATTGTTGCAAGCCAGAGAAGGAAGACTTCATATACTTGATAAAATAACGGAAACCATTGCACAACCGAGAGAAGATGTGAAACCTCACGCTCCAAAAATGGTGATGATGGAAATCCCGAAAGACTTCATTGGTGCCGTAATTGGGCCGGGTGGAAAAATCATTCAGCAGATGCAGAAAGATACCGATACTGTGATTGCTATTGAAGAAGTTGGCGAGATTGGAAGGATTGAAATTTCTGGTGTGAGCCGAGAAAAAATCAACGAGGCGATTGCGAGAATCAACGAAATTACGTTTGTACCCGTTGTAGGCGAAGTTTACCAAGGAAAAGTAGTGAAAGTGATGGATTTTGGAGCTTTTGTAGCAATTGCTAAAGGGACAGAAGGCTTGCTTCACATCTCCGAAATTGAATGGAAACGATTGGAAAAAGTTCCGTACAATGAAGGCGACGAGGTAGAGGTGAAATTTATGGGCTATGATGACCGTAAGAAAATGAAACTTTCCAGAAAAGTTTTGTTGCCAAGACCACCAAGACCTGAGAAAAAAGAAGGAGAGCAAAGAGGTCCAAGACCGGAAGGTCAAAACAGACAGGATAGACCTGCAAGACCAGAAGGTAATAAACCTGCCAGAGATGAAAATCCTTCATCTGAAGCTTAATATTATTATAATGATTATATAGAAAACCACCGAATTTTTCGGTGGTTTTTATTTATATTATTGAAAGTATAATTCTTTCCTTGTTTCCACTAAAATCTTTTCCGCTTTATCTTTATCAGGTAAATCTGGCAATAAAGAACTTTTACTTAACAAATTTACCTCTTCAATTAATTGGTCAGCCAACAAAAGTAAATCATCATAATCCAAATTTCCTGCTTTTATGTCCAAAAGCTCGTCTCGGTTTTTTACACGGATTTCAATTTTATTATTCTTGAAAATATTAACTGCCGATTGCAAAATACGAATGGTGTGCATCATATTCTTACTATCGTAATTTTTTCCGTGTTTTTGATTGGTCTTATATCGGTCTTCATTTCTTTTTTCTACCCAATCCCAATATTCCTTGTAACTTTTGCAATATGCAGAATAAGCATCCTGATTGAAAAATAAGTAAGCTTCCGACTTTTCATTTTTAGGAACCGATGAAAGACTGACTTCGTTAGAATCTTCGTTTTTAAAAATTCCGGAGTAGTTTTTACTTCCGATTTCATCATAGAACAAAGCAAAAATCCCTTTTGAATTTGGCATCTTTACCAAGCCACAATTTTCCTGCGAAAAGTTCTTTTTTTCTAACCAATCTTTCGCAGGGATTGATTTTGAATTTTCTAAAATCACACAAAAATCCAGAATTCCTTTTCGTTCTTTTTCAACAGGATTTACAATTTTTTTATTTAGTCCTCTCGCTTTCTGAATCTGAGTTGCAGCATATCCGCCAAAAGTATCTTTGCATAATTTTGATAGAAAATCTTCCTGACAGAAGTTATCCATTATTGGGTTTTTGTAAAGAATACAATCTTTTGGTGTTGCAAGAATTTCCAAAATGTTTGGATTGTTCTTCAATAAAAGTTCGGTAAATCTTCCGATTTCATAATAAACAATATCGTTGCTTTCATTGGAAACTTGCGGAATATATTCCAACCCATAGAATATATCTTTAGGCAAATAAAAAACACCTTTTACATCGGTATCTGAATTTTCCGTCGCCAATCCGAAAGACTTGCTTCCGGAAATGGCTTCGAAAAGAATAAGGTTATTTTTCTTTAAAAAATCGATTGTTATCATTGTTAAGATTTTAATAATTCTACAAATACTCTTTCAGCTTCTGATTTATTAAGATTTCCAGCTCTCAAAGTTTTTGCAACCTCCGGTAATTTTTCTATTTCAAATTTTAAATATTCGAAAAGTTCCCAATCTTGAGCTTGGAAATACTTTTCTCCATTTTCAGATTTTACATTCAATAGAAATTGAACTTTATCGAATATATTTTCGGGTAACAAATCTAGCATTTCGTGGAATATCACGGGAGGAAAAGTTCCTTTCTCAGTGACCCATTTTGAGGCTAAGGTTGTCCTTAAGCAATAGAAATAATCTTTCAATTTCACTTCATCTTTGTTGCAAGATTCCAAATATTTTTTGCTTATCGATAAATAATGGAAAATAACTGCGACAGGAGAAAAAGCTTCTTTTGCTAAAGGTATCATCTTTTCCAGAAATGTATCATTTTTTATATAAAATATGTGTGAAAATAGATGTTCTAAAAGCGGAACATTTGATTTGTTCAATAAATGAAAAGTCTTCTTCAAGTCCCAACCGGAACCGTCCAAATCATCTTCGGTCATAAATTCTATTGTATCGCGCTTTTCCCACAGCGAAAGATACCAATCTACAGGATGTTTGTATATGAAACGTATATCGTAATCGCTGTCGGGAGAGGCAAATCCCCAAGAACGACTTCCTGATTCTATCGCAAAAAGTATCTCAATGTTTTTCTCTTTTTCAAGCGTTTTTAATTTATCTATTATTTTTGTTTTCATTGTTTTATTTTCTAAATTTTTTCTTCCTCTTCCAAGGCGCATTCTTCCCCACATCGCCAGCCATAATACAACCGTAAGGCATCACTTCATCCAGAACTTCGCAAAGTCCGAATTCTTCGATTTGAGCTCTCACGTTTTTCGCACTTTTGTAGGCACTTGGCAATTCGGAGATATCAATTTCGTTGGTGAAAAAACGGATATCCAGACCTTGGGTTTCTTCAGCGAAAATCTTTTCTGTAGTTTTGTGTGCCAGAGACTTTTTATGAAAACTTCTGCTGAAATTTCTCCCGGCTCCGTGAGGCGCAAAACCTAAATTTCTACCGTTGGTTGTCCCAGAGACAATCAACACAGGTTCCGCCATATTCAGAGGAATCAACCTCGGACCTGTGATATCCGGTAAAAATTTGTCGTCCAGCGGCGTTGCGCCCTTGGCGTGGTAGAATAAATCTCCATCTCTGAATACAAAATTATGTTCGTTCCAATATCTGTCTAGTTTTTCGATATTTAATTTTTCCAAAGTCGCATTATGAATGGCTTCGTGGTTTTCTTTTGTCCATTTTCTGATGAGTTGCAAGGCTTCCCAATATGCTTTTCCTTCTTCAGTTTCAAAAGGAATCCACGCATTTTCCTTCAAGGTTTCCGGCGACAGTTCCATTCGGAAACGGTTGGCGACTTTCATTCCTTTGTCATATAACTTTGCACCTGGCGCTCTTGAACCGTGATGCGTTACCAGCATTGTGTTTCCTGTATTTTTGGAAATCCCTACAAACAAAAAGTGGTTTCCGTCACCCTGAGTTCCCATATGTGAACGTGCGATGCTGATTAAGTTTTCGTCATTCAGAAAAAGATTTTCTCTGAAAGCATCCATCAACTCCTGAGACATCGGCAATTGTTCGCCTCGTGGTCTTCCGCCGTAACCGAAATGCGTGATAGAATGTGCAGCATCCAAAACTTCTTTCGGATCCACTTTTCCAAAATCTGTCAACATCACAGAACAGCAGATATCTGCACTATGAAATCCCGGATGAATAGCATTTTTTGCAATCACAACACCGCCAACTGGGATGTGACCTTCCGGTCCGGTTGGACAGGCATCCGGCATAATAGCACCGCCAATCAAAGTTGGGGTTTTCATTAAAACATTCATTGTGTTAATGACTTTTTCTACATTATCAATTTCACTTTCATCTTCTGCTCTGATATTGATGATAAAGTCGGCAGGGTTTTCTAATAATGAAATCGGTTCCGGAGATTTGAATTGTTCCAGATAGTCTATCATTTGAGTGTCATCCAATTGATTTTCATTGATATATTCCAAAGCTTCTGCGAACCATTTTTTTGGTGTGAATCCTAAAGCGATTAAGTCGTTTCCTGTAATTGTTTCCATTTTTATCTGTTTTGATGATGCAAAGTAATTGTACAAGTGCGCAATCTTTTTGCGTTGTAGAAATTATTTTAATTATTTTTGATAAATTTTATTAAAATGATATTAGAACAACTGAAAAATTCTCCTGAAACTATTGATTTCAAAGATGTCATCGCTTTTATTGATGAGAATTATGATTTCATTCCAACGAAATTGACTAACGGAAATACTATTAATGAAGCTAATCAAAATAGTGGTTCTTGCAAAGTTTTCAGTTTTGCGAAATTGAATCTGCTTTCGGAAGGCGAGACTTTGGCGTTATTCGGAGATTTTTACAGAACTGATGTTTTGAAAAATCCGGATGGAACCGACCATCAAAATATCAGAAACTTTATCGAATATGGCTGGGCCGGGATTTCGTTTGAAGGTGAAGCTTTAGCAAAAAAATAATATATATAGACTTTTTATACACTTTCTCATTCCGAAGGAATCTAAACAATTAATAATAAAAATTTTGTAGAGATTCCTACGGAATGACCAACTAACCGTTGAGTTGAAATAAAACTAAAAACCAATGTCATCCAATAAAAACGCCTTAATCCGCTACAAAACTTTGGACAAATGTCTGAAGAACAAGTACAAGAAATATACTTTAGAAGACTTAATGGAAGAATGTTCCGAGGCTTTGTTTGAGTTTGAAGGCAAGGAATCTTTTGTAAGCAAACGCACGATTCAGCTGGATTTGCAGAATATGCGAAGTGAGAAATTCGGTTATGAAGCGCCGATTGAAGTTTACGAAAAGCGCTTTTACCGTTACAGCGACCCGGATTACAGCATTCATCAGATTTCTGTGAACGAGAATGATCTTAAAGCCATGACTAATGCAATTCAGATTTTGAAGCAATTCAAAGATTTTTCTATGTTTAAAGAGATGAATGGTGTCATTCAGAAACTGGAAGATTCGATACAATCTACGAATCACAAATCTATCATTCATCTTGATAAAAATGAACAGCTGAAAGGATTGGAATATATCGATATTCTGTATGAAAGTATCTTGAATAAGAAGGTTTTGAAGATTCTTTACAAGAGTTTTAAGGCGAGAGAGTCCAATCATTACATTGTTCATCCACAATTACTGAAAGAGTATAACAACCGTTGGTTTCTCATTTGCTGGTGCAAGAGCAGCATTATGAACCTTGCGCTGGACAGAATAGAAGACATAGAGGTGGACGACAGAACCGAATACATAGACAAAGATTTTAATGCGGACAGATATTTCGGTGAAGTGATTGGCGCAACGGTTTCAGAAACGCAACGTCCGCAAAATGTGATTTTTTTTATTGACAAAAAGCACGCGCCTTACGTGAAAACGAAACCGTTTCATCATTCTCAGGTCATTATGAAAGACAATGAATTGGGGACAACTTTCAAAATCTGCGTTCAGCTGAACTTCGAACTGGAAAGAATTATTCTTGGAATGGGAGAATTTATCAAAGTCTTAGCACCTAGAAAACTGAAACAAAGAATCGCAAAAAGTCTGAAGCTGGCAAACGCCAATTACAGTGCTGAGGAGCTGAACAGCTAATTAATAACCGTGCAAATCCAAACCTTCCGTTCTTTGTAAAGTGACTTTTTTGCCCATTTTTTTCTGAATGACACGGAAATGCTGTAATTCTTCATCTGTCAAGATGTTGATAGCGATTCCTTTTGCTCCTGCACGACCGGTTCTGCCGATTCTGTGGATATAATCCAAAGGCGAACGTGGTAATTCATAGTTGATCACGCAAGGCAAATCATCAATGTGGATTCCGCGACCTATTAAATCCGTGGCGACCAAAATCTGAGCCCCATTAACCTTGAATTCTTCCAAGTTATTTTTTCTGGCGCCCTGCGATTTCTGGCTGTGGATGGCTACCGCTTTAATTTTATTTTTCTTTAGTTTTTCAACCAAATTATCTGCTGATCTGGTGGAAGAAACGAAAATCAGAGCTTTTTCGACTTTTTTTTCTTTGATTAAATATCTTAAAAAAGGACCCTTTTTTTCAGGCGCAACGTGATAGGCAGATTGCTCTATATTATCAATTTCTACCTCTTCTTTTTTGATTTCGATTAAAGTCGGATTGATGGATAATCTTTGTTTCATTTCAGAAACTTTATCGTCCAAGGTGGCGGAGAATAATGTGGTTTGCTTGGCGACAGGCATCATAGCGAACAATTTATTCATCTCTTCTCCAAAACCTAACTGAAACATTTTATCTGCCTCGTCGATAACCAAATGTTTGATTCCAGAGATGCTCAAAGCATTATGCTCAATCAAATCCAAAAGACGACCAGGCGTTGCAATAAGTACTTCTACGCCAAACATTCCCTTCATTTGCGGATTGATAGAAACGCCGCCGAAAACTGCCATTGTACGCACTTCGCGTTTCAGATTGTCTGTAAAGGCACGGAAAACTTCATCAATCTGAATCGCTAGTTCCCGGGTAGGAAGTAATATTAAAACCTGAACATTACGATCTTTTTTAACTTCTGTATTCTGTAGTTTTTCTAAAATTGGCATTACGAAACAGGCGGTTTTTCCCGAGCCAGTGTGCGCAATTCCCATCAAATCTTTTCCCTGCATAATCACCGGAATAGCTTGCTCTTGGATGGGAAAAGGTTTTAGGAAACCTAATTTTTTGACTGAACGGATAATATTGCTTGATAATCCTAACGCTTCGAATGACATAAAAACTAATTTGTGACAAAGATAAGTTATTGAGATTTGTTTTCAGAGTCAAATATAACTTGGCTTGTTTCTTGTAATTATCTTGAAAATTTAAAATTATGAGATCAAGATTATTAAGAATGGCTCTCACGTGGGCAGCACCAATTGTCATTGGGTACGTTGTAAAGAAAGTAGAAGAAAGAATGTCGAGAAAAACGCAACCCAGCACCATTCCTCAGAAGTAAAATCTAATCCATCAGTGTTTGATGGATTTTTTTATTTTTCGTATTCATAATAATATTAAAGTGAATAAAATTTAATCTTTTGGCTTAAATTTTGAATTTATTAAGAAAATATTTACACTATGAAAAAATATATCAGTTTTGTTCCGCTATTTTTATTAGCAGGACTATTGACAAGTTGCGAGGCAGTAGAAACAATTTTTAAAGCCGGAATGTGGTGGGGAATCATTGTTGTTGTGGGAATCATCGGCTTGGTAATGTGGTTGTTATCGAGGGGTAAAAACTAAATATAAAACGTCCCGGAGAGTTATTCTTCGGGACGTTTTGTTTTAGTTTACAGATCTTAAAGATTGTCTAATACCTCTTTCAAATCTACATATCCACCTCCGTTGTATACATCGGTCATACCCTCAGATTTGAAATATTCAGTTGCTTTTCCTGATCTGTTTCCCGATCTGCAGAAAAAAATCTTTGTTCCACTCAAGTTAGTTATTTCTTGTTTTCTCTCTTCCAACTCTCCCAAGGGGATATTTTGGGCTTCTTCAATTTGTCCGTCCATCTCCAGTTCCAAAGGTTCACGAACATCAATCAGATGATAATTGCCTGCTCTCAGTACATCTTCTATTGCCATAATATTTTATTTTAACGTTTTTGATATTAACAAAAATACAAATAGATATTAGTTTGAAGGTAAAAATGTAGTTCTTTTTTTTTCGTCAAAATTTAAGTCAGTTCATAAAATCTCACACAAAGACAAAATCTAATATTTTTTGTATCCCTTTTACGGTATGAGAAAATCAAAAATTAAATTTGGGCCTTAACGCGCATATAAATTTCAAAAGAACTTCGTGCCTTTGTGATTGACAAAAAAAACATTACTAATTTTGCAACTTCCTTATGAATAACCAAGAGAAATACAGCAATCTGATAAAATCCAAAGCTTTGTCTTTCGGGTTTCAGTCTTGTGGTATTTCAAAAGCTGATTTTTTAGAAGAAGAAGCGCCACGTCTGGAAAAATGGTTGAAACAAAACCTAAATGGCGAGATGCGTTATATGGAAAATCATTTTGATAAACGTCTTGATCCCAGATTGTTGGTAGAAGGGTCAAGATCTGTCATTTCCCTCAGTTACAATTATTTTCCAGAAGAATTTCAAAGCAATCAGGTTTTCAAATTGTCAAAATACGCATACGGCGAAGATTACCACGAGGTGATCAAAGAAAAACTTAGAAGTCTGGTGGCTGAACTTCAGGAGGAAATAGGGGAGTTTGCATTCCGTGTTTTTGTAGATTCTGCGCCGGTTTTGGAAAAAGCCTGGGCGAGAAAGTCCGGAATTGGCTGGGTTGGCAAGAACTCCAACCTCATTACCAAAAAAAATGGTTCATTTTATTTCTTAGCAGAAATCATCTGTGATTTGGATTTGATTGACGATGAACCAGTGACAGATCATTGTGGGAGTTGTACGAAATGCATTGATGCTTGCCCAACCCAAGCAATTATTTCAGACAAAATAGTAGATGGAAGCAAATGTATTTCCTATGCAACTATAGAATTGAAAGATCAGATTCCCGATTTTTTCAAGGATAAAATGCAGGATTGGATGTTTGGTTGTGACATTTGTCAGGACGTATGTCCGTGGAACAGGTTTTCTGCACCAACATTGGAAGAGAAATTCAGACCAAATTCGGAAATCAAAAACTTCACAAAACAAGAGTGGAAGGATATTACCCAAGAAGTCTTCTCCACAGTTTTCAGAAAATCGGCGGTCAAAAGAACCAAGTTTGCAGGTCTGAAGCGTAATCTTGATTTCCTTTCAGAATAAGTTTACCGTTTTTTCTGTGCTCTTTTTGGTGCAACTTTTACTCTGGTTTTAAGTCTTTTGTTAGATTGTCTTTTCTTTGGCATATTTTGGTGTTGTTTGGTGATTAAATTTCAATAAAAATTCCCATAAAACCTACAATCATTAAAAATATTTAACATTTTGATTTTATATCAGATTTTTTGTTAATTTTATAGTTCACACTGTTGGCAAATTCATAAGATGAAAAAAGCACTATTATTAACCTTAAAGGTCATCGGCTTCATACTCGGAGCCGTTTTTTTGTATGTCATTTTAGCATTGGTTCTTCCACTGATTCCCATCAATGCTGAAAAAACCGATGATCCGAAAATTATCGAAGCCTACATTATGACCAACGGTGTCCACACAGATTTGGTTCTTCCCATCAAAACCAAATACATCGATTGGAGCCAGAAATTACCTTTTGAAAATACGAAAAGCAAAGATTCTGACCAGAATTTTATCGCCTTCGGTTGGGGCGATAAAGGTTTTTATCTGGATACGCCAACTTGGGCAGATCTCAAGTTTTCCACCGCTTTCAAAGCTGCTTTTTGGCTCAGCGATTCTGCGATGCATTGTACTTATTACAAAAAAATGACCGTCGGCACAGACTGCAAAAAAATAATGCTGACGGAAAAACAATATCAGAAGCTGATTAAATTCATAGACGACAAATTTGATAAAGATGCAGAAGGAAATTATCAGCTTGTAAAAACAAACGCTGTTTACGACAGAAACGACGCATTTTACGACGCAAAAGGAACATACAGTTTCGCGTACACCTGCAATACGTGGGCAAATCAAGGTCTGAAAGTCGCCGGTCAAAAAGCCGCGCTCTGGACGCCTACGGATTTTGGGATTTTCAGACATTATAAGTAAGTCATATTCACAATTATAATGATTTGGGCAGCTTTATCCGCCTTCCGTTCCCGCTTTTTTTTGCCCAGACTTTCCCAATTCAAAAAAAGAGCTTCACTCAAGTCGGGCTGCAGCTTCGCCAAGTTCAAACATCTGTCATCAGAATGAAGTTAGTCATTACTTTTCTATTTTCAATATTAGTCTTGAGCTGTCAAAAAGAGAATTTGACAAATCTAAAACCGATTTTTAAAACTTCTAATGAGCTGAAAAAAAACAGAATTAGATTCGGCGAAAATCAGTCAGAAATCTAAAGAAGCTTTTGAGTTCTGCAAAACAAAAAATATGAACACCGATTTTTGTATATTGATAGATATGAGTTTGCATTCTGGATTGAAACGTTTTCTGGTTTATGATTTCAAACAAGATAAAATTATCAACAAATATCTTGTTGGTCACGGATGTGGAAAAAAATCCTGGAGTTCCGATGATTCCAAAGAAAATCCTATTTTTAGTAATGTAGATAATAGCCATCTTTCTTCTTTGGGAAAATATAAATTAGGAGAAAGAGGTTACAGCAATTGGGGCGTGAATGTAAAATACTTGATGCACGGCTTAGAAGAAACCAATAGCAACGCTTTGAAAAGAGTTATCGTTTTTCACTCTTGGGAAAAAATGAGTGATGATGAAGTGTATCCAAATGGTTCACCCGAAGGTTGGGGCTGTCCTACAGTTTCCAATAAAGCTTTTAAGGAAATCGATCCATTACTGAAAAATTCCAAAAAACCAGTTTTGATGTGGATTTATAATTAAAAAAAATCCTTAAAGAAAATATTGATAATCTTGGTTTACGAACAATAGAAGTATGAATAAAATTTTAATTGCAATATTATTTTTCTTATCTCCTTCTTTAGTTACTGCACAAAGTAATTTGAAGGAATCAAAAGAAAATGCTTTACAGACTATTATGCAAATTAATTACGAATATAAAAAGGGTAATTTTGATAATATTTCAAATCTTTTTACTCAAAACATTTTGTGTCTAGTTTGTGACGAAAAAACTACCAGTGATGATTTTATAGTTGATAATTCTAAAATTCCAAATGTAATAGTTCAAATGATCTCTTTTCTAAAATTAAATAAATTAAAAAAAAGCGAAGTGATTTATAATCAAGATATGAAAGAATTTTCATTAGGTTATAGATTAAGGAAACCTAAACCTAAAACCAATTTTGAAGGTTCAGGATGTTTGGTGTACTTTAAAAATGAAGATGGAAAAATAAAAGTTTCTGGAATTATGACTATACCATAAAACGCATATTTTTATTTAACAAAATCACATAATTTACTTAAATTTGCCAACCAAAAGTTGAGTATAAAACCATCAACTGAAAACCAACAACCAACAACTAGAATGACTTCACAAGAAATAAGACAGCAATTTTTAGATTTTTTCAAAACCAAAGAACATTTAATTGTTCCATCGGCACCAATTGTGCTGAAAGATGATCCTACTTTGATGTTTTCCAACTCTGGAATGACACAATTCAAAGATTATTTTTTAGGTTACAAAGAACCAAAATCTTCCAGAATTGCCGATACGCAAAAATGTCTTAGAGTTTCTGGTAAACATAACGATTTGGACGATGTTGGTAGAGATACTTACCATCACACGATGTTTGAGATGTTGGGGAACTGGTCTTTTGGCGATTATTTCAAGAAAGAAGCAATTACTTGGGCTTGGGAATTACTCACGGAAGTTTACAAAATTCCAAAAGAAAATCTTTACGTTACAATCTTTGAAGGCGACGAAAAAGAGAATCTTGAGCGTGATACAGAAGCTTACGATTTGTGGAAACAATTCATTTCCGAAGACCGAATCATCAACGGAAATAAGAAAGATAATTTCTGGGAAATGGGAGCGAGTGGGCCTTGCGGACCTTGTTCGGAAATTCACGTCGATTTAAGAAGCGATGATGAAAAAGCTAAAATTTCTGGACTCGATTTGGTGAATAACGATCATCCACAAGTGGTGGAAATCTGGAATTTGGTTTTTATGCAATTCAACCGAAAAGCCGACGGAACGCTGGAAAACCTTCCGGCAAAACATATCGATACGGGAATGGGTTTTGAGCGTCTTTGTATGGCGCTTCAACAGAAAGAATCCAATTATGATACGGACGTTTTCACACCATTGATTGCTAAAGTTGAGGAACTTTCGGGTAAAAAATACACAGGGATTTTAACGGACGAAAAAGATATTGCCATTCGTGTGGTTGTAGATCACATCAGGGCGGTTTCTTTTGCGATTGCTGATGGACAATTACCTTCAAACGGTGGTGCAGGTTATGTGATTAGAAGAATTTTGAGAAGAGGAATTTCTTATGCTTACAGATTTCTGGACAGAAAAGAACCTTTCCTTTTCGAATTGGTTGCTGTGCTACAAAATCAAATGGGCAAATTTTTCCCAGAATTGGAAAAGCAAGGCAATCTTGTAACTGAAGTGATCAAAAGCGAGGAAGAATCTTTCCTTAAAACCATAGAAAATGGATTGCTAAGAGTTGAGAAATTAATACAACAGACCATTGCTGATGGTAAAAAAGTATTACCAAGCGAAGAAGTTTTTGAGCTATATGATACTTACGGTTTTCCAGATGATTTGACTAGAATCATCGCTGAGGAAAAAGGTTTAACGATTGATGAAGCTGGTTTTGAAGCTGAAATGGCGAAGCAAAAGCAACGTTCCAAAAAAGATTCGGCAGCCAAAGTTTACGATTGGGTTGTTCTTGAGGAAAAACCGGAAAATTTTGTTGGTTACGATCAATTAGAAACTGAAACTTACATTACCAGATATAGAAAAATTGAAAATAAAGACGGCGAGTTTTACCAAGTTGTTTTAAGCGATTCGCCTTTTTATCCCGAAGGTGGAGGACAAGTTGGAGACAAAGGCGTTCTAGAAAATGCTACAGAAAGTTTTGAAGTTTTGGAAACTAAGAAAGAAAACGGATTGATTATTTCTTTGATCAATGTGCTTCCTAAAGATGCTGGCGCTGTTTTCTATGCTAGAGTGAATGCGGCAGATAGGAAAAATTCGCAAGCCAATCACTCTGTAACGCATTTGCTGCACGAAGCTTTGAGAGAAGTTCTTGGAACGCACGTAGAGCAAAAAGGTTCTTATGTTGGTCCGGACTATTTGAGATTCGATTTTTCTCATTTTTCTAAGATGACTGATGAGGAATTGGCTTTGGTAGAATCGAAAGTTAATTTTAAAATCAAGGAAAATTTGGCGTTACAGGAGTTCAGAAATATTCCGATTCAGGAAGCTTTGGACAAAGGCGCAATGGCTCTTTTCGGAGAAAAATATGGAGACAATGTTCGACTGATCCAGTTCGGAACTTCGAAAGAACTTTGTGGCGGAACTCACGTGAAATCGACTAGCGAAATCGGTCATTTCAAAATTGTGTCTGAAAGTTCTGCAGCAGCAGGAATCAGAAGAATCGAAGCTATTTCGGGAGAAAAATCGGAAGAATATTTTAAAAATCTCGAAACTCAACATTCAGAAATTTCTCAATTGCTGAAGTCGAAAGATCTTGTAAAATCTATCGAAAAATTATTGGAAGAAAATTCGCTTTTAAAATCTGAAATAGAATCATTCAAAAAAGAAAAAGCAAAAGGCGAAATCCAAAACTGGAAAAATGATTTTGAAGAAAAGGACGGTAAGAAATTATTGGTTAAGAAAACCTCTCTGGATGCAGGTTCAGTAAAAGATATTGTTTTCCAGCTGAAAAAAGAAACTCCAAATTCTATCATCATCATTATCTCTGATGCCGGAGAAAAGCCAATGATTTCTGTGGGCGTTTCTGCAGATTTGGAAGCTACTTACCACGCTGGAAATATTGTGAAAGAATTGGCCAAAGAAATCCAAGGCGGTGGCGGCGGAAATCCAGGTTTTGCTACGGCTGGCGGAAAGAATCTTGCTGGGATAGAAAATGCTTATCAGAAAGCTACGGAAATCTAAATTTTTTATCACATCATAAAAACCAAAAGCGTCGCGAGTTTTCGTGACGCTTTTTTAATCTATAACAGAATGTTGAATCTGTTGCAGCCCGGCTTGAACGGAGCTCTTTTTTGTTATTGCGATTGGCAAAAACTTGTATTGATGGCTAAACGCCTTTTGCAATAACAAAAAAAGCGGGAGTGGAAGACGGATAAGCTGCCCAAACTATTGATTGAGATTCTTCGGCGAATAAAAGAATAAAAACTTCTTTTTTGCAGTTGCAAAATCAGTCCAGCTGTCACAATCTATTTGGTAGCCCACAACACCAGAGGTTGGGAGATTGATGATCTCGTCTGTTAATGAATTGGCGAAATTCGAGATTCCGTTATTGTGAGAAAATATGGCCACGGACTGAACCGAATTGTCTAATCCCAAAATCACATTCTCAAAATTGGTTTCCCGAGGATTGTAAAGTGTTTTGTCTGTTGAAAAAGTTTTGCCAAAAACCTCAGAAAATAGCTCGCAAGTATGAAGAGCTCTTTTTGCCGGACTGGAAATAAATGTGTCAATTTCTACAGATTGATCTTTGAGCAGACGAGCCATCTTCGGTGCGTTTGTCATTCCTGTTTCGTTGAGAGGACGGTCAAAATCTTCCACATCCACGGGCCAATCGCTTTTGGCGTGTCTCACGAGTAAAAGTGTCTTCATTCACAAATTATTAATAATTTATTAAAATTAGATAATATTTATGGACTGACAAGGCAAAAATTTAGAAAAAATCGATAAAATATTGTAAATAATATCTTATTAAAAGACAAAAACTTAATTTATAAAACAAATCTTTGCTTCAAATTAAGTTTCTACTTATATAAAATTTGTGTTGGAAACCTGACATCAATTCTTTTTCCACTTGTTTCGATTATTGTAATCATACGAAATCAAGTAAATTGGGTTTTCATGGTTATTAGTCGGATTTTTTAAAGAATTTAGATGCAGATAGGCTTGCAATAGCGCAAATATAATAAAAGTCACTAAATAGTGACAAGAAAAAATGATTATTTTTGCAAAATTTTCAGATTCTGAAAATCAATACTTTAAAAAGATAGTTGTGAAAAGTAAAGAAAACAGCAAGCAAAAATTTCTGGATGCTGTAGGAGAGATCCTTAGAACCAAAGGGTATAAATATCTCAAAGTGAATGATATTGCCGCAGTTGCAGGTCTAGACAAAAAATTAATTTACAATTATTTTGGCGGGACCGAGCAGCTTTTGGACGAGTATATCAAATCTCAGGATTTTTGGAGCAATGTGAAGGAGGAGAATGCGGAACAGGATCTGACGGACGGCGGCAGAAGCTTCGTAAAACAAATGATCTCTGAACAGTTTGATTTTGTTTCCAGAAATAAAGAATTGCAAAAGATTCTGCTTTGGAGGCTGTCGGAAGAGCGGTCATCTCTTAGAAAACTGACTGAGGATCAGGAAGAAAATGGCGAAGTATTTTTCAAAAATATTATTGATCCGCATTTTGAAGATAGGAGTGAAGATTTTCGCGCTATCGCTGCCATTTTGGTTTCAGGAGCGTATTATCTTAATTTATTTTCAGAACTCAATGGAAGTGTTTTTTGTGGTTTGGATTTGAAAAGTGAAAGTGGACGAGCCAAAATACAAAAAGCGATTGGCTTCTTGGTTGATAAAACTTACGATTCTTTGTGATAGCTATGGCTGCAATTTTTTGATAACTTTCAGCATATCGATTCCCTTGCCAAGAACAGGCTTGAAAATATCACCTTTTTTCTTTAGTCTTTCCAAAGCATTATGGATGTTGAAGTCCGTCGGTTTCAAACCTTTCTTGACTTCATCCCATTCCAAAGGCATCGAAACGGTAGCTCCGCTTTTGGGGCGAAGGCTGTAAACACTTGCCAAGGTCTGCCCTCGGCGGTTTTGAAGGTAATCCAGATAGATTTTATTTTTATCCCGTTTTTGAAGGCTTCTTTCAAGCGTTGTTAAATCTGGCAATTTTTCCTGAACCATTTGCATCAGCAGGTGACCAAAATCTTTCACTTGGTCATAAGAATACCTAGCATTCATCGGAATGTAAACGTGAATTCCGGAACTGCCCGACGTTTTGGGATAACCTTTTATGCCAGCCAGATCCAAAACTTCTTTTACAGCCTGAGCTGTTTCTATCACATCTTCAAATGTGTTTTTATCTGAAGGATCAAGGTCAAGAACCAAATAGTCAGGATTGTCCGCACTTTGGATTTTGCTTGTCCAAATGTTCAGCTCTATGCAGCCCAAATTATTGAGGTAAGCCAACGTTTCTTTGTTGTTGCAAATTATATAATTGATGTATTTGTCCGAACTTTCTGAGAAAACTTTCTGCGTTTCTATCCAGCTGGGCGTTTCTTCGGAAGCATCTTTTTGGTAAAAACTCATTCCCTCGATGCCGTTTGGATATCTATTCATAGACTGAGGACGGTTTTTGAGATGAGGCAAAATGTATTTTGTGATACTTTGGTAAAATTCGATTACATCTCCTTTTGTCACATCATCATCAGGGAAATATATTTTATTTTGATTGGTCAATTTCAATTCCTGCTTACCAATTTTTTTTGTGATATCTTCTTTTGAAATTCGTTTTTTTGGTTCAGATTTCTTCATTCTTTCTTTTTTGGATTGATTTTGATTATCGAAGCTTACGTCTTTTGGCTCAATATCGTCGCGAAGTCTGAGGAAAATCGGATGCCTGTAAATGTGGTCGTTCGTCAGTTCAGTGAATTTAATTTCTGCGACCAATTTAGGTTTTATCCAAGTCGCTTTCGTATTGGTTTTAGGCGTGATGTTGAAAACTGATTGGTCAATAATCAGCGGTTCCATTTTATCATAAATGTCCGATAGTGATTGGTCGTTAAAACCTCCGCCTGTATGACCACAAAAAACCATCTCATCGTTCAAGTATTTTCCCAAAATAAGTGCGCCAAATTTCTTTCGGGAACCTTTTGGCTCTGTAAATCCGCAGATGATTGCCTCGTCGCTTTTATGGATTTTGATTTTCAGCCATTCGGAACTGCGCAGATTTTCTTTGTACAGACTATCGGTCTTTTTGGCAACAATTCCTTCCAGACCTAAGTCTTTTGCAGCCCGAAAAAAATCTTTTCCCTTCTCCAGAATATGGTCACTGAATTTGATAACCTCTGTTTCCACCAAAGCCTCTTTCAGCAATTCCCTGCGTTGCAAATAAGACAAATTCTCTGTAGAATGTCCGTTCAGCCAAAGCAAATCGAAAACTTGGAAAACCAATGCCAGATTGGGATGGTCTCCAACTTGCTGTAACCATTGAAAATTAGGTTTTCCTTTGACGTCATAAGCTACAATTTCGCCATCCAGAATCAAATGATGTTCCTGAAGTTTCAAAGCATTCGTTACTTTTTTGAATTTCTGAGAAAAATCGATTCCATTTCTGGAGTATAATCGGATGGCATCTTTGCGTAGATCTGCAATCGCACGGTACCCGTCCCACTTGATTTCGAACGCCCATTCTTCGTCATCAAAAGCTTCGCCTGAAACTTTGCAAAGCATCGGCTTGATGACTTCGGAGAGTTTCCTGGCTCCAGAAAGTGCGGGTGCATAATTTCTGAAAGACTTTATACCTTCGGATTTGTCATTTTTTTTTTGTCTTTCTCAGCGAGATAAGCAGTTACTTTGGAGGTTTTCAGCGTATGTTCTTCAGCGTCGTAATCTTCATCCGTTGCAAATTTGTCCTTATGTTTGATGAGAAGCCAGGCGTTATCATCTTTCGGATTTTTGATTTTGACTAGTGCAAATTCGCCTTTCAGTTTCTTTCCGTGAAGAATGAATTTCAAAGATTGTTTATGAATTTCTGCCCGCATTACCAAATCATCTGATTTTCCCGTCACTTTTTCAATAGGTTCATAAGTCCCTTCATCCCAAATTTCGACCTCACCAGCACCATAATTACCTTTCGGAATAGAACCTTCGAAAGTTCTGTAGGAAAAAGGATGATCTTCTACCATCATCGCCAATCGCTTGTCCGCAGGATTCAAAGAAGGGCCTTTTGGGACTGCCCAGCTTTTGAGAACTCCTTCCATCTCCAATCGGAAATCATAATGCAGCCGAGAAGCCGCGTGTCTCTGAACCACGAATCTCAATTTCTTTCCACTGGATTTTTGTTTTCCCTCAGGTTCAGAGGTTTCTTTGAAATTTCTTTTTTTATTATAATCTTCCAGTGCCATAGCTTGTAGAATGATAAATTAAAATATTTTAAAATATAGTTTATGAGTATTTGTAATCCTTAACCCAAAACTCAAAACCTAAAACTTGCAACCGAAAATTTAATTATCCCACTTTTTTCTTGCCTTTTTCCAAACTCGCTTTTAGCATAGCCATTAGATCAGTGGCTTTACCTTCTGGTTCTTTCACTTCTGCGATTTTGACTTTCTTACCTTTTGCTTTTTGTTTGATAATTTTCAAAAGATCGGCGTTGTATGTATCTTTATATTTCGAGGGGTCAAATTCCGTTGCCAAAGATTTAATTAGTTGTTCCGCCATTTTTAATTCTGCAGCCTTTGGTGCGCTTCCGGTCGGGATTTTCAAATCTTGATAGGCTCTCATTTCTTCCGGATAGCGCATTCTGTTGACCATCAGTATCTTGTCTTCATAGGGTCGAATCAAACATAATATCTCGCGCTCCCGCAGAACAAATGAACCCATTCCGGCCATTTTTGTTTTGATTAATGACTTTAGTAATAATTTATACGCAGATTCACCATTTTTCTGAGGTTCCAAAAAGTATGGCGTTTCAAACAAAGCAGTATCAACTTCGGATTCTTTTACAAACTGATTGATACTTAGAATCTTTGATTTTTCGGGACTTGCTGCTGCAAAATCTTCATCTTCCAAAACGATGTATTTGTTTTCTATTTTGTAACCTTTGACGATATTTTCCCAAACCACTTCCTTTCCGGTTTTGGCGTTCACCCTTTTGAATTTGATATTATTCAAATCCTTGCTGTCCAGCATATCCAAGTCCAAAGTACTGGAGTCTGTTGCCGAGTATAATTTGATAGGAATGTTGACAAGTCCAAAACCGATTGCGCCGTTCCAAATTGCTCTCATAACGATGATTTTTTAAGTGATTTTTGTAATGAAAAATTTATTAATAGTAGATTTTACCCTGTACGATTTTTACCACATTTTGTTTTTCCAGTACTTTGATGGTTCTGATGACGGTTTCTACCCTCAAACCGGTAAGAGAGGCAAGTTGCTGTCTGGTCAAAGGAATTTCAAAAGAATAGCGCTCCTTTTCTGGATTGAAACTTTTGTGATAATCAAAAACGCCTAGCAACCGGACGTCTGGATGCAGGGAAGAGTTGTTTTCTAACATTATAAATTTGTGATACAGAGTTTCTGCTAAGAACTTATTAATGTCTCTTGAGATTTTGGGATGGTCATCCAGCATTTTTATAAATTTTTGCTTGGAGAGTTTGATGACCTCAGTAGATTCCAACGCGATAGCGTTTACGGGATAAGTTTGGTCTATAAACAATAATAATTCGCAAACGCTCAAACCGTGGTGTAAAATGGCTAGGATTAATTCTTTGCCTTTTTCATTGTAGTGATTTAGTTTTATTCTTCCCGAGATAATTTGGTAGTAATTTTTAGGTTTTTCATCCTCCCGAAAAATAACATCTCCAGTTTCAAAGGACTCGATTTTTGCGCCATACGATAATAGTAGATCTTCGGGTATCAACATAAGAGTATATTTTTTATAATGTAATAATTATCAATACAAACTTAAAACCAACTTTTGTCTGTGGAATTTTTCACCAATTTTATAAACAACAATTAGGATTCGTTTATGATTCAAATCATATAGTTATGGATGTCTCTTTCAGTACTTTTGAATTTTAAGATAGAGATCCTTATTGACAGAATCGAGCTTGATGCCTTAACCAAATCTTTCGATACTCAAAAATCTTTTATGGAGAGCTTTATAGGATGTATCTATAGTCAGGTAAGCGAGGTCATTATCAAGTTAGGATTTAGAAATTGTAATCAAAAGTTGTAATCAAAAACTAATTAGTATCAGTAAATATCAAATATGAACGGCCTAGGTTTTTTACAATTGAAAAATAAATCTGTACTCATCTCGGGAGCAGATAGCGGAATTGGAAAAGCAGTAGCATTGCTATTTGCAAGACAAGGCGCCGATGTAGCAATAATCTACCATACTGATAAAGAGGCGGCTGAAAAGACTAAGTCAGAAATTGAAATGATGGGAAGAAAAGCAGTTCTTTTTTGTGGTGATGTCAATAACTCTTATTTCTGTAAAGAATCAGTTTACAAAACCATTGCAGAATTTGGAAAGCTAGATATTTTGATCAATAATTCTGGTGTTCAATTTCCAGCTGACAGTATTTTGGATTTGAATGAAGAGCATATCAGAGTAACTTTCAATACCAATATTATCGGGATGATTCTGCTTACAAAGGCTGCATTTCCATATCTTGAAAAAGGTTGTTCTATTATCAACACTACGTCTGCTAGTGCTTATCAAGGGCACGGACAATTATTAGATTATTCGGCAAGCAAAGGTGCGATTGTTTCTTTTACAAAATCTCTCGCATTGCAACTGAAACCGAAAGGAATTCGTGTCAACGCTGTTGCACCAGGTCCAGTAGCAACACCACTTACCAAAGAGACTTTCGATGAAAAGGATGAAGATCAAGACAAGCCACCTTTTGAGAGAAATGCGACGCCCGAAGAAGTGGCGGCAAGTTTTCTATTCTTAGCGACAAGTTTATCTGCCCAAATGACAGGGCAGGTTTTGCATCCCAACGGTGGACTGATAGTGAGTTGAATGGGCTGAATTTACTTTCGGAATATTTCATAAATAAAGAAGTTTTTTTAAAATTCTTCTGTTTTTGTTATGTTTAAAAATTGGTCGTTTTATTTATTTTATTTCGCAACATGTTTGTTTATTGTTAATTTGTTTTGGCATAATCGTTGTAAATATTATTGTATTAATAAATTAATTTACAAAAAATAAAATTATGGCAACAACAAAATCTGCAGCTAGCACAAAAGCAAAATCTACAGCTGAAAGCAAAACAAAGACTACTGCAAAAACGACAACCGCAACCAAGAAAACACCGGCAAAAAAAGATGCAGCTAAGGATCTGGCTGAGCTTTTTGAAGATGGATTAAAAGATATCTATTGGGCGGAAAAAGCGTTGGTAAAAGCATTACCTAAAATGATGAAAAATGCGACCAACGAAGAGCTGAAAGCTGGTATTGAAAAACATTTGGGCGAAACACAAACGCACGTGACCCGTCTGGAAGCAATTTTTGAATCGATGGGAAAAAAAGCACAGGCTAAAAAATGCGATGCGATGCAAGGTTTGCTAGATGAGGCGGACAGTATCGTAGAGGAAACAGAACCAGGTACAGTGAGAGATGCCGGAATTATTGCTGCATCACAAAAAGTAGAGCATTATGAAATTGCTACCTACGGAACTTTGGCAGCTTTTGCAAAAGTGCTGAAAGAAAAAACGGCTTTGGAAAATCTTTTGGCGACTTTGCAAGAAGAGAAAACCTGTGATGAATCTCTAACTCAATTGGCAGACATCAATCTTAATTCGAAAGCAAAATAACTGCTTTAAGTAATCAAAGATGCAACTGATGGTTGAATAAGAAAGAGGGTGAGTCATTGCTCTCTTTTTGTTGTTTTAAGAGTAAATGTGATTCTGGTGATCGAATATTGAGTTTCGGTTTTTATTTAGATATTTAAAAATTTGAATGTGAAAAAACTATTTTTAATTATTTGTACTGTAATAATTTCTAATTGCGATCGGAGTAATAATTGTAATTATGGAATAAAAAAGAATCGTGGTGAATCGTTGGATGAAAAAATGGAAAATCAACCAGATCATTTGCGGAGAAGAAATTATTCTATAAAATTTTAAATATGGAATCTAAAAAAATAACTGGTGTGCCGGATCAATATAAAGGAGCGGCTTTTGAAACAGAAGCTGAGCGGTTTTTTGATGATCAAAATATGATCGCTCAGCAATTCGCGATACTTAAACAACGCTTTCTCAATATCAATCAATGGAAAGATTACTGCGGAAAAGGGTTTGCAGAATTTAAACTTTTTGATGCGGAAGCTTTTCCTGTTAGCAGGATTCCAATCGTTGGGGATTTTATAAGAATTGATATCCCTGGTCCCGGAAATCCCAAAACAAAAGGTTATGACTGGGTTCAGATTGTCAATATAGACGATCGCTCAGTTGATAACGAACTTGAGAGATGTTTGATGACTTGCCGTCCATCGGAAGATCCTGATGATAAAAATAATCAAATTGCCCATTTTTACACGGCAGAATCCAGTTCAAACTTTGTCATATCTAGAGGAAAAGATTATATCAAAGTTGGAATCTACGGGCGAAATGAAGTGCCGAATTTTTCTAAGACAGGATGGTTTGGTAAAATCAGAAACGCTATAATCGCCATTGGCGGGTTTCTGAAACTGACCAAATTTCAGTGGAATGGATTAGCAAAGGGTTTGCTGGATTTTTAACATTAAAATTGAAAAATAATTTGTTAGAAACTGATATGCAGCTACGTTAATTGATGTTTTTTTTAGCAAATTAGCAATAATCTGTAATTTTCATTTTCAAGTGGTGCGCGGTGAATACATGGTGGTACTTTCTGTTGTGGATGATCTACGGATAATCTCCAGAGATTTCCAACTCCAAGATTAATTGGTTGGCTGTCAGGATTGGGCTCGTAATGCAAATCAAAATAATTTTCAGTCAAAAATGTATCAAAATCTTCCCTTTCGCCATCGTGTAACTGTTCCAGTTTTGTTCTGACTTCTGGAATTACAACTTTTTGAACTGCATCTCTGTTTGATATGATGTCGCTGGATGAACCAAAATAAGTGCAAAGAAATGTGCTTGTGGCAATAGGAGAGCGGTCTACGTGAAAAGAATAGACATCGGTAGATATAAAATCAAACTCTAGATCCCGTTCATATTTCTTCAGTAAATTAAGCGATGGCGAAGCGCCAAACTCAGTTAGCGATTTGATGTCGCTGATGATAATTTCCCGCGCTTTATTTCCTTCTTCCGAAAGCTCGAGTTGCAACAAATCATCAACAGATATTTCGGTGATATTTTCTTTCAGCTGAAGTTTAGAAACAATTTCTGCAAAATTTCCTTCCAGACTTCTTTTCCAGCCAACCGCATTGATATCGTCGTGAAAATTAAAATGGATGAGTTCTTCAAAATCCGAAACCAACTTAATTTGATTCATTGCTACTGAATTTTTGTGTAAAAGTACGGACTCAAAAAATGGTAAAAAAATTAATGAATGGATTTGATAGAAAAGGAAAAATTTTTTTTCAACGTTAACAAAATGTAAAATTTAGTTGAAAAGTTATTGGCTATAAACATCTATTTGTGAATTAGTGTTTTAAGTTGAAAATTTCACTTAGGAAATGTAAAAGATATTAAATATTAAGTTTATGTAATTTTAAATTATATATTGTTATTTTTTATAATTATATCCGCATATATTATTACTTTTGTATTGATTGTATTTTATAAATAAATTTGTTATGAAAATAAAACTACTGGATAATTTTTATTCCGTGATTTCTAGAAAAAAAATTCTCCTGTTTTTAGGAGTTTTTCTAAGTCTAATTGCTTTTGGGCAGCAGAGTATCAGTTCATTAACGACGCCTTACCAGCAGAATTTCAATGCGCTTGGTACTGCGAATGTTACTGTTACTGGAGGTAATCTTAATCTTAAAGATGCTGCATTGAATGGTTGGTATTTTAATGAAACCGGGAGTAATGCTAATAATATGGTTGTCGCCGGAACTGGTTCTGCGAATTCGGGAGATACTTACAATTTTGGTGCGTCTGGAGGTGCTGACAGAACGCTTGGTTCTCTTGTGTCTTCAAATCTTGGTTCCTCTTATGGTTTTTATTTTAAAAACACTACCGGTGTTACAGTGACATCTATCAAGATTTCATACACAGGAAAAACTTGGAGAGTAGGATTAGCTAATCGCTCAGACAGGTTGCAATTTCAATATAGTACAGGTGCTACATCTCTTACAACTGGGGCTTTTACAGATGTAACTGCTTTAGATTATATTAATCCGGGTCAAGCTGTTGGTTCTGGGTCATTACAGCATTCGGCTGTTGTCACTGCAACCATTACTGGTCTTTCAATTGCAAATAATGCCAATTTTTTCATAAGATGGAATGATGTGGATATTACAGGAACAGATGATGGGATGGGTATAGATGATGTTAGTATAGTTCTTAATCCGGTGTCCTTAACTTATAACGGTAATTCGCAAACTAGTGGAGCAGTTCCTGTAGATGCTAATAGTCCTTATGCGCAAGGTTCTACGGTTACAGTATTGGGCAACACCGGAACTTTAGCTCGTACGGGTTATACATTTGCAGGATGGAATACACTTGCAAATGGCTCCGGAACTAATTATGTTGCAGGTAATACTTTTACAATTAATGCTAATACCATTTTGTACGCCAAATGGAATATCAATTGCTCAGCACCAACAGTCTCTTCAACAACATCTGCTGCGAATAATTCTACAACGGGTGTGGATCTTACAGGAAGTGTAACAGCTATTGGTGGTGCCAATGTAACTGAGGTTGGTTTTAATTACAGTACTTCTCCTACGCTTGCATCGCCTTTAACCGCAAGTAATACAGGTTTGTCTGTTTCTACAGTTCCTTATTCTATTTCAAAATCACTGACAGGACTGCAACCGAATACATTATATTATTACCAGGCTTATGCTATTAATAATTGTACTACGCCACAGACATCATATTCTCACACTTCCGGATTTCCTTCTTTCACAACGTTGTCTTTAGCGCCTGAATCTACAGCTGCTGATAATATATTGACAGATTCATTCAGGGCTAACTGGACTGCGCCTGCATCTCAGGGTGTTGCTGCATATACTTATCATTTGCAGATTGACGATAATATTGATTTTTCATCGCCGATCTATGATAATCAAAATGAAACAGGTCTTAATCATACTCAGACTTCATTATTAGCTAACACTACCTATTATTACAGAGTTGCTGTAAGAAATGGTGGCGGACAATCTGCATGGTCATCTACACAGACTGTGACAACTTCTGCTAGCAGTACACCAGTTGTGACAGCTTCTAATTTCGATGGAACGGTTAATGTTAGCTTTTCGCAAAACATCATTGCGACCAATATTCCTGATAGTTATGCTATCGTTGCAGGAAGCAGTTTGCCTGCAGGTCTATCATTAAACACTACAACTGGTGCTATCACAGGGACTCCAACAACAGCTGGAACGTTTACAACCAATGTGACTGCAAGCAAAGGTGCAGAAACCAGTGATCCAACTGCAATCACTTTCACAATTGTGAAAGGCAGCCAAACTATTACAGGTTTACCAGTTGCGCTTACAAAAATATATGGTGATGCAGATTATACATTATCCGCTACTGCATCATCTGGTCTTCCGGTAACTTACACGAGTTCCAATACTGCAGTTGCTACTGTAACGGGAAGTACGGTTAAAATTGTTGGTGTTGGTAATGTTAATATTATCGCACATCAAGTGGGTGATGAAAACTGGAATGCTGCTCCAGATGTAACTCAAGCGTTGGCAGTGAATCCAAAGGAAATCACTATAACAGGTCTGTCTGCAGCAAGTAAAGTTTATGACCAGAACACCTCTGTAGTGGTAACAGGAACTCCGGTTTTTTCTGGATTGGCAAACGGTGACAATTTTGCAGTTACCGGAACTGTCACTTGGGCTTTTGCAAATAAAAATGCAGAAAACAACAAAGAACTTCTTAGAACTGGGACTTACAACGAACCTTCGGCTAATTATACAGTATTGCAACCAGTTTTGCAGGCTACAATAAGTAAAAAAGATATTGCTATCACATCTATTACGGCAGATGATAAAGTTTATAATACTACACCTAATGCTACATTCTCGAATGTAAATTCTGCTGATGTATTCCCTGGAGATGTCGTTGATTATATGCTAACAGGAAGTTTTTCTGATGCAAATGCTGGTGTTGATAAAGCAGTTACTGTTCTTTCTGTAGTATTGTCAGGAGCAGATGGTGGAAACTACAATGTTCCTCTTTTTCCAACAGGATTAACTGCAGATATTGCAAAGGCAAATCAGATAATCACTGTTAATAATTTTCCAGTTACACTTAATGTAGGATCGTCAATTAACCTAATGACTTTTGCGCTTTCTACATCTAATCTTCCATTATCATATACTAGTTCAGTGCCCGCTATTGCTAGCATTTCATCCGGAATGCTGACTGGTAACAATGCAGGAACAACCATAATTACTTTTTCTCAATCAGGAGATAATAATTACAATGCTGCTGACAGTGTACAGACATCTATCGATGTTCTGGATGTGCCTGTTCCTTTAGCTCAGTGGGATTTTTCAGGAATTAGCAACTCGGGCAACGGTACTTCAGTTACCGCTCAAACGATAAACGCATCATTGAATTCAGGAAGCGCAGTGTTGACAAGAGGTTTGGGAGCTCCTTGGAGTACGGGTAGTCATACATTCCGTACGGATGGATTCAAAAATGATGGCATTGCAACTACAAATACAGATTATTTCCAGACCAGTTTTGTGTCTAGTTCAAAAGTGATGTCATTAACTTCCATTAATGCTAATATATATGGAAGTGGTAGTTTTGTGTCTTCTCCAGGAGCTAATGTACAATTTGCATATAGTTTAGATGGAACGACTTACCAGCTTATTAATAGTCCTGTGAACATTACAAGTGGTAATACTATTACTACTAGAATTATTTTTAACATCAGCAATGTTTCCGGATTACAAAATATTAAACCTAATACAACGGTATATTTCAGGTTTTATGCAACTGGTCAATCAACTACGGGTACAATGGGATTTGTTTCTGCTTCTTCTGCGGGTACTGTTGGTTTGCAATTTGACGGAACACTAAAGCCTTCAGAAATCATCTGGAATGGTTCTGAGTGGTCTAACTTCAATGGACCTGATAAGGCTCAGAATGCGATTATCGATGGTGCTTTCACAAAAACAAGTGCAAACAATCCATTGGAAGTTAATAATTTAACCATCACAAACAATGGTTCATTAACCATTGAAGCCAATCAGGGTGTGACTGTGAATGGCGATATCACAATGCCAGACGACAAAATCACAATCGAAAGTGATGGTAGCTTGGTGCAAACCAAACTGAGCAATGGCAACAGTCCGAATACAATCATTGCCAATAGAATTGTAAATATGAGAACTTCCGATTATACCTATTGGAGCTCTCCTGTTGCCAATCAAGTGTTGTTGAATACAGCTAATGTGAATGCATCAAACAGTACAGGAGGTTTCTCAGAAGGTTCTCCAAATAACAGAACTTACCAATATAATGAGCCGACTGATACCTTCAAAGCGACCACAGATCAGGAGTTTGTTGCGGCAAAAGGTTACGCAATCCGTGGAAAATCCGGTTATGGTAGTGATTTGTCATCAGACCAATTGAGATTCCGCGGTAATCTTCACAATGGTGATTATACAATCCAAATTCAAAAATCTAAGAATACTTTAGTAGGTGGTATTTCCACAGAACACGGATACAATCTTATTGGTAATCCATATCCATCTAACATCGATTTTGATAAATTCCACGATTTGGACAATGGTACAGGCGTAAAAAACAGTTCATTGATTTTAGGTAAAGCTTGGTTCTGGACCAATATTCCTGGAGCGCCGGCAACACAGGGGGGATCTTCTTATACAGCCAATAATTATGCGACTTACTCACTCTCAGGAGGTGCTCCTGCGACAAGTTCGGATGATATCGAGTCACCGATTCCTACCAAATTTATCAAAGTTGCGCAAGGTTTTATTGTTCAGATGAGAACAGCAGCTCCAACTGGGAATACGCCGAACGTTGGAACGTTGAAATTCGACAACAGCATCAGATCTAATGACAGTTCAAGTTATTTTTACAATAATAACAAACAAGCTGAAAGCGGATTAAACCGTTACTGGGTAAAATTGGTAGCGCCGAATAACGTAGCTAATACCATTCTATTGGCTCATTTGGATAATGCAAGCAATGATTATGATCCGGATTATGACGCCGAATTATTAACTGTGGGTGATGACTCTTTCTACTCAAAACTGAACGCTCAGAAACTTCAAATCCAGGCTAGAAACAATCCTTTGAATAATAATGACGTTATCAACTTGGGAACAAAATATTCTATGAACGGAACCTACAAAATCAAATTAGGAAACCGAGAAGGTGTTTTTAAATCTACCCAAAAAATCTATTTGTTAGACAAATTGAATAACACATACACCGATATTACCAGTCAGGATTATACCTTCACTGCAAGCAAAGGTCTGGACGAAAACCGTTTCGAAATTGTGTACAAAAACAATGAAGTTCTTGGGACAGATTCTACCAAAAAATCTGACTTCACAGTTTACAGAGACGCGCAGGAGTTTGTCATAACTTCTTCAAAAGCTCTAGGTAAAGTAGAAGTGTATGATGCTGCAGGAAGATTGGTAGTTAGTCTGAAAACTACAAATGACAAAATCAGATTGGATGCTGCAACGTTTACAAACGGCGTGTATATCATCAAAGCTGAAAATTCAGGCGATGTAAAAACGAAGAAAATTATCAAGTAATTTGATTCGTTTCATCTCAATACAAAGGCCGGAAGAACAATCTTCCGGCCTTTTTTTTGTTTAAATTTTTATGATCTTGACGAATTATAAGCTCAGGATAATCCCGTTCTCTTTCAACTGTTGAATTGGTTTTGAGAACCAGAATAATTCAAAATCCTCCATCTTTTCTTCATACAGATTTTTAAGTTGCTGAAGTGTTATTTTCTTAGGATTTTCTATAGAATTATTTTGCAGTACCGATATCAGCCAATCCGCTTTTTCTTTTTCCAATTCTACTTTAAGGATGTTGGTTTTCAAGTGGAAGATCATTTTTGTCAAATGGTAAGAATTGCCTTTTTTGGTCTTGATAAAGTCTTCTGCAATCACATTTTTTTCCGTAAAAACAACCTTGGAATTGCCTTTGAAGCTGTAATTTTCCTCTTCCAAAAGTGAATCGTGGATGTAATCTGGATCGATTGTCGTTTTTGGAATTTTAAAATTAAACCAACCTTGCAGAGGCATTTCAAAATTGATTCCGTGCATATAGTTGAACAAAGATTTCTTCAATCCAAAACTGAATTTACTGTGATCGATGCCTGTTTTATCAACAAAATCAATATCATTATTGGCAAATAAAATTTCTTGTTGGATTAGCGTAACTCCGTATTCTTCCGGGTTCTGTCCCACAGGAGAATGTGCTGTCATCGCAAATTGGTGCCAAAATCCGCTTTGCAAAATTCCCATTTCAAACAGTTGGCGAACCATCTCCAGAGAATCTACAGTTTCCTGCACCGTTTGAGTTGGATAGCCGTACATCAAATAGGCGTGTACCAATATTCCGGCTTCTGTAAAATTTCTGGTGACTCTAGCCACCTGATCTACAGAAACACCTTTGTCGATGAGCTTCAGCAGTCTATCACTGGCTACTTCCAATCCGCCTGAGACGGCAACGCATCCTGAGATTTTCAAGAGAAAACAAAGGTCTTGTGTGAAGCTTTTTTCAAACCGGATATTCGTCCACCAAGTTACAACCAGATTTCTTCTCAGTATTTCAAGAGCCACTTCTCGCATCAAAGCGGGTGGCGCAGCTTCATCTACAAAATGGAAACCAGTCTCGCCTGTACTTTTGATTAGTTCTTCCATTCTGTCTACCAAAATTTTGGCAGAAATTGGTTCATAAATCCGAATATAATCCAGGGAAATATCGCAAAAAGTACACTTTCCCCAGTAGCATCCGTGCGCCATTGTAAGTTTGTTCCATCGGCCATCGCTCCATAAACTGTGCATCGGATTGGCAACTTCTATCACGGAAATATAATTTGCCAAGTGCAAATCTGAGTAATCTGGGGTTCCAACTTCTGCCTGTTTGTAGTCTTGCTTTGTGGAGTTGTTTTTATAGACGACTTCTCCCTTTTCCAACAGGAAAGTTCTTTTGTAGATGGCCTCTTGAGTCTCATCCTGAACAATGTTGTTATAAACGAGTTCTAGTGGTAATTCTCCGTCATCCAAAGTGATGAAATCAATGAATTCAAAAACTCTCTGGTCTTTGATTTCTCGAAGTTCTGTATTCGGGAAACCACCACCCATTGCGGTTTTGATATTTGGATAATTTTCTTTGACGAATTTTGCGCAACGAAAGGCAGAATATAAATTACCAGGAAACGGAACGGAAAAGCAAACCAATTTGGGCTGAATCACTTCTAATTTTTGCTTCAATATCTCTAATGTAATTTCATCAATAAAACTAAGATCACCCTTGATTTTACAATACAACTCATCAAAAGAATTGGCGCTTTTTCCCAATCGTTCTGCGTAACGGCTGAAACCAAAATCAGAATCGATATTCTCGACCATATAATCCGAAAGATCTTCCAGATATAATGTGGCGAGATGTTTGGCCTTATCTTGCAGACCCATATTTCCAAAAGCAAATTCCATATCGTCCAGCTGATTGAAGCGGGAAGCTTCTGGGAGGAAGTTCATGGAACAGATCTGTCTTGCTAAAGTTGGGTTTTGATTCTGTAAAAAAAGAATAACCTGATCTATTGTTTTGATGTATTCATCCCGCAAAGCAAAAATCCTTTGTGAATTTTCAGAAATGTTGTGAAGATCTACAGTCTTTGCAAATACTTTTTGGATGCCTTCCTTTGAAAATAACTTCAGAATCACCTCTATACCCAAATCCATTTGATGGCTGGATACTTTTTTGGTATTCAGAAAACCTTTGATATAGGCGGTCGCTGGATAGGGTGTATTCAGTTGAGTGAAGGGCGGGGTAATGAGAAGAATGTCTTTCAAAGAAAAATTTTTACAAAGATAAGCATGTGAAAATAGATCAATAAATAATTATTGTGCTAAATGTGCAAAGTTGGCTGTGTTTTTGCTAAGCTCTTTTTTGAGTTTGTTTGTTGTAGATTTTTTAAAAATAATGCTTTATTAAAATATTGTCCTTATTTTTGGTATCTGCATAAATGGAAATTAATAAATAAGTACATTTTAAAATTTTATGGTCTTAATTGTCGATGATAATCCCAATAATATATTTTCATTAAAAAAATTATTAGAGTCCAATGATTTTGAAGTGGATACGGCGCTTTCTGGTCAGGAAGCCTTAGGAAAAGCCCTGAAAAATAGCTATTCACTCATCATTCTAGATGTGCAGATGCCCGAGATGGATGGTTTTGAAGTAGCCGAAAATCTATCTGGTTACAGAAAAACGAAAGATATTCCAATTATTTTTCTTTCAGCAGTAAGCATCGAGAAAAAATTTATTACCCAAGGTTACAAATCCGGAGGTAAAGATTATGTTACCAAACCAATAGATCCAGATATTCTCTTATTAAAAGTCAAAACATTTTACAATTTGCAAGAGAACAATCTTGCAATGAAGAAAACGCAGCATCATCTGGAACTCGAGAATAAGGGCCGAAGAGAAGCACAGGCAACTATGAAGTCTCAGATAGATCATTTTCATCTGATGTTACAGGCTTTGCCACAGATTGCATTCACGCTGAATGAAAATGGAGAAGTGGATTTTGTGAACTGCAAATGGTATGATTATTCTAAAACTGAAAAGGATTTTCCGGAAACTCATCCTGATGATCACAATATCTACAAGCGATTTGAAGAATGCAGAAAACACGGAAAAGGATTGGAACTGGAAGTCCGCATCAAAAATGTTAAAACAAAACTCTACCGCTATCATTTGCTCAGAGTTTCTCCGGTTTTTGAGGGCGAAATAATTAAAAATTGGGTCGGAACTTTTACAGATATTGATGATCAGAAAAGAATAGAGAAAGAAAAGGATGAGTTTCTTAGTATTGCAAGTCATGAGCTCAAAACACCTTTGACCAGCATAAAGGCCTATACACAACTACTCAGCCGTAAACTGAAATTGAGTCCAGAAAGTCCAGAACAGATTTTTGTTGGCAAAACACTAGACCAAATTGATAAACTCAATAGTTTGATTACAGATCTATTGGATGTTTCCAAAATTGAGAATGGAAAATTGAAAATTAATAAGAAGCCTGAAAATCTGAATCAAGTCATCGAAAATGCACTCGACACTATCATAAACACCAGTGGCAGCGATGTGAAGATTGAACGTCACGGGATCAAGCCTGACTTTACCATTTCTATTGATAAAATCCGGATAGAACAGGTTCTGATTAATTTTCTAACCAATGCTATCAAATATGCTCCTGACAATAATCAGGTCTTTGTCACCACATTTACGGATGAGAAAGAAGTAAGAATCAGTGTCACAGATTTCGGAATTGGGATTCCGGACTTTAAGCAGGAGTATGTTTTTCAGAAATTTTACCGCGTAGAAGAATCATCATTACAATTTCAAGGATTAGGAATTGGCCTGTACATCTGCTCGGAGATTATTAGTCAGCATCACGGAACAATTGGTGTCTCCAGCGAATTGGGAGAAGGTTCTACATTTTATTTCACATTACCACTAAACTAAATTATGCCAAAGAAAATTATCAGAAATCTCCAGATTGGTGTTGGGCTCTCACTAGTGATATTGATTGCCAGCTCAGTCGCTTCCTACTTGAGTATCCAAAAACAAATGGATAACAGAGAAAAACTATCCAACAGCCGGCGTTCTATCACAGCTGTTAAGGATGTTTTAGTAGCGCTGTTAGATGCAGAAACAGGTAACAGAGGTTATCAGTTGACAGGGAAGGAAACTTTTCTGGAGCCTTACAACAATAGTTTGTTAGAGTTTTCTAAATCATTGGAAAGGGCGAAAGCTTTGGACATAGAAGATCACGAACAGGCGCAGCGACTTGAACAATTGGAGGAAAATGGTAATAAAAATCTCAGCAATCTCAAACACTTTGTAAAAAACAAACAGAATGGTATGGTGATGACGCAAGATCAAATCCTGAGCAGTAAAATGTATATGGACCAATGCCGGAAAATCGTTGCAGATTTTGTTAAATATGAAGAGCAACAATTAGCCATTAAAAATATTGATCTTACAAAATCCTCTAACACAACGGTTCTGTTTATCATTTTATCAGCCATAGCTGCTGTTATTGTCACCGCTTCTTTTTATGCAAAATTGAAATCTGATCTGATCCGCCGTGATAAATTGGAGAAGGAATTGATGGCCAAAGATTTGGAGATTTCCAGACGTGTGAATGCCATTAAACAGATTGCAAATCGCGTTTCCAACGGTGACTACAGTCAGAAAGCGGTTGATAATTCACAGGATGATCTAGGCGATTTGGTAGAATCTCTGAATCACATGACAGAGTCATTAAAAACATCTTTCGATAAAATCAATAAAAGCGAATGGAGACAGAAGGGTCTGGTTTTGCTTAATGAATCTCTGGCAGGCAATAAAACTGTAAAAGAGGTAACGAAGGAATCATTGACCAAATTAATAGAGTACGGAAGCTGTATTAATGGCGCGATTTATTTGAACGAAGAAGGCCGTTTAAAACTCAATTTTGCTTACGGATTGGAAGATCATATGAAAAAGATTTTCGAGCCGGGAGAAGGAATGGTTGGTCAGGTTTTTACCAATAAAGCGTATAAAGTTTTTAATGATTTTGATGATGATAGTGTTGCCGTGAGTTTTGCGGGAAGCAAAATTAAGGTTGATAATATGTTGCTGATCCCAATCATTTCCGGAGAATACAATTTCGGCGTCTTGGAACTGAATGCCACATCAAGTTTTGACGATGATAAAATAGAATTTTTTCTGGAAGCTTCTAGAAATATTGCTATAGCACTCAATGTGGCGAAGAGTAGAGAAGAAGAACAACGTTTGCTGGAAGAAACCCAAACTCAGTCAGAAGAACTGCAGGTTCAGCATTCTGAATTGGAAAATCTGAACACAGAATTAGAAGCACAGACTCAAAAACTGCAAGCCTCCGAGGAAGAACTCAAAGTACAGCAGGAAGAATTACTTCAATCGAATGCAGAACTGGAAGAGCGATCCACTTTGCTGGAGGAAAAAAATAATTTGATTGGAGAACGCAACGCAGAAATTCAGCGCAAAGTAGAAGAATTGGCACTGAGCACCAAGTATAAATCAGAATTTTTGGCGAATATGTCTCATGAGTTGAGAACACCGCTCAATTCTATTCTTCTTCTTTCAAGATTAATGGCCGAAAATCCGGAAGAAAATCTTAATGATGATCAGATAGAATCTGCAAAAGTGATCCAAAGTTCAGGAACAAGTTTATTGACCTTGATTGACGAAATTCTGGACTTAGCCAAAATCGAATCAGGAAAAATGACTCTTGAACATCAGGATGTTTCCTTAGAAGATGTTGTAAAAGATCTCAGAAATCTTTTCAATCCTATTATTCATCAGAAAAATCTTCAATTCGATATTGAAATTGATGATGATGTGAATTCGACCATCGAAACTGATAGATTGAGGTTGGACCAGGTTTTAAGAAATCTAATTTCCAATGCTATCAAATTTACAGCGGAAGGCAGCATCAATTTTAAAATCAAAAACAATCCGAAAACCGAAAATTCAATTATTTTCTCTGTAAAAGACACAGGAATAGGCATCCCGGAAGATAAACAGAAAATTATTTTCGAAGCCTTCCAGCAGGCAGACGGTTCTACAAGAAGAAAATTTGGAGGAACCGGTTTGGGATTATCTATCAGTAGAGAAATTTCAAGATTGTTAGGTGGGGAGTTATCAGTAACTAGCAAAGTCAATGAAGGAAGTGAGTTCAGTTTTACTATTCCAACTGTGAGACCTACCGATATTATTCATTTTGATAATGATCAAGAGTTGGTTCATATTATAAAAGACGATGTAGAAATCATTCAAAACATTCTTGGGGAGGAAGATCCTGCAGAATTAATCAAGACGCAGACTTTGCAAATTCCGGATGATGTGGATGACGATAGAAACTCAATATCTGAAGATGACAAAGTGATTCTGATTGTAGAGGACGACACCAATTTTGCCAAAGCTTTGCTAAAATATGCAAGACAACAAAACTACAAAGTGGTGGTGTCAGTTCGCGGTGATCAAGCTGTTCCGTTTGCGAAGAAATACCGGCCGTCTGCTATTTTGTTAGATATTCAGTTACCTGTAAAAAATGGTTGGGAAGCAATGGATGAGCTGAAATCTACGCCAGAAACCAAGCATATCCCTGTCCATATGATGTCTGCGATGCGGGCTAAAAAAGAGAGTCTGATGAAAGGTGCTATTGCGTTCATCAACAAGCCTTTGGCGACGGAAGATATGACCAAAGTTTTTAAGAGAATTGAGGAAACCATCAGAAAATCGCCGCAGAAAGTCTTGATCGTAGAAGAAAATGCCAAACACGCCAGTGCATTATCATACTTTTTGAGTAATTATAATCTGGCACTAACCATTGAAAATAATGTGGAAGATAGTGTCAGAGCCTTGACATCCAATGAGGTAGATTGTGTCATCCTGGATATTGGCGCTTTCAAGGGTAGAGAATATGAAATAGTAGAATCTATCAAAAGTTATGAAGGTCTGGAAAATCTTCCGATCATCATTTTTACAGAGCATAGTCTATCTACTTCTGAAGAATTGAAAATCAAGCAATATGCAGATTCTATAGTTGTAAAGACAGCGCACTCTTACCAGAGAATTCTGGATGAAGTTGGCTTGTTCCTGCATCTGGTAGAGGAAAAAAATAATACGGACGAGTCCAGAAGTAAAAATCTGGGTTCACTTACGGAAGTTTTGAGCGGCAAAAAGATTCTAATTACAGATGACGATGCCAGAAATATCTTCTCTTTAACAAAATCTTTGGAAAAATTCAAAGTCGAAGTTGTTTTGGCAATGGACGGTAAGCAGGCCTTGGATCAAATTGAGAAGAATCCAGATATTGATGTTGTTTTGATGGATATGATGATGCCGGAAATGGATGGGTATGAATCCATTCGTCAAATTAGAAAAATACCAAAATTTTCAAGACTTCCGATTATTGCCGTTACGGCAAAATCAATGATTGGAGATCGTGACAAGTGTATGGCAGCCGGCGCCTCAGATTATATTTCAAAACCGGTTGATATAGATCAGCTGCTGTCGTTATTAAGAGTTTGGTTGTACGAAAGTTAATTATTTTAATGAATAAAAAAGTTCTGATCGTGGACGATGATCCACGTAATATTTTCGCTCTTAGACTGACTTTGAAAGCCAGAAATTATGATATCGAGACAGCTTCAACCGGACAGGAAGCGATTGATATTTTGAAAAATGATGAGAATATCAACGTTATTTTGATGGATATGATGATGCCGGATATGGATGGTTATCAGGCGATGCGAATCATCCGTGAAACACCAGCGTTGAGGCACAAAACCATCATCGCAGTAACTGCACAGGCAATGACGGAGGACAGGGAAAAATGCATGGAAGCAGGAGCAGATGATTATATCACCAAACCCATCAATGTGGACCAATTATTGACTGCCATAGAAAAATTATAAATAATGTTAGAGCCCAATGTAGTTCAGGATTCAGAAATCGAGCAGCTCATAAAAGATGTGCACGATTTATATGGCTATGATTTTTCGCTTTACAGCAGAGCCTCTTTTAAAAGAAGAGTTAATAGGATTTGCCTGATTGACAAGTTCACAAGTTTTGCAGAACTGAGATACAAAATCCTAAATGAACCAGAGTATCTAAAGCGTTTCATCGAAGAAATTACGGTCAATGTAACCGAGATGTTCCGTGATCCCCATTTTTTTAAAGCATTGCGGGAAAATATTCTTCCGCAGCTGGGAACCTATCCACTGATAAGAATCTGGGTTGCAGGCTGTTCTACGGGCGAGGAAGCTTATTCTATTGCAATTCTGCTTAAGGAAGCAGGTCTATATCACAAATCTTTGATTTATGCGACAGATATCAATCCATCGGTTCTTGAAGTGGCAAGATCAGGTATTTTTGCGATGAGCCAAATGAAAATTTATTCGGAGAATTATATTCTCTCTGGCGGCAAGAACGATTTTTCGGACTATTATACAGCCAACTATGACAGTGCAAAATTTGACAAAAGTTTGAGGGAAAAAATGATTTTGTCTACCCACAACTTGGTTTCCGATAGTTCTTTCAATAGTTTTCAGTTGATTATATGTAGAAATGTATTGATTTATTTTGATAAAAAATTGCAGGAAAGTGTTTTTAATTTGTTTGATGACAGTCTGGAAAACCTAGGCTACATAGCGTTGGGAACCAAAGAAACGTTGAGGTTTTCTCATCTTCAAAATCGCTATCAAGCAATGGAAGACCAAAAGATCTGGAAAAAAATGGATCAAAAATAATTGTGTGTGATGAAAACAGAAGTGGTGATCATCGGAGGATCAGCCGGCAGTTTGCAGGTTATCATAGAACTCATCAGAAATCTTGATTCTGATTTGAGTTTTTGCATCATTTTGGTGGTCCACCGGAAAGCACAATCTGTAAATATTCTACCTTCATTATTACAGCAATATTCCAAAATTGAAGTTATGGAAGTGGAGGATAAAACAGAATTGGAAATTAACAAAATTTATATTGCACCAGCAGATTATCACTTGCTGTTTGATGACAAGAAGAACATCTCATTAGACCGATCAGAAAAACTTCATTTTTCACGTCCCTCTATTGATGTCTCTTTCAGCTCTGCTGCCGGTATTTTTGAAGAAGGAGTTGTTTCGATTCTATTATCGGGAGCCAATTCAGATGGAGTAGAAGGTTTGCAAGAAGTTCACAAAAAAGGCGGACAAGTTTGGATACAGAATCCCGAGACGGCTCAGGTAGATTACATGCCGAGACAAGCTTTTGAGAAAGTTAGCTTTGACAGATTGATCAATCCTGAGACTTTAGCCAATGAAATTAATGAATTGAATAGAAATAATAAACTTTAGCTTTAAAATAATATTATATATGAGTAAGAAAAAAATATTAATCTTCGATGATGACACGACTCTTTTGGAATTGATTTCCATTATTTTCGAGGATGGTGGCTATGAGGTTGATATCTCACAAACATCCCACAACATTCTGGAAAAAGTATCAGAATTTCATCCGGACATTATTCTGATGGACAATTGGATCCCAAACATTGGCGGCATAGAAGCTACAAAACTTCTGAAAAGTCAGGAGCAGTTTAAGCACATTCCGGTAATTTATGTAACGGCAAATAATGATATTGAAGCCTTGGCGGCAAGTGCTCAGGCAGACGATTTCGTAGCAAAACCATTTGACCTAGACGATTTGGAACAGAAAGTAGCAAAATACCTGAACTAAGTTAGAAATCTTTAAAATAAAAAATGCAGTCCCAAAAAGACTGCATTCTTTAAACAATTTAATTTAGAAATTACTTCCATCCGCCACCAAGCGCGCGATAAAGATCTACTATACTGCTGAGTCTCTGTCTTTTCACAGACGCCAGATTCAGTTCAGCTTGTAGAGAATTTTCCTGAGCCGTTATCACTTCCAGATAATTTGCCATTCCGCCTTTATAAAGGAGTTCGGCACTTTTGATCCCGTCTCTCAAAGTTGCCACTTGCTCAGAAGCTTTTACTTCCTGAAGTTTCAGATTTTCATTAGAAACCAGAGCGTCAGAAACTTCTCCCACAGCATTTAGAACCGATTGACGAAAAGCCAAAACGTTTTTCTCTCTTTGGATTTTTGCCACAGCCAAATCCGTTTTCAATTGTTTTTTCTGAAAAATCGGTTGAGTGACTCCGCCTAGAACTGAACCAAATAACGATGCAGGAATCTGAAACCAGTTATCAAATTTAAAAGAATTAACGCCGCCGTTGGCTGTGATTCTCAAAGCTGGATACATATTCGCTTGGGCAATTCCTATCAAAGCGTTAGATTCCAGCAGAACCAATTCCTGCTGACGAACATCCGGACGACGGCTAACCATCGCAGCAGGAATCCCAGCTGAAATATCTTGTGGCAAAGACGAATCCGACAATTCCAGTGCTCTGCTGATTTTATCCGGGTTTTCTCCCACCAAAATACTCAACGCATTTTCTTGGATAGCAATATTTTGTTCCAATTGTGTAATCAAAAGTTCCGTAGATTCGGTTCTGGCTTTAGCCTGTTGAATGCCTAGAGAAGTTGTCTCTCCACCTGTCCATATTTTTTGAGTGACATCCAACGTGTTTTTGCTAAGTTCCAAGTTGGATTTTGCAACCATCATTTGTTTGTCCAGCATCAATAAATTATAATAACCTTGTGCAATCGCTGCAACCACTTGGGTCTGAATCGCTTTCGACGCTTCATAAGTCTGCAGATACTGAACTCTGGAAACTTCCTGCTGATTTTTGATTTTCCCCCAAATGTCTGCTTCCCAACTCAAATTGAAAGCCGCATTATAATCCTCAACGTGGCTTTGACCTAAAAAAAGATTCAGACTTTGCCCGTTCATACTGTTTTTTGAAGGTTTCGAAATCTGCCCAGAAACCCCAAAACTGATATCCGGATATTGCAAAAATCTAGCCTGATTCAGGCGTTCCTGAGAAGCAGCAACTTGCTTCAAAGCAATCTGCAAATCGTAATTATTTTTGATGCCTTTCTCAATCAGACTTTGCAAAATAGGATCGTGGAAAAACTGTTTCCATTCCAGATTGGCGATGCTCGCCGTGTCAGCCGTCGCCGTGTACCGGAATTTCTCCTGCACCTCTGGACTCACTTTGTCCAAAGCTAATTTTGGCATACAGGAGACTGCGCTAGCTACAACAGCAGTCGAAACCAAAATCTCTTTTATTTTTGATATGATGTTCATAGATTTTCTTTTTGTTTTAATGATTGATGCGTATTTTTTTGATAGTTTTTGGCTCGTCGATTAGCTTATATTAATTTTTATGGCAGCTATTTCCGCCTTCCATTCCCGCTTTTTTGCTCGTCGTGCCTCCTCACAAAAAGAGCTCCATTCAAGTCGGGCTGCAATTTTGTCATAAAAATCATGCATCTGATTTTGATCAACGTTTTTAAATATAGTTCAAAGCTGCTTTTTCCTTAGCCATTCTGCGTTTCTTTCTGCTAGGCATTTTCTCGTGCAGGTATTGGAAAATCACATACATCACCGGAATGATGAAGATCCCGAAAACTACACCAGTCAACATCCCACCAACGGTACTGATTCCTATCGAATGATTTCCTTTTGCAGCAGCACCTTGCGACCAAACCAACGGCAACATTCCGATGATGAACGCAAATGATGTCATCAAAATTGGTCTTAGTCTCAATCTCGAAGCTTGAAGCGCAGACTCAATCAACGTTTTACCAGCTTGTCTTCTTTGAACAGCAAATTCTACAATCAGAATCGCATTTTTCGCGAGTAATCCGACAAGCATAATCAACCCAACTTGGACATAAATATTGTTGTCGATTCCAGCCAGACCTGTAAAAGCATAAACCCCGAAGATACCTGTAGGAATCGTTAAAATAATAGCGAATGGCAAGATGTAACTTTCGTACTGGGCAGCCAGTAAAAAGTAAACAAATAAAATACTCAACATAAAAATGAAAGCTGTTTGTCCGCCAGTTTGTCTCTCTTCACGCGTGATTCCTGTCCATTCGTAGCCGTAACCTCTCGGCAAAGATATTTTAGCAGTTTCTTCCACCGCTTTGATCGCATCACCTGTGCTGTAACCAGGTTTCGGCGTTCCGTTGATGGTTACTGCGTTGAACAAGTTATTTCTGGTCACAGTTTCTGGTCCGAAAGACCTTTTCAAAGTTACTAGGGTTTTTACAGGAACCATTTCGCTTTGATTATTTTTGACGTAAATGCCTTCCAGTGAGTTGGCATCGGTTCTGTAAGGAACATCGGCCTGAGCCATCACTCTGTAATATTTTCCAAACCTGTTGAAATCTGAAACAAAACTACTTCCGTAATAAATCTGCATGGTTTGCATCAAATCTGTTACAGAAACGCCTAACTGATTGGCTTTGTCTGCATCAACTTCAATCGTGTACTGTGGATTGCCTGCCGCATAAGTTGTGAATGCAAAAGCAATCTCCGGACGCTTCATCAATTCGCCGATGAAAGCCTGAGTCGTAGTTCCCAATTGTTCAAAAGAACCGTTGGTTTTGTCCTGCAACATAAATTCGAAACCGGAAACGTTACCGAATCCCTGAACAGTAGGAAAGTTGAAGAAGAAAGCGCTCGCATCTTTTACTTGAGCTACTTTTCCCGTCAGTCCAGCTGCTATCTGATCAGGATCTTTTACATCACCACGATCTTCATAATCTTTCAGTTTGATAAAACCGGCAGAGTAGGGCGATGCGTTGGCATTACTGATGAAATTCAGTCCGTCTGCCACCCAAAGATGGTTGGTTGCTTTTTCGCCGTTTACGATTTTATCAATTTGTTCTGTCGCTCTGTTGGTTCTTTCCAATGAACTTCCTGGAGGCGTGTTCACAGCGTATAAAACGAAACCTTGATCTTCTGTCGGGATAAATCCTGAAGGTGCTTTATTAATCAAAAATACGGTAACAGCAGTGATCAATACAAGTCCGCCAACGCTTACCCATTTGTTTTTGATTAAGAATTTGAGACTGTAAATGTATTTTTTGGTCAGATTATTAAAACTCGTATTAAAAGCATTGAAAAATTTGGCTCCAAATCCTTTTTTATGACCGTGTTCGCCCTGAGGATCATTCAGTAAAAGGGCACATAAAGCGGGGCTCAATGTCAATGCATTAATAGCGGAAATCAAAATTGCAATCGCTAATGTGAAGGCAAACTGCCTGTAGAAAACACCTGCCGGACCTTGCATAAAACCAACTGGAACAAAAACCGCCGACATTACCAACGTGATCGAAATAATCGCACCAGAGATTTCGCTCATCGATTCTCTTGTGGCCTGATCGACAGGAAGTCCCGTGTGTTCCATCTTGGAATGTACCGCTTCCACAACCACAATCGCATCATCGACGACGATACCAATCGCGAGAACCAAAGCAAACAAAGTCAACATATTGATGCTGAATCCAAATAAATTCAGAAAGAAAAATGTACCGATAATCGCAACGGGAACAGCAATGGCAGGAATCAAAGTTGATCTGAAATCCTGAAGGAAAATATAAACCACAATGAAAACCAGGATAAATGCAATCACCAAAGTCTCCACTACCTGATGAATAGACGCATCCAAAAAGTCTTTGGAATTATACATAATGATTGGTTTCACACCTTTTGGTAAAGTTGTTTTGAACTCTTCAACCTGTCTTTCAACTTCCGTTAAAATCTCATTTGCATTAGATCCAGCCGTTTGAAGAATCGCAAAACCGGCAACGGGCTTTCCATCCACTCGGTTCGCTGCGGTATAGCTGTATGAACCGAATTCTACTCTCGCTACATCTTTCAACCTCAAAAATGAACCATCGCTATTAGCTTTTACAATGATGTTTTCGTAATCTTCGTTTTTATTTAATTTTCCTTTGTATTTCAGAATATATTCATAAGTTTCCTTGCTTCCTTGTCCGAAACGTCCCGGCGCTGCTTCAAGATTACTGTTTTTGACTGCTGCCAAAACTTCCTGAGGCGAAAGATTGTTATCTGCCAAACGATCCGGTTTCAGCCAGATTCTCATCGAATAATCTTTAGATCCAAAAACCTGAGCCTGAGCAACTCCCGGAATACGCTGAAGTTGAGGAATGATGTTGATCTTCATATAATTCTGAAGAAAAAGCTCATCATATTGTTTAGGATCATCACTTGTGATTCCCATAAACATAATGAAACTGTTCTGAACTTTCTGCGTAGAGATACCAGCTTGAACAACTTCTTGCGGAAGCTGGCTCATCGCTTTGGAAACTCTGTTTTGAACATTCACCGCAGCGTTATCCGGATCGGAACCTTGTTTGAAATAGATGTTCAAAGTCAATGATCCATCGTTGCTGGAGTTGGAGGTCATATATGTCATATTCTCCACACCATTTACGGCTTCCTCAATGGGGTTTGCAACCGAACGTGCTACCACTTCGGCATTTGCGCCGGGATAAGATGCCGTTACCTGAACGCTTGGTGGCGCAATGTCTGGGAACAAGGTGATCGGCAACTGGAAAACCGAAAGCAATCCCAATAATAATAAGATGATCGAAATAACCGTTGAAAGTACGGGTCTTTCTATAAATTGTTTTAGCATAAGAAGTATAGTTTTAATTTGCTTTCAGCGATTAGCTTCTGGCGGTTGACTTGAAAAGCGATGTTTTAAATTGTAATGAACCTCAGAACTTTAAAAAGTATCTCGATAAATAATTTCATTTTTAAAAGTCGAATTAAAAGCCATTAGCAAAAAGCCAATTGCCATCTGCTATAGAGGTGTTGCTGTTAATAGGCTGTCAGAAGAAATCATTTTCGGTTTGATCGGGGTACCATCTTTCAAGCTACCTAAACCTGTGAATACGATTTGATCACCTTTTTTAAGACCTTCTGAAATGAAATAATAATGCTCCGTTTTTCCTGAAATCGTGATGGGTTTGCTCGTAACCTTTTTGTCTTTCCCAAGAACATACACATAAGTTTTATCCTGAATTTCGAAAGTTGATTCTTGTGGAATAACCAATGCATCTGACAACAATTGAGGCATTCTCACTTTTCCAGTGTTGCCGCTTCTCAAGGTTCCGTTTGGGTTTGGAAATGTCGCACGAACTGTGATTGCGCCTGTGCTTTTATCAAATTGACCATCAATCATTTTCATTTTTCCTTTTTGAGAAAAGGTTGAGTTATCCGCAATTACCAAATCTACCAAAGGCATATTTCTCATTTTTTCTTCTAAGGTCGCACCAACATATTTCTTTTGGAAAGCAATAAAATCGATTTCACTGATAGAGAAATAAGCGTAAATCTCGCTGATGTCTGACACGAAAGTCAATGGCGTAGTGTCTGACTTGGAGATTAAACTTCCTTTTTTGTATGGAATTCTACCAAGATAGCCGCTAACAGGCGCTGTGATAGTAGTAAATCCATTTGTGATTCTGGAAGCGCTGAGTGATGCTTTTGCCTGAGCTGCTGTTGCCACCGCCACTGCATAATTAGCTTTCGCCGTTTTCAACTGAACATCAGAAACCACTTTTTCTGCAACCAAAGTGGTCAGTCTGTCCACTTCGACTTTCATTTTTTGGATGTTTGCGTTGGCGGCTTGAAGATTGGCACTTGCCATATTAACCTGCTCGCCGTAAGATCTGGAATCTATTTTGAAAAGTGGTTGTCCGGCGCGAACGAACGCACCTTCTTCCACATAAATTTTATCCAGATAACCATCAACCTGAGATCTGATTTCCACATTATTTTTCCCTTCCAAAGCAGTTGGGAATTCCTGAAAAGTGGAGGCATTGGAAGTGATAACGGTATAAACCGGTAATTCTGGAGCAGGTGGCGGAGCGCTCGCGCCTTCTGCAGCTTTTGTACAGTTTTGTAAAAGTATAATACTTGACAGAAGTACAATGAATTTTAGTTGAGTAATAGTTTTCATTTTAAGATATGAATTAAGTTGAGTTAAATGTGTTCTTAATGTTTTTTAAAGTTATATTTCCTAACAGTGTTAATTATTTGAGCAAAAAAATATAAGCTTTTGGTGAGTTTAGATTTCGGGCTTTACTTATAATAAAATTTCTAAGATTAAGTTTTAGATGTTAGTAGAGCTAACAGTGTTAATTTACAGATACAAATTTTGCGTAAATATTTTCTAATTTAATTAAAAACCAGATTAATTAAATGTTAATTTTCCTAACAGTGTTAATTTTAAAATTAAAAAAATTATAATGATTTAATAAAAGCCGAAACAGTTTCGTCCAAAGTTGTCTTGTTCATGGTAGAAGGAATGTCAGTATTTCTCATCATCATAATAGAAATCAAACCGTGCACAGCAGAAAACAAAGCGTGAGAAGAGTGGCACGCATTGTCGGGATTCGATCCTTTTTTATTGATGATCTCTAACGTACCTTCGTAAAGCATATCTTGGAAAGAGGAAAATTCTTCCTTCATCATTCCTTTACCGCTACACTGCATTCCAAGTCCGAACATCAGCTGATAATATTCTTTATTCTTGAAGGCGAATTCCCAATAAGCATCCACAATCGCTGTTAATTGATCTTCGGGCGTCTCGTTTTTTTTCTGAGCCTTCAAAAGTTCAATGTGCAACTGATGAAAACCATTAAGAGAAATCTCATACAATATGGCTTCTTTGTTCTCAAAATAATCATAAACGACTGGCGCACTGTATTCTATCGCATCAGCAATCTTTCTAATGGAAAGCGAAGCCCAACCTTCTGTCTTTGCCAAAGTGAAAGCCGCATCCAAAATATTGGCGCGTATCGATTCCTTTTCTCTTTGACGACGTTCGTGAACTCCCATTTTTGTATTATTTCTAACAGCGTTAGCAAAATTAGAACTTTTTATGTTTTAATACCAAATTATTTATGCTTAATTAATTTTCAAATCTTATAATTAAGTAAGAAAACTCCTTTCCAATCAAGGTTTATATGCATTATTGATAAAAACGATAACTATTTTTAATTAGAATTCCTGAAACAGATAACGATCCGGATAAGTTAGTTTTTCACTTTTTCTTTGACCGTCGATTACAATGTGAATGATATTCATCTGGTCATCAAAAAGATTGTAAAGGATGCTGACCGCCGTTTCTACTTTTTTAGGATTGGCCACCGTTTCGGACTCTAGATATAGCTCTACACTTTCTTTATCTTCCTCATAACCAACGTAATTAATTTTGACAAATTGATTATTAACTTTCAATTTGACATATTCCAAAGCATAATTTCTCAATGCTTCATTCATTTCTTTTTGAGATTTTGGGTTGAGAAAATGAAGATTTTTACCATATTTCTTATTAAGGGCATTCTCCAAATCATCCATAAAAAACCTTCCGGAAACTTCAAACGTTTTTGATTTTTGATTGTAATTAAACTCCATAGAACCAACGTGATAAGGGTGAAATTTGAAAGAAAAAAGTACCAAAGTCAGAGAGATAATAACGATTGCAGAGAAAAAATTCTTCATTATAAACAAAAATTATAAGTCGAAATTAATCATTATTTTCGTCATTATTTTTTAAAATGACAAAATGCAGGATTTTATTTTTTACTTGAAACTCGGTTGGGAACACATTATTTCACTGGATGCGCTGGATCATCAGCTTTTTATTTTGGCGCTAATTGCCGTTTATTCCTACAACGATTTCAAAAAAATCCTGATTCTTGTAACGGCTTTTACCATTGGCCATTCTATCACTTTGGCGCTCAGTACACTCAACGTTCTGCGTGTTCCTGGAAACTGGGTCGAGTTTCTCATTCCTTTGACTATCGTCATTACTGCTCTAGGTAACATTTTGATGAAAAGTAACCAAAAGACTTCAATGAGTCTCAATTACTATCTCGCTTTGATTTTCGGTTTGATTCACGGGATGGGATTTGCAAATACAGCCAGAATGATGCTGGCAAAAGAACAAAGTATTTTTGTTCCTCTTTTAGGCTTCAACATTGGTTTGGAATTGGGTCAGATTGTCTTGGTTATTGCAATTTTGATCCTGCTTTTCATCCTTCTCAAACTTTTTCGTGTGAATAGGAAAGATTGGATTCTCTTCGTGTCTTCGGGCGTTTTTGCTTTGGCGCTCAAAATGACATTGGAACGTTTGCCTTTTTAGATGTCGATTAAGTTCTTAAAGTAATTATTTAGAATTATTCTTGACTGATATAAAATTGATGTTAATCTGTAGCTCATAAGTAACAATTCACTAAATTTGATTACTTGTAAAGAATTATTATCTAATTATTTTTAAGAAAATGAAGTCAAAAGTTTTAGGACTTGTATTCTGTTCTGCTTTGGTTGGAGCGCAGAATATCCAAAATAATCCGGGGAGCAATCACGGGAACAAGTTTGAACAACTCGGAACTATACTTCCAACGCCTAATGTTTACAGAACCGCTTCTGGTTCAGCTGGTCACGCTTACTGGCAGCAACGTGCAGACTATGATATAGAGGCTTATCTGGATGAAGATAAAAGAAATCTAAAAGGCTCAGAGACTATTACGTATTATAACAATTCTCCGGATGATTTGGATTATCTCTGGCTGCAACTCGACGAGAATGAGCAATCATCTATAAAAAATGCCGATTATGCTTTTTCTTCTACGCTGCCAAAAAAAGTAGTTATTGATAAAGTAAAAGCTTCGCAACTTCCTGTTTCCAATAATGGATATGGTGTCAATCTGGAAAAAGTAACCGACGTTTCCGGAAACGCTTTAAAATTTGTGGTCAATAAAACGATGATGCGGATAGATCTTCCAAAAGCTTTGAAAAAAGGAGAGAAATTCGTTTTCAAAATTAACTGGAATTATAACATCCCAAATCGTATAGAAAAAGGCGGAAGAGGCGGATACGAATATTTTGCAGAGGATGGAAACGATCTTTATACAATCACACAATGGTTTCCAAGAATGTGCGTTTACAGCGATTTCCACGGTTGGCAGAATCATCAGTTCACAGGACGTGGTGAGTTTGCCTTAGTTTTCGGAAATTATAAAGTAAAAATGAACGTTCCTGCTGATCACATTGTAGGCGGCACTGGAGAATGTAAAAATTACGAACAAGTTTTGTCATCTGACCAATTGGCGCGATACAGAAAAGCTGAAAACTCCAATGAACCGGTAGAAATCGTCACATTAGAGGAAGCTAAAAAGGCAGAAAAAAATCACTCAAAACAAAGAAAAACCTGGGTTTTTGAGGCAAATGATGTTCGTGATTTTGCGTGGACATCTTCAAGAAAATTTGTTTGGGACGGGATGCGTGTAACGATTCCTGAAAACAATAACAAAGTGATGGCGATGAGTTTCTACGGAAAAGAAGCATACGGACTTTATAGAAAATTCTCCACAAAAGCTGTTGCACACACCATCAAAACTTACTCAGAATTCACAATTCCTTATCCTTATCCTGTGGCACAATCTGTAGAAGCTGCCAACGGAATGGAGTACCCGATGATCTGTTTCAACTACGGAAGAACGGAAAAAGACGGAACATATTCCGAAGCCATCAAAAACGGAATGCTCGGCGTGGTTATTCACGAAGTGGGACATAACTTTTTCCCGATGATTATCAATTCGGATGAGAGACAATGGAGCTGGATGGATGAAGGTCTTAATACCTTTACAGAATATCTCACGGAAGAAAAATGGGACAATAAGTTTCCGTCAAAACGTGGTCCGGCTTGGACAATCGTAGATTACATGAAGCTCCCGAAAGATGAATTGGAACCCATTATGTCCAATTCAGAAAATATTGCGAGATTTGGCCCTAATGCTTATTCAAAACCTGCGACTGGACTCAATATCCTGCGTGAAACTATAATGGGAAGAGAGTTGTTTGATAAAGCATTCAAGACTTACGCAAAAAGATGGGCGTTCCGTCATCCTGAGCCTGCAGATTTTTTCAGAACTATGGAGGATGCAAGTGGGGAAGATTTGGACTGGTTCTGGAGAGGCTGGTTCTATGGCACGGATCCAGTAGATATTTCATTAGACAAGGTAACTGTTGCGACGCCTGATTTTGAGGCTGTTCCAAAAACTGAGACATTAGCTTATAAAGTCGATAAGCCTGCTGTTAATGAATTTGAAGATATTTCAAAAATCAGAAACAGAGACGACAAGAGCATTCAATTCTATGTAGATTCTGATAAAGATGTTCAGGATTTCTATTACAGATATGACCGCGGACAAGAGAAAGTAGATACTTCCAAAGAATACAATTTAACAATTGGAAATGTTGAAAAACTGGATTCGAAAGACATTAAAAAAGAAAATAATGTGACTGCCTACCAAATCGATTTTTCTAATAAGGGCGGACTGGTAATGCCAATAATATTAGAATTCACTTTCGAAGACGGTACAAAATTAAAAGATAAAATCAGTGTTCAAATTTGGAGACAAAATGAGCAGAAAGCATCTAAAACATATTATTTTGATAAGAAACTCAAGTCTGTTCAGCTAGATCCAATGAAAGAAACAGCGGACATTGATACTTCTAACAATTTCTGGGCTGCAACAAGTTCATCAGAAACGCCAAGCAAATTCCAGGTTTTCAAACAGAAACAAAAAGATGCTGCTAGAGGAGCTTCCAACGGAAAAGTAAACCCGATGCAAGCTGCTGGAAAGAAATAATCATCAATAAAAGAATCAAAAAAAACGGTTGTTCATATCTGAAACAGCCGTTTTTTTATAATTAATAGTGTAACGTATTCTCAATAAAAATCATTGATAATCAAAAATCACAGTCGATTCTGTTCGTCCGTTTTACGTCCAGCTTTAGCATCTTTCACTTTCTGATTTCCGAAATTATATTTCAGATTAATCATAAAATTCTGCGTATCTCGATAATCTTTGAAATATTGATTCTGGTCTGCGTATCTCGTCGAAATCGTATTTTTATTCGTTCGGAAAATATCATTGAAAACCAAACCAGCTTCCAGTTTTTTGCTGAACATTTTTTTGTTGATAATAACATTTGTATTCTGAGAAGAACTGATGTCAAACGAACCTTGTATCGTCTTCGAATTATAAACGTAAGACACGTTCAGATCCCAGGTTTTGGCTTTGTCCAAAGTAATTTGGGTTGATATATTCGCATTGTAGAAGAAAACATCATTTTTATATAAAACTCGGTCCGTTCCCATAAAATAATTCTCCTGATATTCGCCCATCGAAAAGAGATTGAGCTTCCAGAAAGGTTTGATGGAAAAGCTTTTGGAAAAATTGACACCAAAGTTCTGTCCGTGGTCGATATTTGTATAATTATAAACCGTTTCAAAAGACTGCGGATTTTGGATGGAAATTTCCATTGATGGATCTTTGATGTAACTGTAATATGTTTCGAAATTCCAATCTTTCACCGTGTACGTCAAACTCAGATTATGAATAATGGTAGATTTCAGATTCGCATCACCTTGGAAATAAGAATAAAGATTGTAATAAGATTTCGAGGGATTCAGGAAATCATAGTTCGGTCTGTCGATTCTTTTTCCGTACGAGAATCCTAATTGCTGGTCTTCTTTCAAATTGTACATCAGATAAAAAGTTGGGAAAAGTCCTGTTCTGGTCTTCTTATTTTCCACGACGGGATTATCAGAATTGGTTTTTATCAACGTTGTTTCAGAACGTAAACCTGCTTTCAGTTCCCACTTTTTCCATTTGTATTCTGAGGAAATATAAGCGGCGAAAATATTCTCTTTATATTTAAATAGGTTGCTTTTCGTCAAATCCTGAATCAAAATTCCGCTGGTTCCGTCAAAGAAATCAAGATCATTTTTATTTTTCACAAAACTGTATTTCAAGCCACTTTCCAATGTTAATTTGTCATTTGAAAATCGGTAATCCAATTGCGTTGCCAGAAGCGAAATATCCTGAACGCTTTTATTAGCAAAACGATTTTTACTTTGTGGCTGTCCTTCAAAATTCAACAAAGTTTCGACATCCTGATTTTCCTTATATCTTTTCAGACTGGAATTGTTTGTCCAGGTCAGGTTATGATGGCTCCATTTTTTATCATAAACCAAATTAGAATTAAAACTGTTATCATACTGTCTATTCTTGTTAGAGGTCAAATAGTAAGACAGAAGTTGGTTATTTTCTGTATTGTAAATATCCGTTGGAACATTATAATGTCCGTTGTTTTTGGGAGCGTTATAACCATCAAAACCAAATTGAATCGTCGATAAACTGTCCAACGCATATTGTCCTGCAAAATTATAAACGTGCTGTTCGTGCGCGTGCGTTTTTCTTACCATATCGCTTTCCCAGCGCGTTTTATCTTTGTCGAATACCACGACATCAAAATTCTTACGAACATAATCTCCAGTTACAAAATTGTAATTTCCTGTCAGCTGCCATTGGTCCGTATTATAAGACTGCGAAGTTCCGAATAATCCTTTGGCATAAGTCGATTGCGTGTATCTGGTCGAGATTCTGCCTTTGTAGCCTGATAGCACATTTTGTTTCATTTTGATATTGATAATCGCACTTCCTTGCGCCTCGTATTTAGCAGGCGGATTGGTAATCACTTCTACGGAAGAGACATTATTGCCATCGGTATTTTCTAGGAGTTGTTTGAGTTGTTCCTGTGTCATCAATGTTTTTTTGTCATTGATAGTTACGATGATTTGAGAGTTTCCACGCACGCTTAATTCTTCATTCTTGACCAAAATATTAGGTGTGTTTTTCAAAATATCCCAGGCGTTCAGATTTTGAAGTGGTGTTTTATCGATATTGAATTCCAACCGGTCAATTTTCCTTTTCAGTAAGGGTTTTTTGCTTTGTAGAGCGACGGTTTCAATAGACTTTACAGTGTCTTTTTTGAGAATAATATTCAGTGATTGATTGTCTTCTATAATGATCTCATAATCCTGATAATCTTGTTTTTTGATGACTATCGATGCAGGTAATTTCGAAATACCTTCAAGAGTAAAATTCCCGTCTTGATCAGAGTAGAATAGTGATTGATGATTGTTTATTTCAATCTTGGCTTCAGAAATCGGTTGCTGACTGTCGTTTTCTATATGACCTTTGATGTTTTGACTCCAAATGAAAGTAGGCATCATCAATATTACAATCCAGTAAGTTTTCATAGTTTCAATTATTTTGACAAAGTTGAGACGGAATGAAGGAAAGTTTTGTTAATGAACGGTTAATGGAAGGTTAATGCTTATTTTGAAAGGAATTAGATTGTATTTTTGAAACATAATTTTAAACCACAAACGGAACAAAAGTTTTATTATTCGGTAAAGTTTAAAGATTGATTTTTTGCTGAGCGAAGCGCCTTCGCGAATCTTAAAAATATTTTCAATTAGATTTAAAAAATCTTTGTGGACTTTGCGTTAAAATATATTATTAAGTTTTTTTAAACTTTTGTGCCTTTAAGGAAATCAGTATGAATCGGAAGAAAAACATTACCATTATTTTGTTTGCGTTCAGCCTTGTTATCTTGGTTGCGCTGCAGGCGTATTATATTTACAATTCTTATCGATTGGAAGAGAAAGAACTGATTAGGCAGGCGAGATCTATTGCAGACAAAACGCTGGAAATAATGGAAAAGTATGAAACTGAAACCAGTGAAGACAAACTGGTAGGCGATTTTGACAGGCTGAAAAAAGGAATTACCATACAAAAGGAACAGATTGTGCATCCCGAAAGAATTTATAGCTCAGAGAAATTGTACAATCACAAACTGGAGAAAATTCTTAAAGAAAATATATCAGATTCTGGGTTTGAGATTGCCATGAAAAGCGAAATCTATTCGATTCTGGATGAACTGCAGAATAAAGAACTTCTGCCCGCCAAGCGCTCACTTATTTTGTATCAGACTGTGAAAAAAATGACCAGTCCAATGACAATAAACGAAGGAAAATGGTCAAGCAGGCAATCCAGAGAAAATACGGATTTGAAGCTTGATGAAAAAGATTATTATTTGGTCAGATCAAAATCTACTTTTCAGCTTTTGAATGTCAAAACTTTGGTAATAAGAAAAGTTATTCCTTTGGTCTTTATCAGTTTATTAATCATTACTCTGATTGTCATTTTGTTCCGAAACAGTATCAAAAATCTGAACCGCCAGGATAGGAAAATCTCACAGCTTCACACCACCATCGATTCTATCGCGCATGAACTCAATACGCCAATTACAACCTTGAAATTTTCTATTGCGCAATCTCCTGATACAGAAAACAAAGCGTTGTTGGAACGTCAAATAAAGCGTCTTGAAAATATCGTTTCGTCTGTTCATAACAACGATTTTGATGATATTCTGATTGATAAAAATGAAATTGATAATTATTTTACCGAAGTCAAAAAATCTTTTGATAAAATTGATTTTAAAGTTAAATTGGATTTTGCCTGGAACAAAAATTTATACCAAAGTGATTTTAAGCAAATAATGAATAATTTGATTGATAATTCATCAAAATACGGCGCAACAGAAGTCAAAGTTTTGATTAAATTTAATAAGGTGATTGAAATTGAAGTTTCCGACGACGGCATCGGAATTCCGAAAGATGAAACGAAGCCTATTTTCGAGAAGTACTACAGAATCACGAGGGAAGAAAATCTTCACGTCAACGGTCTTGGAGTCGGGCTTTTTCTGGTCAAGAAAATCGTAGATGGATACAAAGGCGGTATAAAAGTAAATTCAAAAGAAAAAGGTGTTGCATTTAAAATAACAATTCCCAATGAAGCCTAAAATTCTGTTAGTTGAAGATGACCTAGACTTGGGAATGGTTCTGAAGCAGTATTTGGAATTTTCGGATTTCGAAGTTACTTGGATTCCAAATCCTGAAGAGATTCTGAAAAATAAAAAACAATTGGACTCATATCAACTAGCAATACTTGACGTGATGTTGCCTGTGATTGACGGTTTCGAACTGTCCAAAGAAATCAGAAAAACGTCTGACATTCCGTTCTTATTTTTAACAGCAAAAGGTCAAAGTATTGATAGGATTCTTGGGTTAAAACTCGGCGCAGATGATTACACCACAAAACCTTGCGAACCGGAAGAACTGATTTTAAGAATCAAAAATATCCTCAAAAGAAATGAATCTTCTTCCAACCAAATCGTCAAGTTGGGAAATTATACGTTCATTCCATCACAGTTTCAGTTGATGTTCGGAAGCGAGACGATCCAGCTAACCGGGAAGGAATCGGAATTATTGCTTTTGCTGTCCAGAAACAACCACAAAATCATCAACAGAAAAGAAATTCTGGAAACACTCTGGGGAGAAAATGATTATTTCCTGGGCAGAAGTCTGGATGTTTTTATGACCAGACTGCGCAAATATTTCCAAAAAGATGAGAGAATTAAGTTCGATTCTGTTCGCGGAATTGGCTTCAAAGTAGATTTTCCGCCTTTTTAAATTTTATATTTGATTTCTGATTATTATTGTCAATTGTTTAGCGAAAATTAAATTATTATTAAAAATCTTAAAATAATAATTAGTTAAATCTCGTTTAAATATAAATTTCTATATTAGCGCCCCCGAACAAAAAGGGGTTTTGATAATAATAATCGTACACTTCATTAATGACCAAAAAAGGCCAAATAGTTGAAATACCTGCCAATTCTTCAATATTTAATAAAGAATTGCCTCAGTTTCATTCAAAAAAAGATGAACTCCTCTGGAAATCCAAAAAAAAACAGTTTTCATTATTTGAAGGTTTTTTAGTAGGCGAACATGACGGCGTTCATAATTTCAGGATTGGACAGCGGAAAGGAATCAACGTGGGTGGAAAAAAAGAACCGTTGTATGTCATCGGCATAGATGAGAGCGAAAACAGACTTTTCGTTGGCGCAGGAGATTCACATCCGGGACTTTTGAATGATGTTATTAGGCTTGATGGAAAATTAGAACTGAATGATTTCAATTTTTCTATTGAAGAATTAGAGAAAGGAGTTGAGGTAAAGATTTCCAGTTCAGTGATTGAAGATCAAATTTTGGCCAAATTTTACGGTTTCGTTGATCATTTTTTCCTTGAATTTGAGAATAAGGTTTCCGTCACTATTCAAGATTATCCATTCGATTTGATTTATCAAGATACAGTAATTAAAAAGTTTTAAAATAATTAAATATTTTCTTATGAAGCTAAAGGTTTCCTTTTTTGCAGCTATTACTTCAGTCTTTGCATTTGCCCAGTCGGCTCCGTCTTATTATTCGGGAGTTAACTTCAGCAAAACGAAGAACGAATTAAAGGGCGAGCTTGCAACACTCATTACCACAACCCACACCAAAACCATTTCGTACAGCGAATTGCAAACGCTGATGAAAACAAGTGATGTAGATCCTCAGAATCCATCTAATCTATTGTTGATTTATGGTTCTCAGGCATCTGGAACCCACCAGAGAAGCCGTGCTATCAATGGTTCTTGGAACCGCGAACACGTCTACGCTAAATCTAAAGGAACACCCAACTTGGGTACATCTGGCCCAGGTGCAGACGGTCATCACCTGCGTCCTGCGGATAATACTCTGAACAGTACCAGAGGAAGTTTGCTATTCGATGACGGAACAGGCGCTACAGCTTACAAAACGAGCCGTGGCGGTTGGTATCCAGGCGAGGAATGGAAAGGAGATGTTGCTAGAATCCTGATGTATATGTATGTGAGATACAACACAAGATGTCTGCCTCTGAACATCACAATGAATCCTTCTACCTATTCTTCTGATTTTCCGGATATTCTTCTGAAATGGAATGTAGAAGACCCGGTTTCTGATTTTGAAAGACAAAGGAATAACGTGGTAGCAAATACGCAAAAGAACAGGAATCCATTTATTGATAATCCATATTTGGCAACAGTGATTTGGGGCGGTCCGGCTGCTCAGAATACCTGGCCAGATACCTTCAATGGTGGGACTACTGCTGATGCAGAAGCGCCAAGCGTACCTTCTGAACTTACAGTAACTGGAACTACTTCTTCTACTGTATCGCTTTCTTGGACGGCTTCTACAGACAATGTAGGCGTTAGCAGCTATGATATTTATATGGATGCAGCTTACAAAACTACTGTTACGGCAACCAGTGCGACCATTGCTGGACTGGCATCTTCTACAACATATTCTTTCTATGTGGTAGCAAGAGATGCAGCAGGAAACAAATCTAATAATAGTGATACTGTACAGGGAAGAACTTCGGGCGCAGGAAATCCTGGTGAGCCTACAACGACTTGTGGAACAGAAGATTTCGAAACTATACCGGCAAATAATTCTTCTTATCTTGATAGAGAATGGTTAAATAAAGGTATTACCTGGACTGCTACTTTTGCAAGAACAGATAAACAAATCAATATCGATGGAGATAATAACAGAGCAATCTGTCTGAGAAAAGGTTCTTTGAAGTCTTCAACCATCTCTGGAGGTATTGGATCATTGACTGTAAAAACCTTCTTACCTTTTTCTGACACAGCAGGAACTTATACTCTGAAAGTGAATGGGGAGATAAAAGGACAGATACCTTACTCTAAAACAGCAGGAACATTTACAGTTTCTAATATTAATGTAGAAGGAGACGTGGTGATAGAATTGGTTGATGATGTCACAAGCAACAGAGTGTCATTTGATAACTTGTCTTGGACTTGCTATAGCCAAATGGCAGTTTCAGAGTCTGGTTCTAAAAATCAAAAGTTGACTGTTTATCCAAATCCTGTTAAAAATAGTGAATTGTACATCAGAGGAATCGCTAAGAACGAAACTATTCAGATTTACAACGCTGGCGGACAATTGGTTCAGACTGTTAATAATGTAAACAACAATGAGAGAATCAGTCTTAGAAAGCTTCCTAAAGGTGTTTACTTTGTGAAATCGCAATCAGGCAGCACCAAAGTGATAGTAGATTAATTACTCTTAATTTATAAATCAAGGTCAGAAGTTTTCTTCTGGCCTTTTTTTTATGGTTAAAATTGAGTGGTCAAAAAATCCTTTCCTACCAGTAAGACTGCTGCGTCTGTTAAATTCATTAATACGAACTGAAAGTACTGTCAAATATCATTTGTCGTTCAAAACGAATGTGTTATTTTTGTTTCGGTGAAAGTACTCATTTCTATATTCATTTTTATAAGTTTCGCATTACGTCCCGTTTTGCCAATGGTAGATTATACCCTTAATTATAATTACATCACCAAAAACCTTTGTGAAAACAGGGCAAAAAAAGAAATGAATTGTAAGGGCAAATGTTATCTAGCAAAGGAACTTTCCAAATCTTCTCAGAACTCTGCAAAGCAGGATCAACTGAAGCTGTCCATATTTTCAGATTGGTTTACAGTTGGGAGTATTTGGCATTGTAGAAGTAATAACGATTTCACACTTCGGAATGTCAAACAGAATTCTTTCCTTTCTCAATTCTACACATTCTCATTGACTTCGAGAATCTTCCATCCACCGTTGATTTGATTAAGTTCTATCGGCTCTTGTTTGTAGTAAGCTTTTTATTTGCAATTTAGAAATATTGGCACTGCAAAGTAGATGCGTTTTTGCGTTAAAATTTATTATCAAATCAACTTCAAAATGAAATTCAACATTATAGTGATATTGCTTTCAATATCTGCATTGTCCTGTGCACAGGAAGCACCAAAAGTAAAACAGGTTTCGAAAATGAAACCAAAAACTGACCTGAAAGGTGTAAAAGTAGTGAACGCAGATGATCCAATCTGTCACATGAAAACAGCCGAATTCCTTAAAGATACCGTCATTTACAAAGGCAAGAGTTACGGTTTCTGCAGTGACCATTGTAAAAAAGAATTCAAGAAAAATCCTTCTAAATATGCTTTGTAATGAGCTATAGAAAGAAACAAGAATCTTTTAAAAAAAGCAAACTGATTCTGCCAATCGTCGTCTTTGCGGTATTATTTTTGGTGATAGGTATCGGGATGAGCTATTTTAAAAAGAGTCTTTATACAGTAATGCAAGTTCCTGAATTTTCGCTAACAGACCAAAATTCCAAGAAAATTACAGATAAAGATATGTTGGGTAAGGTTTATCTCGTTGAGTTCTTTTACAGCCGTTGTCCCACGATTTGTCCCGTGATGAATTCTAATATGAGATACATCGAAGATCAAATAGACAGTCCAGATTTTGGAATCATATCCATCAGTATAGATCCGACCAATGATACACCGGAAGTTTTGAAAAAGCACGCAAAAATGATTGGAGCTAAGTCTCCTAATTGGCATTTTCTATCAGGTGACCGCGATTATATCGGTAACTTAGCCGATATGTTTGATATCTATGTGGGAGATAAAGAAGACGATTCTGAAAGTCTCAATCACAGTGGAATGATTGCGTTGGTAGACAAGGAAGGCAATCTACGATGCCGTTTTGATGAGAACAATATGCCCATTCTTTATTATTCAGGTTTGAACTATGAAGATGAAGCGGGGACCAAAACCAATCTTCGCGGGAAGTACCATCCGGATAGAGAAATGTTAATAGAAGATATAAGAAAATTATTAAAATAATAAATGTCTAATCAATAAAAATGTTATTATGAAAATTAAGAAAATATTCCTAGCAAGTGCAATATCTGTCGCAACATTTGCCAGTGCACAATTCAAGCAAACGCCGCTTCCTTATTCATATAATGCTTTGGAGGGTTCTGTGGATGCTCAGACTATGGAAATCCATTATAGCAAGCACGCAGCAGGATATGTGGCGAATCTTAATAAAGCCATCGCAGGTACACCCTTGGAGAAAGAAAGTCTGGAAAAAATTCTTTCCCACATTTCCAAAGAAAGTCCTGCAGTGAGAAACAATGCCGGAGGACACTACAACCATGAACTATTCTGGACTGTTCTAACCCCTGAAAAAAATACGCAGCCTTCTGCCAAATTAACTAAAGCTATCAACGATTCATTCGGAAGTCTGGATGCTTTAAAAGAGAAGTTGAGTAAAACTGGTGCTGACCGTTTCGGTTCCGGATGGGCTTGGTTGGTGGTTACAGCGGACAAAAAGCTGGCTGTGACATCATCTGCAAATCAGGATAATCCCTTGATGGATGTGGCTGAGGTAAAAGGAACTCCTATTTTCGGTATCGATGTTTGGGAACACGCCTATTACCTGAAATATCAAAACAAAAGAGCAGATTATCTCTCTGCAATCTGGAACATTACCAACTGGAAAGAAATCAGCAAACGATACGAGGAAGCTATCAAGTAAAAACCTCATAAAAAAAAGCACAGCTAGTCTGTGCTTTTTAAAACCTATACTACAACTTCTTGAAACATATCTGCAATATTTTACTCGTCTTTTATCTGGTGCTCAAACCTGCGTTGCCGCTGGTGGAGTATGCGGTAAATTATGACTATATTTCAGATGTTTTGTGTATCAATAAAAAGAAACCGGAGTTACATTGCAATGGCAAATGTTACCTCGGAAAAGAGCTGGCAAAGAACAGCTCAGAAAATTCCAAAACCAAAAATCCGACGCAGAAAATCATCGACTTGTATATAGCGGTTGAGGTTTCTGAAGTCAAATCAGCTGTGCAGATATTTTTTGCAAAGCCCACTTTCACGCATACCACAGATTATTCTTATCTGTACCTGAAACACATTTTCAGGCCTCCTCTGGTTTAATGATTCTAATTATTTAACGGGGCTATCCCTGATACAGCGCTGAAATAAGCTGCTATGGCTATGCCGTACAAATTATTCTAAGCTTCTAGAGGGATTGATATCTCTTCTTTCCGATGGGGTGAGGTCTTTCCAAAGTCCGCCTACTGCACCTTATATGCACGACGGCCGTTTTTATTCGCTGGACGCTGTCCTGAATTTCTACTCTGACGGGGTGGAAAATCAGCCTAACTTAGATCCTTTGCTGAAGCAGAACGGACACATCGGGATCCCAATGAGCGCTGTAGAAAAACAATATCTGATTGCGTTTCTGAAAACCCTCAGTGATCAGCAATTTATTACCAACAAACAATTCTCAGAATAACATGAAGAAGTTCATTCTAATGATGACGCTAATCATCTATATATCTGCGTTGGCGGCAGAAAAAGACAGCCTGTATATCCCACAGTACCAAAATCAGGCAGAGCATCTTTTGCGATACGAAAACTTTTTCTGTGATGCTTGCGGTTGTGCGGCGGGCAATGGTTCTTCCGGATTCGAATCTTTACTGAATCCTCAGTTCATTGGTGTCAAATATTTTGCACAGCATTACAAGGCAAAAGAAAACCTCTTCACGCAGGAGCTGACGCAGGATCAGTATTTTAACACCATTCAGATCTGGGGTAAAATTCCGGTGACCAAAAAACTGAGTCTGTACGGGAGTCTTCCGTTTCAATTTCATGAGAAAAAGACATTGCAGGGCGATATCAGAATCAATGGTATTGGTGATGCTAACCTAATGGGTATCTATGAAATACTGAAATCAAAAAACGAATACCATCAGCTGAATGGAGGTGTGGGGGTCAAAATTCCATTAGGTAAGTTTGATGAGAAAGGAATCACGGGCGTCAATCCCAGTTTCCAGTTGGGAACAGGGAGTTTGGATTATCAATTGGCATTGAGCTACAAATTCCAGAAGAACCGATTTGCAATGATGTTGAATACAGATTACACCATTAAAACTGAAAATAAAAAACATTACCAGTTCGGTAACCAGTGGAACTATGCTGCAACAGGATTTTACAGATTATGGCGCAATGACAACAGCATTTTCTCTGGGAAGCTTGGGTTGCAAGGGGAGGTGTATGACTGGAATAAACAGTTTGGTGAAGTGATACCGAGAACGGCTGGCAGTGCGCTGTATGGAAAGATGGGATTCGAATTGTCCTACAACAAATTTAGCTTAGGTAGTGAGTTGATGTTGCCTGCCTATACCCAACTTGCAGGTGGTGATATCGAAGCCAAATCGAGGTTCAGCTTATTTATTAACTTTGGGATTTAGAACGGCACAATCCTGAGATTGTTTCGCATAATCAGCAGTCTACAGGAACAATGGTATCGTTAATCTAAAATGGCCAATTTGCGCAACAGATCGAGCGAAGATCCTCAGGGCGTATTGGAGAGAGATGTAATATGTGCTTGGCTGTAAATCATCAATATTACTGAAAAGTATAAATGATTGTTGTTCCATTGGCGTATTATCAAAATAAAAGCACAGAATCGTCTGTGCTTTTTTGATTAGGAAATGCTGCCAAGATAGAGCGAGTTGGAGGCATTGCTTTCGTCTTCATTTTTGAAAGCGAGCCAGACATGCAAGGTCTTACCCTGCATGTACATTGGTATATTGAACTTATAATTTACATCTTCCCTTTTGGCAGCATTCTCAATAAAAATGGTGTTCAGTTCATTATCGGCAGACACCAGAATCTGCGACAGATCTGCTTCTCTCAGAACATTCCCGCCTGCGTTATTTTGCCAGGATATTTGCAAGAATTCTGCGCTTGGTATGGCTAGGGGATTGGCAACGGGACCCAGAAGCGTTCCTTTTGAAAACAGGATGCCCGGATAGTAAGGCGTGATGGTGAAGGTCAAATAGTCGATGTTGAAATTGCTTATCAAATTGGTCATTGCCAAATTGTAACACGACTTCATTCCGATTCGGTTTCCAAAGTAGGTGCAGGCATAGCTGCGGTAGGATAGCATGAATGTAGTGCAATCCTTCATTCTGTTCTGTATCAAAAGCTGTTTGGCAGTTGGTGCAGATCTTCTTTTTCTTGGACGGATTTTTGTGTACTCGTTGCCATAGACATTGGCTACCACGATGCGTCCTGAAGTTCCGGACAATAATGAGTCATACAGTTTTCCCATAACAAAAGATTTTAATAGTTATTGGTTGTAAAGATGGTACTATTCCGGCGTCATTTGCTTTATGGTGACGATTTTGCCTGACTTTGCATAATAATATCAAGGCTGTCAAGAAAGAAGTGACGGGGCGTGAAGGTCGCCTTGTGTTTGAATTTCATAATATGATACTTTCGGTAGAAATGGTGGCAAGCAGCGATGTCTGGAAAGACTTCTCGCACGAAAATGCTTTGGTGATACGGTATTTTGATAATCTTTCAAATCTGGAGTTGCATTATGAAGAATGGGTCAGCTTGTGGATGGGATTTACAGAGTATATTATCAATCTTTATTTGCCTATTGATTTTAAGCCTAACAGAATCTGACAGCAGATCTGATTTAATAAGAATACGGAAACCACATTTCTAGAATGTGGTTTTTTGGTTATATTTGGGATTGAAAACTAAATTATAACTTTATTATCACTCACAATGGGAGTCTGGCTATTGATCTTAGCACGGTAAAATCCATTTTTATAGAATACCTGAAACCTGGGGGCAACCTGGTTTTTGAACTGAACAATATTATCCTTTCCATAGAAAATCCTGAAACAGAAGCGTTGGAACTGCGCTCTTTTCCTAATGAGGCTGTGAAATATTACTTTGACAGTTCCGATGTTTTGCATGCTTATTTTGAAGAGTGGGTGGGGTATTGGGAAGATTATAAAAATAAATAAACTTAAAATTAAACAGGCCAATATGATGTCTGTCTAAAAAAATATAGAAAAGATTTAAATGGCAACGAAAACAACTGCAAAAACTAAAAGTACCGAGGAAATCCTGTGGGATTCTGCCAATAAATTAAGAGGTTCTGTGGAGCCTTCAGAATACAAACACGTGGTGTTGAGTCTCATCTTCCTCAAGTTTGCGAATGACAAATTTTTGAGAAGAAGACAGGAACTCATTAATGAGCACAAAGAAGCTTTCTTAGAAATTCCCGAATTCTATCAGGCAGAAAATGTCTTTTATCTGCCAGAAGAATCGCGGTGGACTTTCATTATGGAAAACGCCAAGCAGGAAAATATCACCCTGATTGTAGATTCTGCCCTGAAAACCATTGAGCGTACCAACAAATCTCTGGAAGGCGCTTTGCCAGACAATTATTTTTCCCGTCTAGGACTAGATCAGTCTAAGTTCTCGGCTTTGCTGGATACCATCAACAATATTGATACCCTGAAAGACGAAGCCCACGATATTGTGGGACGTGTGTACGAATATTTTCTGAGCAAATTTGCCATTGCCGAAGGGAAAGGAAAAGGAGAATTCTACACGCCAAAGTCTATCGTCAACCTCATCGCTGAAATGATAGAGCCTTACAAAGGGAAAATCTATGACCCTTCCTGTGGTTCGGGTGGGATGTTTGTACAGTCGCTGAAGTTTATTGAAAAGCATAAGGGAAACAAAAAAGACGTTTCTATCTACGGTCAGGAGCTCACCAATACGACCTATAAACTCGCCAAGATGAATCTCGCCATCCGTGGGATTTCTTCTAATCTGGGGAGCAAAGCAGCAGATACTTTTGGCGACGACCAGCACAAAGACCTGAAAGCCGACTACATAATGGCAAACCCACCTTTTAATTTAAAAGACTGGCGTGCGGACAGCGAACTGACCACCGACCCAAGATGGGCAGGCTATGAAGTGCCACCAAAATCCAATGCCAATTATGCCTGGATTCTGAATATGATCTCCAAGCTTTCTCAGAATGGCGTTGCCGGATTTATTTTGGCAAACGGTGCTTTGAGCGGCGGTGGCGAAGAATATAAAATCCGGAAGCAGATTATTGAAAATGATTTGGTGGAGGCGGTGGTGATTTTGCCACAAGATATGTTTTATTCGACCAATATTTCGGTGACACTCTGGATTCTGAACCGCAATAAAAATGAAAGAACTTTTGCAGTGAACGACGGCATAAAAAATTACCGTGACCGAAAAGGCGAAGTTCTATTTATGGATCTGCGTCAGAAAGGTGAACCGTTTGAAAAGAAATTCATTCAGTTTGGTGAAGAAGAGATTACTGAAATAGCGACTCATTATCACAATTGGCAACAGCGAGACTGGCAGGAAACGTATCAGGATATTCCTGAGTATTCTTACAGTGCTACTTTAGAAGACATCCGCAAAAAAGATTATTCTTTGGTACCAAGTAAGTATATTGAGTTCATCAACTGTGATGAAAGTCTGGCTTATGCTGAGCAGATGCAAAGTTTGCAGACTGACTTGAAAGATTTGTTTCAGCAGGAAAGCCAATTAAAAGAAGAGGTTTCCAATGTATTTAAAACTTTGGGATATGAGTTATAGAAGAATTGGGGATTTAATTCAGTTGGTAGATCAACGAAATAAGGATTTGGCAATTTCGCATCTTGTCGGATTAACGATTAATAAAAAGTTTATTCCGTCTGTCGCAAATATTATTGGAACTGATATGGCAAATTATAAATTAATTAGAAAAAATCAGTTTGCTTGCAGTACAATGCAGGTTCGCAGAGATAAAAAAATGCCAATTGCTTTGTTAAAGGAATTTGACATCGCTATTATTTCGCAAGCATATCCTGTTTTTGAAGTCATTGATGAAAATGTGATTTTGCCTGATTATCTGATGTTGTGGTTTTCACGTTCTGAATTTGACCGAGAAGCTTGTTTTCACGCAGTGGGCGGTGTGAGAGGTAGTCTTGAATGGGAAGATTTTTGTACTATGCAATTACCCGTTCCAAGCATAGAAGAACAGCGACAGATTGTTGCGCAATACCAAAGCATAGCCAACAAAATAAAAGTGAACGAGGAGATTTGCGAAAAGTTGGAAGCTACTGCGCAGGCTTTGTATAAACATTGGTTTGTGGATTTTGAGTTTCCAAATGAAGAAGGGAAACCTTACAAATCTTCCGACGGTAAAATGGTTTGGAATGAAGAGCTTGGGAAGGAAATTCCGGAGGGGTGGGATGTGAAAAATTTAGAATTAATATACAAAATTCAAATAGGAAGAACTCCTTCAAGAGATGAACCTGAGTGGTTTTTTAAAAATGATAAGGGAATCAAATGGATTTCAATTAAAGATATAAACGATAATGGTATTTTCCTTCTTTATACTAATGAAAATCTAAGTATAGAAGCTTTTAAAAAGCATAAGATTCCATTGATTCCAAAAGATACTGTTGTTTTAAGTTTTAAAATGTCAGTTGGTAGAATTTCTATTGCTAACGAAGATATGCTTTCAAATGAAGCAATTGCAAGTTTTATTAAAAGGGAGAATAATATCTTATCAAACGAATATCTTTATTTCTTTTTGAAAACTTTCAACTATCAGGCATTAGGAACTACCTCGTCTATTGTAAATTCGATTAATTCTGCAATGATTAAAAACTTTAAAATAATAATTCCTAACAAAAATCTGAATATTAAATTTGAAACGTATGTAAATAATATATTTGAACAGATTAGGATTAAAGAAATAGAAAACCAAAAGCTAACGAAACTACAAAGTTTGTTGTTGTCGCGGTTGTCGGTTGGGGAGGAAGAAAAGAGATTGTAAGGGGAAAAAAAAGTATGAATAAGGGCGAAAGAAAATATGAGTAAGGGCGAATTGCAATTCGCCCCAACCGCCCCAAAGAAAAAACAGAAAAAATGAATCACTACAATCCACAAAAACACCATCGCCGATCAATACGTTTGCAAGGTTATGATTATAGCCAAGAAGGATTGTATTTTATTACGATTTGTTGCCAGGATAGAGCGCATCTGTTTGGGGAGATTATAGGTGGAGAAATGATATTGAACAGCTATGGAGAAATAGCACAAAAAGAATGGCTAAACACTAGTGACATAAGAGATAATGTTGTTTTGCACGAATTTGTAGTAATGCCTAATCATTTTCATTCAATCTTAGAAATAAAATTTCAAAAAGGGAATAATGAGATTTGGAAATTTAAATCGCCATCACAAACGGTGGGAGCAATTATCAGAGGATATAAAATAGCAACGATTAAAAAAATAAAAGATTATATCTTCAATACGGGCGAAAAATCTACGGGAAGTAAGGGCAAAAGAATAAACGACAGTAAAGGCGAATTGCAATTCGCCCCAACCGCCCCAACCGCCCCAATCGAGAAGATAAAAGAATTAGATCTTAAAATCTGGCAAAGGAATTATTATGAACATATCATAAGGAAGGAACGATCAATCTTACGAAAGAATATCAGACTATATCAGAGATAATCCGAAACGCTGGAATGAGGATAAATTTTATGATATAATAATTTCGTAGTGCGGGCGAATTGCAATTCGCCCCAACGATTCGCCTTAATTAAAAAAATAAAAAATGAAATACACCGAATCCCAATTAGAAAAATCATTCATCCATCTTCTCAAAGAAGAAGGCTACGATTATTTGAATGGCAAAGACGTAGTTCGGGCATCGCATCAGGAGGTTTTGTTTCGGGAAGATCTGAGTGCTTTTCTGCTATCGCGTTATCCCGATCTGGAAGCAATAGAATTGGAAACTCTTATCAATGAATTGGCGTACCAACCTGCATCCAATCTGTACGACAGCAATAAATACATTGGGAAACTTTTGGCAGACGGTCTGATTTTTAAGAGAAACAATCCTTCTAAGAAAGATTTGCACATCCGTTACATCGACATAGATTCAACCAGTCTTTTGGAAACCAATCGGTTTAAGATGGTGAACCAGCTGGAGATTCAGGGAAAAGAACTACGCATTCCGGATTTGATTCTGTATATCAACGGGATTCCGGTGGTGGTTTTTGAATTCAAAACTTTGATTGAAGAGAACGTTACGATTTTTAATGCGTACGAACAATTGACCAATCGTTATAAAAGAGATATTCCGGAACTGATGAAATACAATGCGTTCTGCATCATCAGCGATGGCGTGAACAACATAGCTGGTTCTCTGTTTGCGCCTTACGATTTTTTCTACGGTTGGCATAAAATAACAGGCGAAGAAAAGAAAGCACTGACGGGAATTCATACCGCCACATCCATCGTCCACGGAATGCTGAACAAGCAAAGGCTCTGTGATATTCTGCATCACTTCATTTTGTTTCCCGATACGACTAAAAAAGAAGAAAAAATCCTGTGCCGTTATCCGCAGTATTATGCTGCCAACAAATTGTTTGACAATATCCAGAAGCACCGCAAACCGGAAGGCGATGGAAAAGGCGGAACCTATTTCGGAGCAACAGGTTGCGGGAAAAGTTATACGATGCTTTATCTGTCGAGACTGTTGATGCGATCTGCACAATTGGCAAGTCCAACCATCATTATTATCTCCGATCGTACCGATCTGGATGACCAGCTGTCGAGAGATTTTACCAATGCCAAGGATTTTATTGGTGATGAAAATATCATCAATATAGAATCCAGAGCTGATCTTCGTGCAAGACTGAGAGGCAGGGAAAGTGGCGGTGTTTTTCTGACAACCGTTCAGAAATTTGCAGAAGACAGCGAGATTTTGAGCGACCGAACCAATATCATCTGTATTTCCGATGAAGCCCACCGTTCGCAGGTTAATCTGGATTTGAAAGTCCGCATCGATGAAGATGGTGTGAAAAAATCTTATGGTTTTGCTAAATACCTTCACGATTCTCTTCCCAATGCAACCTATGTAGGATTTACGGGAACGCCGATTGATAAGACTCTGGATGTATTTGGTCCTGTGGTAGATTCTTATACAATGTTTGAATCGGTGGTCGATGAAATCACGGTTCGCCTGGTCTATGAAGGTCGTGCTGCAAAAGTCAATCTCAATCATTCGAAAGTGGTGGAGATTGAACAGTACTATCAAAATGCGGTTGCAGAAGGCGCTTCGGAGTACCACGTGGAAGCCAGCCAAAAAGCGATTGCCAGAATGGAGGCAGTTCTGGGTGATTCCGGAAGAATTGAAGCGATTGCGCAGGATTTCATTATGCATTATGAAAAACGAATCGAGGAGAAAGCGACCGTTGCCGGAAAGGTAATGTTCGTGTGTTCCTCAAGAGAAATAGCCTATAAATTATTCAAAGAAATCATCAGTCTAAGACCGGAATGGAGTGAGAAAAGTATTGCGGAACATCTGAGCGAGAAAGAGCAGAAAGAAATCAAACCCATCGAGCGCATCAAAATGGTGATGACCCGAAACAAAGATGATGAAGAAAGCCTCTGGAATCTCCTCGGAACAAAAGAAGACCGAAAAGAACTTGACAGGCAGTTTAAACAAAAGCATTCCAACTTTAAAATCGCTATTGTTGTGGATATGTGGCTCACAGGTTTTGATGTTCCGTTTTTGGACACGATTTACATAGACAAGCCATTGCAAACGCATAATCTGATACAGACGATTTCCCGTGTGAACAGAAAGTTTGAAGGCAAAGACAAAGGTTTGGTGGTCGATTATATTGGCATCAAGAAAAACCTGAATCACGCTTTGGGATTATTTAACAATACAACGGCAGCCGATGATTTTGAAGATCTTGATAAGGCGGTGATTATTGTAAGAGATCAGCTGGACTTATTGCGACAGTTTTTTTATCAGTTTGATACGACAGATTATTTCAAAGGTTCTCCCGTTGAGCAGCTGCATTGTCTGAACCGTGCTTCTGAAGTTGTTTTGATGACAGAAAAATCTGAAAAGTTCTTTGTAGATGTGACCAAAAAACTGAAAGCAGCCTACAATCTGACTTGCAGTGCAGAAATATTTAACGAAAAAGAAACCGATGAGATTCATTTCTACTTTGCCATTAAATCAATTGTCGTAAAACTGACCAAAGGAGAAGCTCCCGATACCGCACAGATGAATGCCAAAGTGAGCAAAATGGTTGAAGATGCCATCGTCTCGGAAGGCGTGGAAGAAATCTTTAAACTGGATGACAACAAAGCCAATGCGATAGATTTGTTCAACGATAAGTTTCTGGAGAAAATTGATGCGCTGGAACTGCCGAATACCAAAATCAAAATTCTTGAGAGACTACTGAAACAAGCCATCTCTGATTTCAAAAAAGTAAACAAAGTAAAAGGTATTGAGTTTTCTGAAAGGCTTCAGAAAATCATTAACAGCTACAATGAGCGCAGTGAAGCTGATTTGCTTGATTACGACGGTATTCAGGCAACAACTTCGGAACAGATTCTCGACCTGATTTTAAAACTCCGTACCGAAATGGCATCTTTTGAAGATTTAGGAATTGACTATGAAGAAAAAGCCTTCTACGACATTCTGGATATGGTCTGCACGCAATACGGTTTTACCTTTGACAAAAACAAAATGCTGGAACTCGCCCGAGAAATTAAAAAAATCGTAGACGACACCGCCAAGTTCCCTGACTGGAGCGACAGAGACGACATCAAAGCACAGCTGAAAATGGAAATTATCGTCAAACTACATCAGTTTGGATATCCACCAATTACGCAGGATGAGGTTTATAAAAATGTGCTGGAACAGGCGGAGAATTTTAAGAGGAATAGATGAAATACCGTTAATATAACATGATGAAAAAAAATCTTTACATGCTCAATATGCAGAAACTCCTCCATTTAGCAGGTGAACTGCATAGAAAAGGTTACAGAGAATTGCAGGTGATTCCGTCGATTTCGCCATCAGGTGTATATTGGCGTTGCGATTTTATCGATGCCCATACCCAAAACAGACTATCGGTTTCCAACTGGCTGCAGGAGCATTTTGATATTGAGGAAATGGAAGTCAGCGCAGCAGAGATTGTGCATCGTTTTGAAGCGGATCATCGTGATTTTCTTTTAAATATTCAAGGCAAGGATGATACATATAGCCAATGGTTTTCTGAAATGTTGCAGCAACTTGAAGAGGGCGAACTGCCTTACGCCTTTACGGATTATTATTACGATCCTGATTATTGGCAGACCAATACAGGTAAAAAGATAAAAACATTCAAATAATCTTATGTGCAAAATATCCTCCCATCTAAAACTCTGTACCTGCAACAAACGTGACATAACATCGGAAGATAATTATTGGATACTCTACCGTTGGAAACAGAATGATGCTTTTATCGTAGGTGATCCTGTATTTCCTGATAACGACTTTATCAATCCTACTGACGAACTTAGAAATCAGAAAATATTATTAACAGTCCTAAATCAACAGAACTGCTTCGACTTTGAAGTCCAGCTGAAACATAAAGATTCACTTGAAATTCATATCAATTGTATAAAAGAAAATGAACGGTCTGTGAACTTGATTTATGCGTTTGTTTTTATGGATGGTATTTGGAAATCCGCAGAATATGATGCTTTTGATATGGAAAGGCAGAAGAAAAAGTATGGTTATATAGAAATGTAGTTACGAAATGAACGTAAAAATTACATCGGAAGAATATTATAATGCTTTGCAGAAATCACGCTATGCGACAGAAAAGGCATTTACCAGCAGTTTTTTTAGAACAAATTAGAAAAGCATTATGACAATCTAAAGCTGCGCCTGCATTTCTCAAAAACTGGATTAAAAGTTTTTCACTCATATTACCAAAAGAAGAATACTTAAAAAAACTAAGAAAAAATGTACCAAGAACTACAAACCCAAGTCTTTAATTGGCTGCAAGATAAATACAATCAGGATAATCAATTTACTTTTTCAGTTCGCCAAAAAGCAAATAAAGGAGCTGAACTTAATTATTTTATTGGCACTGAGAAATCAAAATACTTTTCTACAACGTTTTGGTACGTGCCTGTGGCATACCCTGGTTCATCAAGTGATTTGATGAATCTTGTATTTACGGTTACAAAACACCATAAGATTGAATTTCATTTCCAGTTTAATCAAACGAAAAGTCCGCACGATAATCAAAACAGATATGCTCTAGAGTTAATAGAAAGTATAAAACCACTATTCAAAGGCATATTTCCGAATGAATATTTTGCTCCGGACACCAATAAAATGGAATTGTTTGCTGGATATTCAAATCCTGTTTATAATAATTTTGATGAGCTAAAAAATGATTTGGAGAATTTCTTGAATAAAGTTATTCCGATAGTAGATCAACAAATTACACTATTAAAATCAAAATATCCGGATTTTACGGCTAATAGATTTACAGCAGAAGAGCAAAAAAATATGTTTGCCAAAATGGAAGAGAGGTTCAAGAAATATAAAATTATTGAAGATCTCACAGAAGAATTGGAAGAAGAAGAGGAATTGATAATGGTTGATGCTGAAACGGATTACAATTTTCCATTCAACCAAATCCTCTACGGACCTCCGGGAACAGGGAAAACGTACAATACCATCAACAAGGCAATCAGCATTGCAAACCCTGAATTCAATACCAGTCAGGAACGAGATATTTTAAAAGCAGAATACGACCGATTGGTAGAAGCCGGACAGATTGTGTTTACCACCTTCCATCAAAGTATGAGCTACGAAGATTTTGTGGAAGGGATAAAACCTGTTATGAATAATGAAGAAGGAGATATTAGCTATGATATACAAAATGGAATATTTAAGGAAATATGCAATTTTAGCTCTGAAAGTGACGATCTTAATTCTGAGTCTATTTTTGATGATGCTTGGGAAAAACTTGTGGATTCAGCCAAAGAAAAAATTGCTAAAAATCAATTACTTGAAATAGGATCGTGGGAATATGGTCTCTCTTCAAAAAACTCTTTAAAGTATTCTTCTCTTAATTCGCCTTCGCAATATACATTTACAATTACTAAAAAAAATATTCGAGATATATATCAAAATAAGCGGGCCAGACCTTCAGGAGCTTTTCATAAAGATATGCAAGATATCGTTCAATTTATGAAAGCTAACTTCAACCTGCCGAATTATACTGAAAAAAAAGAAAATACAGTTTTAAAAAGAAACTATGTTCTCATTATCGACGAAATCAACCGTGGCAATGTTTCACAAATATTCGGCGAACTCATTACATTAATTGAAGAAAGCAAACGTCTTGGCAATGAAGAAGAATTACTTGTTACTTTGCCTTATAGCAAAACAAAATTCGGAGTGCCATCCAATCTCTATATCATTGGCACAATGAACACTGCAGACCGAAGTGTAGAAGCCTTGGATACCGCCTTAAGAAGACGTTTCAGTTTTGTGGAAATGATGCCCGATTCTAAAGTGGTTGAAGAAAAACAGTTTTCAGATTTTCCAAGAGTTCAAATAATGCAAAAGATCAATCAGAGAATAGAACTGCTTTTAGATAAGAATTATACCTTGGGGCATTCTTACTTTCTGAAAGATAATTTAAGGTCATCCTTCAAAAATGAGATCATTCCTTTACTAAAGGAATATTTTTATAACGATTGCGGCAAAATAGGTTTGATTTTAGGAAAGGGTTTTGTTCGTGAAAAAGAAATCTCCAAGGCCAGTCAGCAGAGTGTATTCGCAGATTTTGAGACGAGAAACGAACTTGATATCGCAAAATCCTATGAACTGATTCCTTTCGAAGACATTGATTTTAATGCTGCAACAGAATTATTATTGGCTTAAGATGTTGAGAAAAGATTCTATTCAGGTTTTCGAACACAGCTTTTTACCCATTGGAGAAAATGGTTTCGAAAAGCGTCATTTTGTAGCCTTATCAAAACTTAACACGCTGCACAATTATCAATATTTTGATTTAAAACATAACGGCGTTGTTTTCAAACAATTTGTAGGCGTTATTCAGGTTGATAATTTAACGATAGAGATTCTTCCAAAGATAGATCGTTACGAAAAAGAGGACAATATAACAAAAGGAAAATGGCGCGATGTGCTTATAGAAATGCTTCGTGTTACCAGAAAGCTAAAAATACAGCAAGTTGGTCAGGCCAATGTTTCAAAACAGTCTATTCATCTTCTAGATATTTATTTTGAATGGTTTCTGCGTGAAGTGCAGCTGTTGATCCATCAAGGCTTAATAAAACAGTATTATAAACAAACAGGCAATGTAAAAGCGCTGAAAGGTAAATTGGAATTTTCAGGTCATATTAATAAAAATCTGGTTCATAAAGAACGTTTTTACACCACGCATCAAGTCTATGACAGAGACCATCTCATTCATCAGATTCTAGGTCAGGCTTTGGAGATTATTGCCCAACTTTCGAAGGGAAATGATCTGTACAGCAAATGCAAAACGGTGCAGCTAGATTTTCCCGAAGTGAAGATGATAAACGCCGATGAAAATATATTTACGAAGATTCCAAAATCTAGAAAAACTGCGCCATACGAAACGGCTTTAGCTATTGCAAGGCTTATCATTCTGAATTACGCACCCAATATTTCCAGCGGATCAGAAAAAATGTTGGCTTTGCTTTTTGATATGAACAGTCTCTGGGAAGAGTACGTATTGGTTAGACTAAAACAGACTTGTGAGACGTTTAACATTAACGTTTACGGACAAAATTCAAAAAGTTTTTGGAACGGCGTTCACATACGGCCAGATATAGTTTTGGAGAAAAAAATGAATGATGGAGAAACAAAGGTTTTAATCATCGATACCAAATGGAAAAACATAGACCAGTCTCAGCCTTCCACTCACGATTTAAGGCAGATGTATGTTTACAATGAATTTTGGGAATCCACACAATCTATGCTATTATATCCATCCACCACAACAAGCTTACAACCAGAACTATTTATCAATTTTGATAATCAAAAGCACGCTTGTTCGTTAGGTAAAATTTCTATACTGAAATCTAATCAACTTGATGTGTCGATCGGGAAACAGATCATTGATCTTTTTGATATCATTAATGCTGTACCACCATTAGCGCAACAGCTATAGTAATCTGATGCGAAGAGTGAAGCGGGAAATATGCGAGAATCACTTGTCTACAACCATCAGTAGTGGAAAGGATGTAGAAAATGTATTTTGAATGAAACTAAGTTAGATAAAGATGTTTCAGTTCAAAAACTCCAAGGGCTTGATCCGTGTACAATACTCATTTCCCAAATAAAGCGGATTGCCGTGCTTCTCAGACCAAAATCCATTCAGCACATCGGGGCTGATAAAGCGGTAAACGGCTACACCTTTATAAACCTTACCATCGTCTCCCTCGTAATGGAAGTTGATGACCAGAATGTCATCTTTGAAAAAACCGGTACCGTGTTGCATCTGGTTTCCAAGCGTCCACTGCGCAACGATGCGTTGGTTGCTGTCCAGGCTGAGAGATAGCACGCCGTGGTATGCAATCCCTCTCTCATCCTGATTACTGCCTTCTACGGTGTAGTGTCCTACCAAATCTTCTATCATCATGATGTTGTTATTATCTACCTTCAAATTTAATTATTTCAGAACGCAACCACAAAAACCTTAGGATAAATCTCTTCTACGCACGATGTGAGCCAACTTTAACAAATTTTATAATTCCTGTCTACGGTGTCGGCATTATATTTTCTTTATTGGCATCATACTAATCACAAAATATTATTTATTATGTCAAAGAAAGTAGCCATATTGGCAACGCACGGCTTCGAAGAAAGCGAATTAAAATCTCCAAAAGAATATCTGGAGCAGTTTGGATTTATTACGCACATCATCAGTCCAAAGTTAGGAACGATAAAGGCCTGGGCAGAAAAAGACTGGGGAAAAGAATATGATGTAGATAGAACTCTGGATGAGGTCTCTGCAACGGAATATGATGCTCTGGTGCTGCCGGGTGGTGTAATCAATCCAGACCAGCTGAGAACAGAATAGAAAGCTATTTCGTTTGTTCAGGATTTCTTCAAACAGCACAAACCAGTAGCGGCTATTTGCCACGGCCCTCAAATCCTTATTAGCGCAGAGGCTGTAAGCGGAAGAAAAATGACCTCGGTAAAGTCTATCAGCATAGATCTGAAAAATGCGGGAGCCATCTGGGAAGATAGTGAAGTTGTGGTGGACAATGGACTGGTAACCAGCCGCACGCCAGAAGATCTACCTGCTTTCAATGCGAAAATGGTGGAAGAAATCAATGAAGGTAAGCACGAAGACCAGAATTTGTAATCAACTTCTGATTTCTAATCTGCAAAAAAAGAAAATCCCTGAAGAATAAAAGCTTCAGGGATTTTTTTTGTGATTTATTTCAAACTGATTAAAACTAATTGACTAGAGTCTCACTTCATTGATACTGAACTGATCGAGCAGCGTCTGAATATTCTCCAGATCCTTAAGTACTTTCTGATAAGATGATTTGGCGTAATCTCCAATTGAAGTTTTGGTTTTTTCTGATTCAACACCCTCAAATGCATTATTGATCTGAGGATTTTCGACTATATCATCTTTGTAATTTTCCAGGCAGGTCTCTATTGCGGCCTGTTTGTTTTTGCATTTAATATTTCGTTTAATTTTCTGCAGAGAACTTATCATATAGGGATTGTCATTATAAGGATTATTGAAACTGGTATTGTCCTGCTCTTCCTGATAAACAAAATAGGAACTGTCATTACTTGGTCTAAGGTAGTTTTTATCGAATATCATAATGCAAGAGGTATTAGAGTTAAAATCAAATAGTGAATAGTATTTGAGTTACGATATCAATTTTAAGACCATAAAATTATTTAGGTAGATTTTTTTACGATTATCAATACGTTTAATGAAAATCTGATAATGATACCTTTATATTCTTGGAAGCAAAAACGTGAATTTGAAAATTTATACTGTGTTAAACTGCTCATTATTAACGATATCAATTCAGAATGATTGAGAATCTCAATTATGAATATCCTATTTTGGCAAATGCTTTGATGTTTAAAAAACAAAGAAATCTAGTTCTTAATGTATTAGATTTTTTGATAAGGAGGACAGCAATGTCCTCTTTCACGATAATCCACACATTATTATATTAGTTGGAGGGAGACAGCTCAAATTTGTTTCTCTCCTTTTTATCTTTTATCTAACTGTCATTGTAAATCGCTGTAAGATAGTTGTGTACCATTTCTGTACCTAAATCTGAAGTGCTCTGACTTGTACTTTCGTAAAATTAATATCCTACATCAATCCATTTCTGTTTTAAAGTCTCTACATTTGTCCCTTTAAAAAATTATACTGAAATGAAAATACTAGCATTCGGAGCCAGCAACTCCAGAGCATCCATCAACAAAATATTAGCAGAATATGCCGCTAAACAGTTTCAAGGCGCCGAAGTAGAAGTTCTGGATTTGAATGATTATGAAATGCCTATCTACAGTGTAGATAGAGAAACGCAGGAGGGTGTACCGGCATCGGCGTTGGAATTTGCTGAGAAAATCGATGCGGCTGACTTGTTGATTATTTCGTTTGCGGAACACAACAGTACATATACAACCGCTTTCAAAAATATTTTTGACTGGGTTTCCAGAATCAAAGACAGAAAACATTTTGGGGAGAAACCGGTATTTGTCCTGGCAACAGCAACTGGTCCTGGCGGAGGGAAAAACGTCGTGGCTGCTTTCGAAGCGAGAGCCAAGTCAAGTGGAGCAACGGTACTGCAAAGCTTTGTTTTGCCTAAATATAAAGAGACCTTCGATACCGAGAAAGGTATTGTAGATGAAGAAAAGAATGCTGAGTTCCAGGAGAAACTAGCCAATGTTAAAAACTTTTTCGCATAACGCTTTGGAATATGATGTTAAGTTTATGTAACTTTGTAATCAAATAAGGACAATGAAATATCCACAAGTTCATTTTGAGACATATCCTAATTCTTTCCAAGAGAATTACAAAAACACCTCCGAACTTGTGCAATAAAATAACGGCCGACAATCTACACGATTGTCGGCTTTTTTATTTAGCAAATTTGAAAAAGTAAGTTTGAAATAAATCTAATTACTTCCGAGATTCTTTCAGGTGTTAAAAGCCTGAAAGAATCAAAGAAGAAAGCTAAAAGTCTAGAAGCCACTGTGTGGCGCTTTATCTAATAACATAGGATTGTAATCCTATGACTGAAAAAAGTAAAAATGAGCAATACCTACAAATCAGCCGGAGTCGACAAAGAAGAAGGCTATAAAACTGTTGATAAAATCAAATCTGCCGTTGCCGAAACACACAACAAAAATGTTCTTAATAATCTTGGCAGCTTTGGTGCGTTCTACGAAATTGCTGGTTACAAAAATCCGGTTTTGGTTTCTGGCACAGACGGCGTTGGAACTAAGCTAAAGGTCGCTTTGGATTCTAAACAATATGATTCGATCGGAATAGACTGTTTTGCGATGTGTGCCAACGATATTCTCTGCCACGGCGCAAAGCCATTGTTCTTTTTAGATTATCTGGCTTGCGGAAAGCTGGATTCTGATATTGCAGCAGAAATCGTATTAGGAATGGTAAAGGCCTGCAAGGATAACAACTGTGCGCTGATAGGTGGTGAAACTGCCGAAATGCCGGGGATGTATCAGCCAGGCGATTATGATGTTGCTGGATTTTGCGTAGGCATTGTAGAGAAAGACCAGATTATAGACGGTTCCAAAATCAGTAAAGGAAATAAAATCATTGCAATTCCCAGTTCAGGTTTTCATTCTAACGGTTTTTCTTTGGTAAGAAAGATTTTCCCCAATTTCGAAGAAGAATTCGAAGGTAAACCATTGTATGAGACTTTGTTGGTGCCGACAAGATTGTATTATAAAGACATTCATAAAGTTCTGGAAGAAGTTCCGGTATACGGAATTGCGCATATTACTGGCGGCGGTTTATACGAGAATGTTCCGAGAATCATTCCTGAAGGACTTTGCGCAAGTATTGATGAATCCAAAATCAAAGTTCCAACGGTAATGTTAGAATTGGAGAAACGAGGAAACATTGATAGAAAAGAAATGTACGGAACTTTCAATATGGGCGTGGGAATGGTTTTGGTAACCGATGCTGAACATTCTGAAAAAATTCTTGACCTGCTGGAAGATGCTTATGAGATTGGTGAAATAACAGAAGGAAGCGAGAAAATCACATTATTGTAAAAAGTATCAAGTACAATGTAAAAATTATTTAAAATACATTGTACTTTATACTTTTTACATTTTACAAAAAGAATGAAAAACATCACCATTTTAATTTCAGGTTCGGGAACCAATCTTCAAAGAATCATTGATTGTATTGATAACGGTGAAATCCGAAATGCAAAAATCAATCAAGTGATTGCAGATAGAGATTGCTTCGGACTGAAAAGAGCAGAAAAGCATAACATTCCGAATCAGTTAATCAGACGTGGAAAAGACTTTTCCGAAAACTTAGAAAAAGCAATTCCCGAAAATACAGATTTGATTGTCTTGGCAGGTTTTCTATCGATTTTAAAACCTGAGTTCTGTAAAAAATGGAAAGGAAAAATTATCAATATTCATCCGGCGTTGTTACCAAAATTCGGAGGAAAAGGAATGTGGGGACATCACGTTCATAATGCTGTGATTGAAGCTGGCGAAAAAGAAAGTGGTGCAACAGTCCATTTTGTGACTTCGGGAATCGATGAAGGAGAGATTATTCTGCAAGGCAAATTTGATATTGATGAAAATGATAATGCAGAAACCTTAGCGCAAAAAGTTCACCAGATTGAATTCGATATTTTTCCAAGAGC
>JBCNLQ010000010.1:0-94363 GCA_039595375.1 Chryseobacterium sp.
TAATATTTTATTGAGAAAATATTTGTAAAATCTTTATTTTCTTTAGTATTTTTTTTACTATTTTTAAATCATATTTTGATTTTTGTATTATTGTTTATAGTTAATAATTTGTAATCTATTTTTAAAGTAAATAACTTTGCTACTTTGTCTCAATATCAACTATTTTCTGACCGCTATCACCAAGATAATTAAGGATCAATTTTTCAAAAACTTTATAACCATTATCAACATTGGTAAAAAGCAGAATGCCTTGTTTGGTTTTGGGGAGAATGAAGGCAATGCATTGAGAACCTTTGTCGGAACCGCCGTGAGATAAGGCTATTTCACCATTTCCCAAGTCATAAATCTCGAAGCCCAAGCCAAAGTATTTATTTTCTTTAGTCTTTACCTCAGGCTTCATCATTTCTTTGAAAATTTCAGGTTGTAGATGGCCGCCATTCATTCGATCAACCAAAAAATTGCCATAATCTTCTATGGTTGTAACGACGTCGTCTGCAGCATTGACAGTTTTATTTTTCACAGTTTCATACGCTTTTCCATTCTCATCATAACCTATGGCAAATCGGGATTCATCTGTGTCTTTTGTCCAAATATAATTGGTGTCGGTCATTTTTAAAGGTTTAAAAATCAATTCATCGGCAATTTCCTGAACTGGTTTTTTGAATTTTTTTTCTATCGCTTTTCGCAGATATTCCATTCCTTCACCAGAATAATGATATTTTGTTCCAGGCTCGAAATCAAAACTCAATTGATTGTTTGTATTCATCCATCGCCAGTTTGGAAAACCTGTCTGATAGCTGAGGATAATTCTGGTTGTCAGTTTTTTATTTCTAGGATCATTTGCAACATCAGGATCTGTCTAGTAATGATAAACCGGTTCATCCAGATTCCATTTTCCTTGGCTGGCAAGTTGTAGCGCAACCATTGCTGTGATCGGTTTTGTAAGAGACGCAACATTAAAGATTGTATTGTAAGGTGCGGAAACGCCAGGTTTTATTTCCCAAAAACTTTCACTTGTTTCAAGCTTCCGTTTTCGATAATTCCCAGTCGAAGTGTCGGGACTTTATTCTCTTTCAGCCATTGTTCGATGGCGATATCATTTTCAAATATCGAATTTTCAGTTTTGGTAGCTTTCGGAGCGCCGTGATCATAACTCAGGATGTCGCTCATCATCTACATTCCGTTTTTCTTTGTCCAGACAGTTGTGAATTTGGCTTGTCCACCTAAAACAACTTCTTTATTTTTTTCGCGGATGAAAAACTGATGTTCACCAGATTGTATCGCACCATAAAGTTGTTCATTGTTATATAAAGGAAAAACTTCCAGGCTGTTTTCAACCAGTTTTCTAATAGGTTTTTGGTTTGGATTGCCGGAGATATTCTGTTTAGTTCTTTCTAGGAATAATTTCTTATCCTTGAAACCGCCATTGTCATGATAAAATTTCAGGTTCTCATCCGTATGTTTTTCCAGATAAACCCAGTCGCAATTATTGAAACCAAGTTCAAAAAAAAGACTGTCCTGTTTTTTTAGTTCGATAAACAGATCCGATGTTTTTGCGATCTGAGCTTTTATGTTGCCGAAGATAATTGATGTGATAAGTACGATTGTAGATAATGATTTTGTCATCGATATTTTTTTTGCAAAGATTTAATTTTATCTCTTTTCAGACTAAAAAAATAACCCGACAATCACCCGACAATCACCTGTCAGGTTTTATAAAATATTATATTTCAGTTTATAATGTAGTTTTTTGTTTTTATCGATTTCTGCGGTGTTTCTTAAAATGATAAAAACATTGGTCAGAACAATGGCTACCATTAATATCAATGTGAACTGTTTTCCGAGCTTCAGTGAGATGCCAAGAAAGAAAACAGCAGGAGCAAGAATGGTCCATAAAATCTGAACGGAAACAATTTGTCCGATGATGGGATTTTTCTGTTTCATCAAATAAGACAAAATCAATGGCGCAAAAATATTCAGCGGTGGCAAAACGGTAAACAGAATAGAACAAAGGCTGATGAGCTTCAGCTTGGAAATATCTTCACCAGTTTTTGTCTCATTTTCTGTCAAGTTATCAACTCTATTTTCAGGTTCATCCGCTTGTTTCAGATTCAGCAAATCATTTCGGAAATAGCCAGAGATTTTGCCAGGATTTTCAATGTGTGACCTTTTGGTTCTGTTCCGGCTTCAATCCGCTGAATCGTTCTTACCGAAATGTTGGATTGCTCTAATAATTCTTCTTGCGTCAGATTTTTTTGTTCCCTGATTTCTTTTAACCTGGACATTGATGGTGTTATAATTTCTTTGTAAAAATATAATAATTAGGATCTACTTTCAGCTCATCAGAAGATTGAAGTGTTGCCGTTTGCCACTCTTCTGTTGGCTTCAATTCCTGCCCGTCCGAAAGGCGTATTGGCATCTTAAAATTCGAAACCACGTTTGTCCATTTGTATGTCAGCTGGTTTCCGTTTTGTTTATATTCCAATTTTGGAATATTTGAGGTTCTCAGATATTGGTCAAAGATAGATTGCAGATCCAGACCAGATTTTTGGATGAAATAATCTTCAACTTGTTTCGTGGTTACTGTTTTGTGATAAAAATCCTTATTAAGACCTCTCAAAATTTGTCGGAATTTCTCATCATTGTTTATGACTTGGCGAATCGTGTGGATCATATTGGCGCCTTTCGGGTACATATCGCCGCTGCCTTCATTACGAATGCCGTAGGTTCCAATAATTGGTTTGTCATTTTGAATATTACCTCGTAAGCCTTGCAGATATTTGTTACCATCAGCTTTCCCAAAAACATAATCCACAAACAAGGTTTCGGAATAAGTTGTGAAACTCTCGTGAATCCACATATCTGCCTGGTCTTTTGCAGTAATATTATTGGCAAACCATTCGTGACCGGTTTCGTGGATGATGATGTAGTCCCATTTCAAACCAATTCCTGTTCCGGAGAGGTCTCTTCCGAGATATCCATTTTGATATTTGTTTCCGTAGGCAACATTACTCTGGTGTTCCATTCCTAGGTGCGGAGATTCTACCAATTTGTAAGAATCTTCGTAAAAAGGATAAGGTCCAAACCAATGCTCAAAGGCTTTCATCATTGGTTTTACTTGCTCAAATTGTTTTTTAGCTTTGTCAAGACTGTAGCCCAAAACCCAATAATCCAGATCCAGTTTTCCTTTTTCGCCGTTGTAAGTATCTTTAAAATTTACATACTTCCCGATGGATGGGATGATGGAGTAAGCATTAATTGGGTTTTTTACTTCCCAAAGCCAACTTTTTTTATCACCCAGATTGTCTTGTTTTATTAATTTTCCGTTGCCAACACCTACCAAATCTTTTGGTGTGATGATTTTGAACGTGATGCCATTATCTGGCTCATCATCCCAAATATCTTTCACGGGAAGCCAAATGCTAGCGCCTATTCCTTCGTCTGCAGCTGTCATCCACGGATTTCCGTTTTTATCTTTGGTAAAAATCCAACCGCCATCCCAAGGTGCGTGTTTTGCAATTGTGGGATTTCCGGAATAATCAATATCAATCGTATATTTTTCGCCTTTTTTGAAATTCTTTTTTGCGGAAATAAAAATAAAATCACCATCTGTTTTTTTATCAACAATTGGGAAATTAGCAGATATTTTATCCGCTTTCATAGGCTTTTGCAAATCAATCTGAAAAATCGGATTCAGAACATCTTTTTCTATTGTAAGGCTAATTTTATTACTTCCTTTGATGCTTTTCGTTTCGAAGTTGGGCTCCAAAACAATGTCATATTTTTTAACATCCCAAAAGTTTCTAAACTCTGTATTGGAACCTTTTAACGTGTCTGTTTTGGTAGGATTAGGGTTTTCAAACATTTGAGCTTGCGAAACTCCAGAGAATAATATGGAGAGAAGTAATAATTTTTTCATTTTATTTCTTTTGAGTATTGATAAGTAGCACAAAGTTAGTTCAATGTTACAGCAAATCATAATTTTATTCAAGGTATTGCTTTGTAGAGTCTAAATAATTGCAATACAACAATTTGTGAAAAAAAATGTAAGCGAAATGTTTTTAAAAATCCGTTCAAGATTTTGCTAATCTTCTTAGAATCGAAATGATTGTAATACAGCAATTTTCAAAAAAATATACAGCTCCGTAGGAGCGAAATGTTTGTAGTAAATGAGTCCGTAGAGATGGTCAAGCTCCATAGGAGCGATACCTCTAGCTTAAATAAGATTTTCCTGATAAAAATGTTTCGTTTCTTCAATAATTTCATCAATTTCACTTAGTGTCAATGCCTGCAAAAATTTAGTCTTAAACTCCTTAAAATGCGGAATTCCACGGAAATAATTGCTGTAATGTTGGCGCATTTCTACTATTCCGGGACGTTCGCCTTTCCATTCCACAGACCAAAGTGCGTGGTTTTTTACGGCTTCTAATCTTTCTGCAATGGTTGGTTCGGGCAAAATTTCTCCAGTTTGGAAAAAATGCTTGATTTCATTGAAAATCCACGGATAGCCAATCGCTCCACGACCAATCATTATGCCGTCGCAGTTGTATTTGTTTTTATATTCCAACGCTTTTTCGGGAGAATCTACATCGCCGTTTCCGAAAATCGGGATTTCGATATTCGGATTATTTTTTATTCTTGAGATGTGTTCCCAATCGGCTTCGCCTTTATACATTTGGGCGCGCGTTCTGGCGTGGATGGTTAGAGCCTTGATGCCTACATCTTGTAATCTTTCGGCCACTTCATCTATGTTTATAGAATCATTGTCCCAGCCCAATCTTGTTTTTACAGTAACCGGCAAATGTGTAGAACTTACAACAGCTTTTGTCAATCGAACCATCAGATCGATATCTTTCAAAACACCTGCACCAGCACCTTTGCAAACTACTTTTTTTACAGGACAACCAAAGTTGATATCCACCAAATCCGGCTCAACAGTTTCCACAATTCTGGCAGACATTGCCATTGCTTCTTCATCGCCTCCAAAAATCTGAATCCCGACAGGTCTTTCATAATCGAAAATATCAAGCTTTTTACGACTTTTGATTGCATCACGAATCAAACCTTCCGAAGAAATAAATTCTGAATACATCAGGTCTGCGCCGTGCATTTTGCACAGTTTTCTAAAGGGTGGGTCACTTACATCTTCCATTGGAGCCAGCAAAAGCGGAAATTCAGGAAGTTCTATGTTGCCAATTTTTACCATTCTGCAAAGATAATAATTCCATTTCGGACTTATTTGAATTCAGTCTTAATCTTATTTGGTAAATTTGCGATATAAATCAATGGATATGAAATCGCCACTAAGAATTTTTCTAACAAAAAGCAATGAAAATGGGCGATAAAAAATAATTATTAATAAAAGAGTTTGTATAAGTTAATCGTAATGGTACATTATTTTGGTGCAGCCCAACTTGAGCGGAAATCCTTTTTTTTTGTAGCTGGAAAAGCTTTGGCAAAAAGAGATTGACTTAGTCGAACCACTTCGTTAGGTTTGGGAGCGGAAGGCGGAAATAGCTGCCAAAAAAATCAAAAAAATGCTATTCGACGGAGTCAAAAGCTGCAATAAAAATTTTAACTTGTATAAACTCTAAACAATAAAATCTACATATGAAAAGAATATTTTTGGCGTTTGCTCTGGCTTCAATTGTGGCCTGTTCGAAAAGTGATAATTCTGGAAACAAAGATGTTCTGAAAGAAGAACCAGAAAATGCGCCAAAAATAGTAACCGATTCTATTGCTGAAGGCAAATCTTTAGTGGAAGGTGCAGATTGCTTAGGCTGCCACAAAGTGGATCAAAAAATGATTGGACCATCTTACAAAGAAGTTGCAAAAAAATATGAAAACACACCAGAAAATGTAGAAATGCTGGCGGAGAAAATCATCAAAGGAAGTTCGGGAATTTGGGGCGATGTTCCGATGCCAGCTCACAATGGACTGAGCAAAGATAATGCGAAATTTATGGCGCAATATATTTTATCTCAAAAGTAGATTTATATAATGACCAAAATATCCAGCTTGCATCCAAGAAATCTGCATCGTGATTCTTATGATTTCGAATTGTTGATTTCAGCCGTTCCGGAACTCAAACATTATGTTTTCAAAAATGATTACGATACACAGACCATTAATTTCAGCATTCCAAAAGCAGTTAGATTGCTGAACAAAGCTTTGCTTCTGAAATATTATGATGTCGAAGATTGGGATATTCCGGAAGGCAATCTCTGTCCGCCAATTCCTGGACGCGCAGATTATGTACATTATTTGGCAGATTTATTAGCAGAAGAAACAGGCGAAATCCCGACTGGAAATTCGGTCAAAGGTTTGGACATTGGAACGGGAGCTAATCTTGTTTATCCGTTAATTGCTAATTTTTCTTACGGCTGGAATTTCTTAGGAACAGATGTAAATCAAAATTCTCTGGAAAATGCCAATCATATTTTGAGTCAAAATCCAAAATTGTCGTCTGCAATTCGATTAAAATACCAGCCAGAATCGGAGCATATTTTCACAAACATTATTTCAAAGGAAGAAAAATTCACGTTTTCGATGTGCAATCCGCCTTTCCACGATTCCGAAGAATCTGCATTGCAAGGTAATCGAAGAAAAAATAACAATCTCAGGAAAACAAAAACTCAGAAACCAAATCTCAATTTCAGCGGACAGCAATCCGAATTATGGTGTGAAGGTGGCGAAATGGCATTCATCAAAAAAATGATTAATGAAAGTGTTCAGTTTTCCTCAAACGTCCTTTGGTTCACAACTTTGGTTTCCAAAAAAGACAATCTGCATCAGCTCACCACGCTTCTCAAAAATCTCAAAGTTCCCGAATTCAAAATCATAGATATGGCGCAAGGTCAGAAAATAAGCAGGATTTTGGCTTGGACATTTATCACTAAAGAAAATCGGAAAAGTTGGTTTCGGGATTGAAAATGTATTTTAAATTATTTTAATAAAAAACCCTTCCAGATTTTACTTCTAAAAGGGTTTATCTTTATTAATGTTTTAAATTACTCAATTTCAACAGCCCAACTTGCTTTCCAATCTTCGCTGTTTCTCAACATTAGAATTCCAAATTTCTCAGTCAATTCTTGATTGTGATTTTCTAAGTCTGCAATGCCTTGCCAAGGTTCCAGGCAAACAAAATTGGCATTTTTTGCGGCCCAAATCCCGAAGTATGGGAAATTAGAAAATGAAAAAATAACTTTCTCTTGATTTTTATTATTTCTCAAAATCAATTCCTGACTTTTCATTGTAGTCATTACCAATGCATCTTTTGAGAATAACTCATAAGTCAGTGGAAGCGTTTTGTTGTCCAGTTTAATTGTTTGAGTTTCATCGCTGATAAGATTATCAATCAAAGGATGAATTTCCAGTTTTTCATCATCAGAAAAAACGATTTCATAATCATTGTAATTCAAACCATTTTCTGTGTCTATGGCAAATCCAGGATGTGCGCCAAGGGAAAAGTACATTTCTTTTTCTGAAAGATTTTTCACTTCGTAAGAAACAGACAGTTTATTTTCAACCAAAGTGTATCTGATTATCAAGCTGAATTCGAAAGGATAAATTTTCAAAGATTCTTTGTCAGATTTCAATTCAAAAATCACTTCATTTTCAGATGAATTTGTCACGTCAAAAGTTCGTCTTCTGGCAAAACCGTGTCGAGGCAATTCGTAAGTTTGACCTTCAAAAATATATTGTTCATTTTTCAATGCGCCAATGGTTGGAAAAAGAACAGGGCTTTGTCCGCTCCAGAAGTCAGGATTTCCGCCCCACATTATTTCTTTACCGGTTTCCAGATTGATAAGAGACGTTAATTCTGCTCCCAATTCATTGAAAGTGGCTTTCAGTTTTGTATTTTGAGTCGTTATCATTTTTTGAATTTAATCAAATACAAATATCTGCATTAATCTTTGATTTTGTAGTCTATCCTCTAAAAGTTTATTATCTATCATCTAATTTATAATAAATTCCTAAATTGCCGTTTTATAAGTAATCATGAAAGGTCTTAATTTTCTGAAACGCATCAATAGCTGGGTCGTATATATAATATTGACTTCGATTGTTGCAGGAATTATTATCTCTTCCAATTTCCTGATTCAGCATCTTCGTGGGAAAGAAACCGAGCGCATAAAATCTCTGGCAACGGCGATGCGTTATCTTCAGAATAGCGATGTGGATCCAAGAGTAAATGAGTTGGCGCTTTATGTCATAAGTGAGAACGAGGATTTACCTATTATTCTTACCAACAAAAAAAGAGAAGTTTTAGAAAGCCGAGGAATTTCCGAAGATATTCTGGCCGATAAAGCGAAAGTGAAGGCCAAAATGACTGAAATGGAGAATAAGTATCCACCATTCGAGATTCAGTTGCCAGATTTTAACAATCAGTATTTGTATTATGATAATTCTGATTTGATGAATTATCTGCGTTATTATCCTTATATGTTGGCGTTGTTCATCTCGCTTTATTTGGTTTTTTCATTTTGGTTTCTACGATTGTTGAAGAAAACGGATGAAGGTTTTGTTTGGGCAGGTTTGGCCAAAGAAACCGCGCATCAGATTGGAACCCCTTTGTCATCAATGATTGGATGGGTCGAGATTATGAAGCTGGAGGACGAAAACGGCTTGGGTGTGAAGGAACTGGAAATGGATGTCAACCGACTGAAAACCATTTCCGAAAGATTCTCAAAAATCGGTTCCATTCCTGCGCTCAATGATTTTGACATTAGTGAAACGGTACAGCAAAATTTCGATTATTTGAAATCCAGAATTTCTACTAAGGTCGAATTTACTTTCCGGAAAACTTATGAACCCGTTCTCGTTCCCCACAGTCAGATTCTGATGAGTTGGGTGATTGAAAATCTGGTTAAAAACGCTGTAGATGCAATGAAAGGAGAAGGTAAACTGGAATTGTCTCTCTACAAAAAAAACAAAAATATTTTCATTGATGTGACGGACACGGGAAGCGGAATGACAAAAAAGCAAATCCGAAACGCCTTCAAACCTGGATTTTCTACCAAAAAACGAGGTTGGGGATTAGGACTTTCCTTAACAAAAAGAGTGGTTTCCGAATATCACAAAGGTGACGTGAGAATTGCCCACTCCGAAGTTGGAAAAGGTACGACTTTCAGGATTATTTTGAGAGAAGAGCAGAAGTGATTTTGTAATTTTCGTAAAAAATCAATCATTTTTTCTTTGATTTCAAAATCCATATCTTTGCCAGATGAAAACCACTTTTGCAGATTTCGATTTACCGGAAAAGATTCTGGACGTTTTAGCTGACCTCAATCTTTTTGAGCCAACACCTATTCAGGAAAAAAGTTTGAAACCGATTCTTTCGGGTCGTGATGTGATGGGAATTGCACAGACCGGAACCGGAAAAACTTTGGCTTATCTGCTTCCTGTTCTCAAAACCTGGAAATATAACAAAACGGGAAATCCAACGGTTTTGGTTTTGGTTCCGACAAGAGAATTGGTGGTTCAGGTAACAGAAGTTCTTGAAAAACTGACGGAAAATATCACTGCAAGAGTTATCGGAGTTTATGGTGGAAAAAATATCAATACGCAGAAATTGCTGTTCAATGATGGATGCGATATTTTGGTTGGAACGCCAGGAAGAGTAATGGATTTGTCGATTGATAACGCTATTTCCCTAAAAGAAGTGAGTAAATTAATCATCGACGAATTCGACGAAATGCTGAATCTCGGTTTCCGTCCCCAACTGACTCACATTTTTGAAATGATGAGAGAAAAAAGGCAGAACATTCTTTTCTCAGCAACAATGACTGAAGCTCTAGACGAAATATTGAATGAATATTTTGCCTCTCCAATTGAGATTTCTTTGGCAAGGTCGGGAACACCTTTGGAAAAAATTTCACAGACAGCGATTCCAGTTGATAATTTCAATACAAAATTGAACTTATTGATTCATCTTCTGAAAACCGAAGATAACCTTGAGAAGATTTTGATTTTTGCCAATAATAAAAAACACGCAGACCTTATCTTCGAAAAACTGAATGTGGAGTTTCCGGATGAATTTGGTGTCATTCATTCCAATAAATCTCAGAATTTCAGATTGAGAGTCATGCAGGAATTCACGAATGAAGAATTGCGAGGTGTTATCACAACGGATATTATGGCGAGAGGCCTTGATATTCCGGATATTTCGCACGTTTTCAACTTCGAAGTTCCTGAGGTGCCGGAGCAATATATTCACAGAATCGGTAGAACCGGACGTGCAGACAAAGACGGAATTGCAGTGACCTTCTATACTAAAAAAGAAGAAGCGCAACTTCTTGACATCGAATTGTTGATGGATAAGGAAATCAACAAAACCAAATTCCCGGAAGAAGTAACAGTTTCGAAAGTCAAAATAGCTTCGGAGCAGGATGAGGTAAAAATGAAATTCCTGACTACGGCCAAACTTAACGAAGGCGAATCTGCTTTCCACGAGAAAAAAGACAAGAACAAAAAAATCAATCTTGGCGGACCAAGTAAGAGAAAAGCACCGAAGAAATTTGGAGCGAATAGAGCTCAACAGAAACAGAAATCAATTTCTAAAAGAAAGAAATAAATTAGACAAGAGAATCATAATGGTTCTCTTTTTTATTTAATACCAGATCAGCTTATAAATTTTAAAATGTAATCATAATTTTCGTTATTTTTACTAAAACTAAATATTATGAAGACTATTTTTGCAATTTTCACATTCTTATTTTTCTCAGACAATTTTGCGGCACAATGGATTGCACAATCTACGGGTAATATCAGCACTTCATTATTTAAAGACGTTTATGCGATCACGCAGGACGTTGTAATTGTGACTGGTAGCAATGGAACTTTACTCAAAACCACAGATGGAGGAATGACTTGGCAACGAAAAAATTCTGGAACTACTCAAGATTTGGGGAAAATTCAGTTTCCGACACCGGATATAGGCTATATTATTGAGGCTAATGGAAAATTACTGAAAACAACAGATGCTGGCGAAACCTGGTCGTCTATTAATTTAGAAAATATAAGTTCAATATATTCCATATCTTGTATCAGCGAAAATCTAATTTTCTTGTCTTGCAAAGATGCCGATTATAATTCTGTTTTACTTAAAAGTAACAATGGCGGAACTTCATGGGAAAGAGTTCTTGCAAATGATTTACAACAAAATTTTTTCGACATACAGTTTCTGACAGGAGAAATTGGCTATGCATCAAGCAATCGCGAATATTATTCGAGTGAAAATAACATTTTAAAAACTGTGGATGGAGGAAAGAACTGGATGCAGATTGATGATTCCCGAGCTACATTTAATTTTATAAATGGTGATAAGGGATTCAGTTATTACTCAGGATTGCTAAAAACAGTTGATGGCGGCAAGAATTTCGAACGGTTGGGTCAAGGCTCTTTATATCTTCTGGCAAAAATATTTTACATCAATGATAATGCGGTTTGGGGCATCTTTGAGGATCTTACTCTTTGTGGTTGTGGAAAGCGTGGCTTAGTGTGGGTTACTTACAATCCTATAAACGGTTATAAGGAATATGTACAAAATATTGACGCTTATATTTCTTCCATCTATTTTAGTAATGAGAAAGTTGGATACGCAGTTGGTTCACAAAACGGAATTGCGAAGATATGGAAGAATACACAAGCAGATTTAACCTTAGAAACCAATGAGGACGAGTTCAAAAACGCAATCAGCATCTATCCAAATCCGGCGACAGATTATATTACTATTTCTCCAAATAACACAGAATCAAAATTAACTTATATCAGCCTAACTGATATGACTGGAAAAGTTGTTTACTCTCAAAATGTGAAGGACAACGCAAACAAACAAACCATTGATGTTCGAAAGTTTTCTAAAGGAAATTATATTCTTACCATCCGGAACCAAAGACAGAGTCATTCTCAAAAGATTATGATTAGATAACGTTTCATTTGAGTCTTGGGAAAAGAAAATGAAATAAAAAATGCTCAGAACTTGCTGAGCATTTTTTTATTTATGGAAAACCATTACAAACTTATCTTGTACGCCGTCATTATTTGCGTCATAACCAAAGAAGGGATCAATTAACTGTAGCTCTTCATTAGTGAGAGTATTAATATTTATAGAATACTCATTGTTTGTTCGTGTAGATTTGAACGTTATCTTATTTTGATCATAACCGAATGTCCCATTTTCAGTTTCATCAATGACACAAGAACCGACGAAATTATCTTTAAAAATAGTTAAAGTGTAGTTATTGCCTGAAAATTGATAACTTCTTTTATCCGGACAATCTGTAATAGCTTCTGAAAATAAAACGGAATTATCTTTTCCAGAAATAAGTTGTTTCTTCGTGTACATCCAAGTTCCTTCAATAGTCGGTTCAGATTTTTTATCATCATCATCTTTTCTACAAGAACTAATTACAAATGAAGCCAAAGCAAATAGAATGAGTTTTTTCACAGCATTAATTTTAGAATAGTTTTGAAATTTTAAATCTCTATTTTTTGAAAATCCGGATTAATTTATCATCTTTTCCATCGCCATCAAAATCGTGATGCATCACTACTAAAGTTAACTGGTTACCTGTTAAATTTTCCACTTCTGCAGTTATTATTCCTTCTTCTTCAAGTACGAGTGTAATTGTTTTTTTGCTTTCTTGATAGTCGTAAGTTCCTTTGGAATTATGGATTTGACAATTTGTGCTCGATTCGTTTGATTTAAAATATCCAACAGAGCTTACTTTACCATCATTTGAAAAGGTAATATTAGTTTTCATTTGACAATCATCGAGTATATCTGTTACCGTGGAACCGTTTCCATATCTCGTTATATGTTTGTCAATTTTCCAATTCCCCACAATTGTTGGTTGAGATTCATCATCATCTTTTCTACAAGAACTAATTACAAATGAAGCCAAAGCAAATAAAATGAGTTTTTTCATAGTATTAATTTTTCCGCAAATAAAATGAAAATTTATCAATGAAGAAAATCAACTCCTAATCCACTTCCAAATTTCCTTCAAAGTGGCTTTGTTTCCATACATCAAGATCCCGACTCTGTAGATTTTTGCAGCAATGTATACCATTAACAGAGTAGAAGCTATCAACAGGAAAATAGATAACAAAATCTGCCAAAGCGGAACCCCAAACGGAATCCTGGCAATCATCGCAACTGGCGAAGTAAATGGAATAATGGACAGCCAAAAAGCCATCGGACCATCTGGATTATTCATAATTGTAAAACTACCGTAAAGTCCAATCATCAACGGAACAATCGCAAACATTGTGAATTGCTGAGTTTCCGTTTCGTTATCCACAGCACTTCCAATGGCCGCGTACATCGAGCTGTAGAAGATATATCCAAATAAGAAGAAAAACACAAAAACCAGGATGATTCCTACATAATTCATGTCCAAAAGAATATGCGAGATTTCTGTCGCCATCTGCTGAATGTCCAAATTTTTCATCGCTTCCTCTTGTCCAGCGGGTAAATTTTTCTGCATCGCAGAGAAACCCGTATTCAGGAAAATGGCTGCAGTCACAGACATTGCAATCCATACGATAAATTGTGTCAAAGCCACCAAAGTCACACCTAGTATTTTCCCCATCATCAGTTCAAAAGGCTTTACAGATGAGATAATGATTTCCACCACGCGGTTATTTTTCTCCTCCAGAACGCTTCGCATCACCCGAACACCGTAGATAATGATGAACATAAAAACCACGTACATCAACCCAAAACTCAATGCGGTCTTGATGCCGAAAGCCATATCACTTTCCGGTCGGTCACTTTCCGTCACGTTTTGAGAAATGAGTTTGAAACTTTTATCCAGATTTACGATTCTGTCTTCCGAAATTCCCAGCATTTTGATTTTCTCTTTTTTAAGGATATTACTGAGGTCTGCAGAAACAGCGAGTTTTGTATCAACTCCGATTTTTTTGTTGGTAAACAATTTCGTTCCGCTTTCCAACGCATCAAAATTCTTGTCTCTCAGTTCTGGGATAATGAGGATACCGTCAGAACCTTTCAGTTCTTTCAGATTTTTGACCAAAGCATTTTCTGTACTGGTTGGCACAAACGTGTAAGTGATATCTTTTGTAGATTTCAGCTGACCGCCAAATAGACCGCTTTTGTCGACCACTTCAAAGTGATATTCTGCTTCATTGGCTTTGAACATAAATCCAATCAATGCTCCGAATCCAACAATCATCAGTGGCGCAAGTAGCGTCAAAATAATAAAAGATTTTTTCTTAACCTGCGTCAGAAATTCTCTTTTGGTAATGAGATATATATTTTTCATTTATTGTAAAAAGTAAAATGTATTTAATTAAAAAGTATTGATGTAAGAAGTATTGATGTAAGAAGTATTGATGTAAGAAGTATTGATGTAATAAGTAAAATCTATTAACCATCAACCATCAACCCTTGACAGCATTAATAAAAACCTCATTCATACTCGGGATTTTCTCATTAAAAGTTCTGATTGATCCTGTTTTCAGAAGGTCTTGCACAAGAACTGATTGATTCTCCGTATTTTTCAACTCAAAATTGAATAAACCATTGGCTGTTCCTATAGTTTCAATCTGGTATTTTCTCGTCAGTTCTTCCAGGTTTTCAGAATTGACATCAGACAAAACCACGGAAAAAACATTTTGCTTATATTTTTCCCTCACATCAAAAACTTTTCCATCCAGAACCTTTCTAGAGTTGTTGATGAGCGCCACAAAATCACACATTTCCTCCACACTTTCCATTCGGTGCGTAGATAGGATAATGGTAGTTCCTTCGTTTTTCAGGCGGATAATTTGATCTTTGATCAGGTTAGCATTTACAGGGTCAAAACCAGAAAAAGGCTCATCCAGAATCAACAATTTTGGTCTGTGCAAGACTGTTACTACAAACTGGATTTTCTGCGCCATTCCTTTGGACAGTTCGCTCAGTTTTTTCTTCCACCATTGGTCGATGTTCAGTTGCTCAAACCAGAATTTAGCCTGAGAAAGTGCTTCCTGTCGCGACATTCCTTTCAGTTCTCCAAAGTACAGAAGCTGGTCACCCACGGTCATATTCTTGTAAAGACCGCGCTCTTCCGGCATATAACCGATATTTTTGATGTGTTCCAGATTCAGTTTTTGGTGATCGATCCAAACATTTCCCGCATCAGCCTGTGTGATTTGATTGATAATTCGAATAAACGAGGTTTTTCCAGCACCATTCGGACCCAAAAGTCCATATATACTAGCCGTAGGAACATCTATCGAGAAGTCTTCGAGCGCAATTTTCTTTCCTGCGTTGTACGTTTTTCTGATATTTTCTGCTTTCAGCATTGATAACTAATAATTAGAAATGAATAATTAATATTTTGGAGCAAGAAGATTCAACCTTCGATTCAAGCTTCCAACCCGCTGTCCGCTATATCTTTTTTTGCTTCCGACCATTGGTCATCAAAAGAAAATTGGTCCCAAGCAAAAAAAGGATGCCGCTACCATCGGGGCTATGTTGAGGTTTTGTATCTTTTTTCAAAGATTTTTAAAACCACACAAAATTAGTTCATAAATATCAAAAATGTTACAGAAAAGATTTTTATCAGCCTTTAGAAAATCATATCAATTAAAACATAAAATGGATAGTTATGATGTATTACCTTTTAACCAAAAAAATACCACGCTTTTCTCATCCTTTGCCATCATATTCAGTTGTTTTATTTCTCACCAATTATAAAACATTTTAAAAAGACCAAAATTCTGAAGAAACCAAGAAGTTAAATTTAGCACTGCAGCATCACAAAAGCTTTAAATCACATATTTCTTCAAACCTTCCATAATCCCTTGCCAAACCATATTGAAAAAGCTTTTTTCAGGATCGCGTTTTTTTTCGATTTGCACGTGATCTGGCTCGCCAGTAGATTCATTTCTCACAAACCAATTGGCAACGGTCGATAGGACTTTGCGCTCTTTTCCACTTTTTTTGTTGAGAAAATTCACGTACATATCACTGTATTTGAAGTAGAATTTGCCAGCAATTCCAGCGTTTGAACCGTAATAATCAAATTTCAAATAATCTATTTTTCCGTCCAAAGTCACGTTTAGATACGGTCGTACAAAAAGGTTGACGTTGTCCACAGACAATTTTTGGATGTTACCGGCTATCGTAAATTTATCATCCAAATCTTTCACATCAAACTTCCATGTCGCAGTCGTTGGTGCAGTTCCGTAGAATTTAAAATTCGCATCCACGGAAACCAATGTCGGCAAACCTTTGATTTTTGTATTATTGACATTTCTGATATTTGCGTTGAAATCATCAAAAGTCAATTTCCCGGGTTTGTTGCCATTCACCGCATTTTCCTCGTAAACCAAACCAGAATTTCTCAGCTGAATTTGATTGACGAATAGCGGGAATTTCACATCGCGCAATTTTTTTCCGAACAAATAACGCACGCTGTGATCTTCAGGCGGTGCCAGATCGTGGTAGATGTTGCAATGCAAGTTATCAATAATGATTTTATCAAGATAGATAATCGTGTTTTTCCCCAATTTTGAATCTTTGTCTGTAATTGCTAAGTGTTTTGCCCGAATGGTATACAGATCTTCCTGTTTCGCAATCACTTTGCTGAAACCATCTCTGGAGTACTTTGGCAGAAATTCCAGATTGTGCAAGTCGGTCTGTTTGCCCGTATTTTTTAGCGAGGCCAATTTTAATCTGTAATGTTTTCCAGCGTCCAGATTAATGGTTTTCGCATCGATGTTCCTGCTTTTCATCGTAAAGGGCAAATCGCCTTTCGCAATAGTTTTGTCAGATTTTATTTCGTCAATTTGAACGTCAAATGTCCCAACAGACAACTTTTCTTTTCCTTCCGAAATTTGTTTGAAATTTCCATTTTTGATATTCAATTTTCCAATTAATGCCTTAAAATCAAAATTTGATTTGGTTTTATTTTGTGCTTTATTTTTATGTTTCGCAGAATAGATTTTGATTTTTGGATTGAGGACATCTATGCCGGCAAAATTCAGATTCAGTTGCTGTCCAATGTATTTGGACTGGTTTTTTGTGATGAGAATTTTATCCGTTTTAATATCCAAAAGATCTTTATGATTACTTTTCCCAAGCGGAATCATCTCAAAATAATCTATTGCAATATTTTGATTCTCCGACTTTATTTTTCCGATTTTCAATGCTTGCAAATGATCGGTTTTGAGATAAATATTTTCTGCCTCGATGTTGTGATTTGTAAATCTAAAAGGAATTTTTTCTTTTACTGTATTTTTATCGAAAACAATCTCGCTGAGTTTAAAATTAAAATTGTCAATCGAGGCCGTTTTTTGGAGATCAGATTGTAAAATCAAAATTTTTCCCTGATTAAAATTGACATTCTTCAATCCGATTTTCAGGTTTATTTTCTTCTCTTTATCGTCTTTCTTGTCGACAGTTTTTTTGCCCGTAGAAGTGACTTTCAAGTCGGGCTTTACAAAATCGATTTGTTCAACAATCAAGGAATCTTGGTTGATGATAAAATTTTTTGCCAATAATTCCTGTGCCGAAAAATCGAAAATGTTTTTTGCATTATAATTTTTTGCATTTTGTATTGGCGTGAGATGAAAACCGAGAATATTCAAAGTTTTGTTTTTTGCATTGATTTTCGTGGCGTTGATTTCATAAAAATCGTTTGCCGTCACCACCACATTCTGTGCATCAATTTTAAACTCATCAAAAGCAAAAGGAATTTTGGAAGCATCTTCACTTTGCTTGATATTCGTCAGTCTGATGTTCACGTTTTGCCCATTGAACAACGTTTTTCTCTTGTCATTTTGAATTTTTACATTCCCGTTGGAAACAATGATGTTCTCCAGAGCAATATCCAGATTTTTCTTTTCCTCATTTTTTTTATCTTTTTTAGGAGCTAAAATAACGGCAATATTTGGGTCACTCAAAACCAAATTTTTGGCTTTGTAATTCTTATTGAAAACCGCTTTCCAGATACTAAAATTCTCAATTTTAAGATTTTTAACTGTTCCATTAATCTGAGCAACAGCAGAATCTTTCGGATTTTTGTTGTTGATGACCAAGTTTTCTGCAAGTAGATTTCCGGAAATAAGACTCAAGTTAAATTTATCGAGAGTCAAATGATAAGGCGTTTTGTCATTAATCAAATCGGGGAGTTTTCGCTTCAAGTAAGCATCGAGAGCGAATGGGAATATCAGAAGCAGCACAAGAATAGTGGAGCCTGTGATCATCAATATTTTTTTAAGTTTAGATGGTTTAGTAGATTTTTCAGTCATTCGATTTGGGGTTTTCCGTTTCGACTTAATCAATACCTATTCCAAAATGATAAATCATTATTATTATATTATTCAAAATCTTTATGAAATTGATAACCATTCTCCGTCAACTTTGCAAAAATATGATGCAAGCCATTGCTGATGATGATTTGTTCTGCGCCAAGCAAACTGTTGTAGCGCGCGATCTGCTCAAAATGAATGGGTTTCAAAGGAATATTTGGCGCCTTACATTCTACAAGGATTTTCGGTTTTGTTTTTTCGGTTACAAGGAGGTCAATTCGTTTCGTTGTGCCGTTCAGTTCCAGCTTTTGTTCGAGGATCAATGACGATAGATTTTTTTTCCTGACAAAATGAAAATAATGCAACCAATGCTGTCTTACCCATTCTTCCGGCGTGAGGACGAGCCAGCTTTTCCGAACCAAATCATAGATAAAAAATGTATCTTTGTCTTGTTTGATTTGCAAATCAAAGTCATCTTCAAAGTTAAGTTTCGGAACCTGCATATTTATAGTATTAAAAATTCAACTACAAAAGTGACAAAAGAAAAAGATATAACAAACTTCAAAAAGCTAAAAAAAAACTAAAATCCATTTGTAATCAGCTTTTGTTAGCTCTCACATTTGAATGAATTATAAATTTTGTGACTTTTGCTGTTTTAATAAATTTACAGTCTCTCTAAATGAAAGAAATAGATATTATCCTCAAAAATATTAAAAATAAAGAATTATTACCGGTCTATTTTTTTCACGGTGACGAGTCATTTTATATCGATTTGGCAGTCAAACATTTTGAAAATGATGTTTTGGAGGAAGATGAAAAAGCTTTTAACCAAACCATTGCATACGGGCGCGATACCAACTATCAGGAAGTGCTTTCTTTAGCCAGACAATATCCAATGATGGGAGACAAGCAGCTCATCATCGTGAAAGAAGCTCAGGATATGAAACTGAATGATGATGAGTCCAAAGCGCTTGAAACTTATCTGGAAAATCCTGTTCCATCCACGATTTTGGTTTTTGCCCATAAACAAAAGAAACTAGACGCCAGAAAAAAAGTGACAAAAACATTGTCCAAATCAGGTATGCTCTTTACCAGCGAGAAGATGAAAGATTATCAGCTTCCGACTTGGATTCAGGGAGAAATGTCGGTAATGGGAATCAAATCTGCGCCCAATATCAGTCATCTTTTGGCAGAATATCTTGGCAATGATCTTTCCAGAATCGCCAATGAACTGAACAAGCTGAAAATCGTTCTGAAAGATGGTGCAGTTCTAGACGGTAAAATGATTGAGGAACACATCGGAATAAGCAAAGATTTTAACATCTTCGAATTGCAGAAAGCGCTGGCTACAAAAGATCAGGCAAAAGCGTTCAATATTGCTTATTATATGGGAAAGAACAAAAAATCGAATCCCGTGCAAATGGCTTTTGGTGCGCTGTATAATTTCTTTTCCAATATTATTATTTATCACACGTTGAGTGGACAATCGCCACAAACCATTGCGTCTACAATGGGTGTGAATCCTTATGCTATCAAGGATTATTCGGAAGCAGCACGTTTTTATCCGCTGAAACACGCTACCAGAGTAATTTCTATTCTTCGGGAGATGGATCTCAAATCCAAAGGTTTGGGCGTGCGGCAAATGGAAGATGACGAGATCTACAAAGAATTGGTTTACAAAATTATTAAAGTGGATGAGTTGAAAGTCAAAGTCTGATTTTCGTACTTCAAATTATTCATCATTCAAATATCTCACATCGATGTTATTAATAGGAATTGAATAATTAAAAACCGAAATTTGTATCCGCTTTTTCGACCAAAGAATTTATATTTGAAAAATGCAATATTCGAAGCTGACTGAGCAAAAAAAAAATTCTAAAAAATAAAATAATTTAATTATAAAAATGGAAAATAATATCTTAGACTGCGTGATTGTAGGTTCAGGCCCAGCTGGTTTTACAGCAGCAATTTATGCAGCAAGAGCAAGCCTTAAACCAGAATTGTTCACAGGTTTGGAACCAGGCGGACAATTGACAACCACAACCGAAGTAGAAAATTTTCCAGGTTATCCAGACGGAATCACAGGGCCGGAAATGATGCTTCACCTTCAGAAACAGGCAGAACGTTTCGAGACTAAAGTTCATTACGAAATGATTTCTAAGGTAGAATTTGCCAAAGAAAGAGGCGGAGTTCATAAATTGAGTACAGGTTCTCGGGAGATTTTGGCGAAAAGTGTGATTATTTCTACAGGAGCAGCCGCCAAATATTTGGGCTTGGCGGATGAGAAAAAATATGCAGGTGGCGGTGTGTCTGCGTGTGCAACTTGTGACGGATTTTTCTATAGAGGAAAAGATGTTATCGTGGTGGGAGCCGGCGACACAGCCGCGGAAGAAGCAACTTATCTTTCTAAGATCTGTAATAAGGTGACGTTGTTGGTAAGAAAAGACCATTTCCGTGCTTCGAAAGTGATGGTTGACAGAGTAATGTCTACTCCAAACATCGAAGTGAAATATAACCATGAACTAATCGGAATCGAAGGTGAAAACTTCCTTGTAGAAAGAGCAAAAGTGGTGAATAATTTGACAGATGAGATTTCTACAATTGATGTTCACGGGATTTTCATCGCTATTGGTCATAAACCCAATACTGGTATCTTCAAAGGTCAGATAGATCTGGATGAGAATGAATACATTATCACAGAAGGAAAATCTGCAAGAACCAATATTCCTGGTGTTTTTGCGGCAGGTGATGTACAGGATCATCATTACAGACAGGCTATCACAGCAGCAGGAAGTGGTTGTATGGCAGCAATGGATGCAGAAAAATATCTCGGCGAGTTAGCGGGAGAAAACCATACGTGGGTAGAGCAGGATTAGACTCCTTTATATATCTCAAAAAAACAAAACCGCCGAAGAATTTCTCCGGCGGTTTTTCAATAAAAGAACTACTACAAAAAATTGATTTATGGTGAAGTGTTTTTAGGAGGAATAATTACTTATTATTAAAGGCCAATTTTGCATTAGTATTAGGTCTACTGATAGTTCTTCTTTCTTTTTTGCTGTGGATTTTATAATATAAAAAAGCAATGAATGTTGGTTTCTGATATATTTTATAATACCTGTATTCGGTTTGAAAATGTCTCAGATTAATTTTGTAAGAATCGTAACCAATAACTACCAAAAGACACAAGCTGATGACATAAAATACACGGAACTCCAAGTGATAATAGGTGAGTCCGGAAAAAATTGCTCCTAACACATACGCGGTCATAATACTGAGCAATAGTTTGGCTTTGCCCATCAATTCCTGGTTTTTTCTGAATTTTTTCTGTGTAAACATCGATGCTAAAATTCCCAAATCTGTGGTTGTTCCTGTAAGATGTGTTGTTTTCACAGAAAAGTTGGAGATACTAGCTGTCAGTCCATTTTGTAATCCGGTAGCAAACAACATCAGTGCTACCAGAGCTTCCGTTTCTTCTAAAGTTTTTTTGTAGAAAAATTGTCCATAGATGCCAACAGACAGTAAACAGAGGATTTCTAATATAATCGGCAATGCATGGGCAAAATATTTACTCTTTCTATTAAAGTTTATCACACTGAAATTGGCAACAAACCCACCAAAAAAGAACAAGAATATCCATCCGCCAACCACTGCAACTTGTGTCCAGTTTCCTTGGCTGATTTCTGCTGCCAATATTGCATAATGTCCTGTAACATTAGATGTAAAAGACAAAAATATCAGTAGGGATGCTATATTTATAGTTCCCGCAGTGAAGGCTGTGAGCGTACCCAGTCTGATGTTGTCACCCAAGGTTCTGCTGTTACTATAATTTCTTAACATTTTGATTTAATTTTGATATTGGATGGTATTGTGTATAAGGTCTTACAAGAAAACTTGCGCCAATCGTCCTTTCTCAGGAACAAGTTCAGGCGCTGTGGTGAGGACTTCTATGGCCTTCACGTGTTTGCACTTTTTCAAATATGGAATAACGTCGAATTGTCCTTTTTTCAGATTCACAATTTTAGAGGCAGAATAATATGCTTCATCAACCTCTGCTACTTCTACATAATTGTTGAATGTTCTTTGGAAGCTTCCTGTGAAAATATCGCACGTAATTTTGTTAATCAGATTAGGATACTTATTGTTGATAATACTATATGCATCACAGAATTCCTGAGGTCTTATCTTATTAAAAATTGTACCTTTCGACGTAAACAAAAGATCTCTGATAGAATCTCCCATATCGTATCCGGTAAGGAAAAGAATATTGTATTGATTTTCGTCGTTCTGATCATTTTTGTTTTTTAAAACTTTTTTAAGAATGTCTAGAGACTCCAGCGAAAAATCTGTAGCAATTAAAATGGTTTTGATCATAACTATATAATTTTGTGAGTTGTTGTTTTTGATAATACAAAACTATACCCACCAAATTAGAAAGTCTTTGGAACGAAATTAAAATGTAATTAAACGGATTAAAATGAGATTAGAATTTCATTTTACGGATGGATTTGGAGAGAAGTGAGTAGCTGAAGTTATATAAAATTATTTCCGGCAGCATTATTTGTCACTCTCAGGCTATCGTAGAGTCCACTCAGGTGGGGTTGCTAGAGATTCGGAGTTTTTTATTCGGCAGGAACATAGATAGGAAAACGGATTTGTACCGTAGTTCCCACATTTTCTTTAGAATTAACAATCAATTCGCCATTGTGGATTCTGATGATATTTCTTGCTAATGGCAAACCGATTCCATAACCTTCATAATTTTTGGTATTAGAAGCACGGAAAAACGGATCGTAGATTTTCGTCATTTCAGAATCAGGAATTCCTATTCCGCTGTCTTTGATGATGATGTAAACGTGATTGTCTGTGGCACCAAGCGAAACTTTTACCTGTTGGAAATTACTGTACTTGCAACCATTATTGATGATGTTGGCCATCGCGAGATGCAAAAGTTGCTCATTGCCCTGGACTTTCAGCTTCTTGGGATTTTCCGGCAGCATACTGATATCCATAAAAACATTATTTTTAGAATTGATTCTCGTGGCAGTTTCGATCACATCCCATAGTAGCTGATCCATTCTGACTTTGTCCATTTTTTGGATTTTGCCGTCAAAGCCAGTTTGCGCAATCATCAATAATGCCTTGATTTTTTTGTCTAATTTTTCAGCTTCATTCAGAATAATCTGAAGCGTTTCCTGGTAGTGTTCCTCCGATCTCCTGATTGATAAAGCAACATCCGCTTCACCCATAATTGAGGTTAATGGTGTCCTTAACTCATGAGAAACATTTCCAATCAAGTGATTCTGTGTTTCAAAAGAAGTTTCTATTCGGTTCAACATATCATTGAAGGTCTCTACCAACTCATTCAGTTCTTTATTGCCTGGCTGAGGTTCTAATCTGAGGTGCAGATTTTCTGAACTGATTTCTTTCACTTTTCCAGTGATTTTCAGGATCGGACGGAAGAGACTTTTGGACAAATAAAAAGAAAAAATCATTGAGGAAAACAAAGCCAGAATCATACAGGTAATCAGAGTTCTTTTCAGATATCCGAGATAATATACCACATAATGATTTTGAGCAGAAGCTATGGCAATATACGTTTTGTTGTTGTATTTGAAAGACTGACCAATGTAGTAGAATTCTTTATCATTGAAATTTGCTTCACCTTTTCGTACTATATTTTTGAAAAAAGTATCAGGAATATGGATTTGATTTGTAATCTGGCTGTAATTGGAATCTTTAGGAACTTCGAAAACATAATCCTTTTCCATTGGAAGTTCTTCATCATTCAAACTATTCAAAATGTGATTTGCCGGAATGTCAAGATAGTCTTTACTTTTCTCTATTTGGACAATAGTTGTCGCCCGTATTTTAAGCAATTCGTAAAAACGCTGATGAGAAAAATTAACAATAGAAAAGTAAACCAATCCACTGAACAGCAGGATGACCACTGTGAAAACCAGCATCAGGAGAAGCATCGTTTTCGTTTGATTAGTAGGATTTCCTTTCAGCATTTTTTTATGGTTTTTTAAGCACGTAACCCATTCCGATTACTGTGTGGAGAATTTTGTCATCATCCTTATCGTCCAATTTTTTTCTAAGATAATTGACATAAACATCCACAACGTTGGTTCCCAATTCGTAGTTTACACCCCAAACAGCCTCCAAAATTTCTGCTCTGGAAATAACCTTTTCAGGATTATTCAAAAAATAGAGTAGGAGCTTATATTCTGTCGAGGTCAATGAAATTTCTGTTCCTCCGCGTATTACTTTTTTTGTATAGTCATTGACTACTAAGTCAGAAAATTGATAAGTGTTTTCATCATCTACTTCCTGAGTTTCTATATTGTTGTTGTGGCCGCTTCTTCTGAGAAGAGATTTGATTCTCGCGACCAGTTCTATAAATTTGAATGGTTTTACCAAGTAATCATCGCCGCCACTTTCTAGTCCAAGAACGATATTTTCGGAAGAATCTAATGCTGTGAGAAACAAAATCGGAACCGTTTTATTCTTTGTTCGGATTTCTTTGCAGACTTCCAGTCCGTTGATATCAGGTAGCATTATATCGAGAATAATCAAGTCAAAATCGTTATCCTCCACCATTTTTATCCCACTTTTCCCATCAAGCGCTACCGAGATTTCGTAATTCAGTTCCTGTAATCCTTTTTTGATAAAGGAAACAACACTTGACTCGTCTTCTATCAGAATAATTTTTTTCATAACTAATTTTACAAAAATAGAAAATTAACGTTAGTAGAAAAATTTTACTTTGCTTTTATAACGTTATTAATTACTGTAGTGGGTAATTGAGCAGAACGATTATTTGTATTACTTCAAAAGAGACAAGATAAAAGAATAATGTATTTGTACGCTGGCAGAAATGCAATAATTATAACTATTGAAATCTTTTTTTCAGGTGAAAGAATAACAAGATTAGATTAATAACAATCAAAAAAATTATCACATAATCATCATATTTTCCAAACATAAGTATCTTTTTTGTGACGACAAAACTACTCGTAAAAGGATATTTATGCTACCGTAAAAATACTGAAATTGCTTAATTTTTCTAATGTTTTGAAAAATAAAAAAGTTCTAAACAATTTGTTTAGAACTTTGATTTTATTGGGCGGAGAGTGAGGTAAAACCACCGGCTCTTTAGATCTCTTTATTTATCGATATTTTCTGAAATCAGGTCTCAGCTGCTCACCGAATAACTCATTTTGAAAATGTAGGTTTTTGATTTTTTTCTTTTTATCAAATTTACAAATTTATATTGAATATTATTGTCAGATAATAATTAACAGTATAAAATAACATGTTTTTGCCCAAATCTGATTGTATTATTAAGGTCCTGAAATGAAAATACAAAAGTACCGGTATGCCGATCTAGTACTTCAGGAAAATCTTCAGACGGTATTCGAATTCACTGGCCGTTAAAGGTATTCCTTATGCTTAAAAAAAATTCAATCCCATTAATTGTGTGGACCTTTTTTTAAGACAAGATTATACATTATTAAGTAAATTTATGCCGTACCACATATTCTCCATACAATTGATAACCGGCTTTTATAAAGGCATTGTTCGAATAAGGATTATATCCGTCGGTCATCAACGAGCAAGACGTATGCTCATTATTCAATAATCTTTTTGTTATCTCATATAATATTGATGCTCCGATATTTTTTCCGCGCATCTTATTGTCAACATATACAAATCCTATAAGAGGAAAGTCAAAATTGCTATAATTGACCTGTGCAACGGCTACCGATTTATTATTAACAGTCCATTGATATAGATTTCTATTCTGAAACCAATTTTTCGGAACTTTTTTTCTTAGGTGTTTCCATAATTAAATGTAATTCTTTTTTTGAAAACACTCCTTAACCTTTATACTATATAGTATCTACTTTTTCCTGACGATTTACATTTTCTTATTGTTTTTTGGAATTGATCGCAGTTTTCCTTGTGCCTGCCTGAATGGTGTATCTTCATAGAAAAGTCAGAAACCTCACAAGATGCAAATGCAGTTCATTGAAATTTTGTTTATAAGACTTATTCTTTGTGATTATGTTAAGAATTACAGTTTTCATTTTTAATTGCATTTTGAGAAACAATCAAAAACATTGGTGATTGTAAAATTTTATTGCAATAAAATAACGCCTTCAGCTTTTTATATTATCTATTAAAACCTATTTCTTTTTAAGAGTTTTAAAAAAAATTAGTAAAGGATTATGATGTTATATGAAGTGAAAGCCACTGAATGATTTTAGTAAATTTCTAACTTCTCTTTATCCATTATATTATTTCACAGGAAACTCAGGTCTTCTCATTTTATATTTAGTGCCGTTCAGAGATTCCAAAAAAGAAATTAATGCAGATTTTTCTTCCTTGGTCAATTTTAAAGGTTGTAAGAGAGAATCAGTGACCGGATACATAGGATCATTCTTTTTCTGTTCCGGTTTGGGATCTATCATATGCATTCCGCTATTGTAAATGTTAATAATACCTTCCAGATCATCAAAGAGCCCGTTATGCATCCAAGGTCTTGTAAGATTTAAATCCCTCAATTGTGGAGTTCTGAATTTGCCTACATCCTCAGGTCTTTTGGTGACGTTGTAAAGTCCCAGATCCTCATATTCTCTTTTATAATAGGTAAGCCCGATATTGTGAAAAGATTCATCAGTCAGGTTTTGGCCGGAGTGGCAATTCATACAACGTGCTTTGGTTCGGAATATGTGCATCCCGTAAATTTCTTTGTCCGATAAAGCGCTATATTTTCCATCTAGAAACTGATCGAATCGACTTGGCTGACTTTTAATAGTCCTCTGGAAGTCTGACAATGCTTTCACGATTCTCTCGTAGGTAACGTTATTATCTCCAAAAGCATTTTTGAAAAGTTCTGGATAACCTTTTATTTTTTTGATCTTCCCCGGGAGTTTTCTGATGTCCATATTCATCTCGTGATGTGCACCCAGTGGTCCTGAAGCCTGTTCTTCCAAAGATTTGGCACGTCCGTCCCAGAAAAATGATCTTCTATTCGCGATATTATAGAGCGAGATGGTGTTCCTGTTTCCGCTGATGTGATCATTTCCTAAAGCGGTACGCCTTCTATCTGTCCAGCCCATTTCCGGATCGTGACAGGAACTGCAGGATATCTGATCAGATCTAGAAAGCTTCGGGTCAAAGAAAAGCATTTTTCCCAAGATGACTTGCGGACGGTCCTGTTCCTGGAAATATAGAGAATCTCTTTTGATCGATGAAAACTCTTTCCACGACAAACCATAATGGATCGTAGGTTTTGGCCATTCGGAAATAGCCTTTTTGTAACTTTTTACGATCTCCTCAAGGGTAGGGTCGGGATTGTCCATTAGGTCCTGTCCGACTTTTGGTGTAAAACTGAACAGTATTAAAATGAAAACTCCCAAAATTTTTAGAGAAAGTTTTTGCTTACTTAAAATGTTATACCTAAACATAGAGCTGAAAAGTTATTGTGTTTACTTGTTATGGTCTGTGCGATCCAATTAGCACTGACAAATAGAGATGGAAGGTTATGAACTCTAAAATCATAGCGTGCTAATAAGCCTACTGTTGAACTATTACTTGCAAGAATACTGAAATCGTCGGTGATCCATTCGAGTTTTCCTAAACTTACATTTTTGTCCAATGCATTAATAGCTGTGGTAATATTGCGCTGTGAGTAACTTGGTCTGAATGTTAGCATCTGATCTTTGTTGATCTCCACCTTAAGATCCAGATCTAAGCCTACAGTATAAGCATCAAATTTTTGTCCTGAAAAGGGATAGATTCTTCGATCAGTTATTTCCTGGTAAGAAAAAAATGGAACTGCTGTGAATGTGTACTTTTTTTGGCTAAGCTGATATAACGCCTTGAAGGTCGTCGTGTATCGCTCTTTTTTATATGCTTTCCTCTTGAAGATCAGCTCGGTGTTATCAGAATTGCTAGTATAGCCGTATTCGGTTCCTGTCCTGATCTCTGAATCATAATTTAAAATTAAACCAAATCTGTTATTTTGAAAGGTAATGAATTTAGCCGCTTCGATAAATGACCTTTGATTTTCAAGATCACTTGTGTCATAATAGCGATTGCCAATTTTGGGTTTTATACTTTTTATGTTATTGGAATTAGAAACGAATCCCATTATGTAAAAATCTATTCCATTTTGATTAGTGATCTGTCCACCTATTTTATAACCTATCTCTTCAAACTGTGTATCAAGACTATTATTGAAAAAATAATTATCATAGCCAAAACCAATCGATTGATAGACTATCGGAAAACTCACTTCATTCACAAAAGCTACTAAACTGTTCTGAGTGTATTTGCCAAAATCACCAAAAATACCCATTTGAAAGTTACGGTAAAATCGATAGTTAAGGCCTGCGGAAAACAAAAGGTCTGACGTTGTGTTTTTCATTCTTGGGTCGCTTGACCGGGAAGCCATTTGGGCTTCGTAACTTCCGGAAATACCCAGTGAAAATCGGTTCACTTTTGTTGCATAACCTCCCGTAAAATGATACATCTCAAGATTGATATTTCCGCCAATAGAATCCATAGTAACGTAAGGTGCTATTCTCTCAAAATCCAAGTTTTCATTGTAACGAGTACTTTTTCTGTTAATACTATTATAAGACGCATTTCCCCACACAACGCTGTTTGATTTTAGTTTTTTAAAAGAATTGGTCTTGACTGAAAGACCTGTATCTCCGGAGCCTAGCTGCCGAAGATAGATATTCTGATCCTCAAACTTATAATTAATACTGAACTCAGACATTGACAAAGGACTATAATCCGGCATGTTGGCCGGACTATAGTACAATTTGCTGGTCACCATTCTTTCTTCATTATATTGATTGCTTAATATTTTAAATAGACTTAAGCTATCCTGAGCTAAGACCAAATTCAAGCTGATAAAAAAAGAAAGAACAGTGAGAAACTTTGATTGATTCATTATTGAAAAGAATTTTTCAAATCTTATCTGACAATGCCGTTTTTTAAACTTGGCTCAGAATTTCGAACAAAGTCTGCAGTAGAATTATTGGTGTCTTTATAGAGATTTTTACCATTAGACATCAGTCCTAGAACTTTTCTTCTGACTGTTTTTCCGTTGTATCCGGGAGACGCGCTGGTCCAACCAGCGTCTATAGAAGGTGCTGTCAAAATCTGAAGGAAGTCATTGTCACGGCTTGTATTTAGTGCATCTACGATCCAGCTATTTGGGATTTTGTAAACACTTTTATTAGTTACTCCGCCAGCAGAGTTGGTATAAGAATAATCGTATTTATATTCTGCCAGGAAAGTGGATGCAGTCTGTCCCTCAGGTAATCTTGCCAAAGCATAGCCCTGCTGACTTGTAGTGTAGAGGAAGATCATGTTGTAGGTCATTTGTGTGTATGCAATCTCATCTGTATTCAATTATTAATCAACTAATGAATGCTTAAATATTTGAAAAGACTTTAAAAGTACTGTATGAATCTTTGAAGCTTTCACAATGTTTTGAACACAAAAAATAGATACCATCACTTGATAGCTTGAAATCTGAATTATATCCAGCTATTAATATTAAAAATCCAATTATTATGATAAACCCCAATTTTATTCCATCAGTATCGGAAAACAGCTCCTTGTTTGTGCTTAGGCAAAACAGCGGTGATTTGGAATTGTCCAGTCTGTTGCCCCCTTTGGAAATCTCATTGATCTGAAGCCTGATGACAGTATGCCGTGCATGATGATGCGCATCGGGTCATCGCCAGAGGATTTTATGGACTGCTTTTCTGAATTCTACAACCAGCTGAAAAACCCTGAAGCCTATTCGTTTTTCAAGGTCAGGGAATTTGAAGCTGTGGAATCTGCGAAAGGTCTTCAGGCGTATTGGGATGTTTCCACTCCTTCTGAAAAACAACAGCTGAAGGATTTTGAGGTATCGATTGATACAATCGAAAGCCTTCGCAAAACAGATGAGAGTGCTAATACCACTGAGAAGGATTCAGTTTCCGGAAATGTTTCGGAGGATGATGCCGGCAAGAGTGGTAGAGCTTATAAATCCTGTGACTGGTGAAGTTGTTCCATCGTTAGTAAGTCAGGACAAATTGACCAATGAATTGTTTTCTCTAAGAATGGAATTTGTGAGGGTTCCGGAATTGTTTTTTGGGATGCCATTTAGTAAGGAGGAACGCGAGATTCTTCGCTCGGGAAAGCCGTTGTTTATTGAGAATTTAGTTTCGAAACGAAACCATCTTTTTCATGCTACGTTGCAGTTTAATGCAGAAAGTGAGGGATTTTATACCCATTTCTCATCGCTTTATGGATAAGATTTTCGCTGTGGCATCTCTGTGAATGGCCTCAAATAGGACATTTGCAAAAAAGTGATAAAATCCTAATATAAATTTTACGTAGTAAAACTAAAAATTTCTGCTCAAATCTGCAAGTAAAAATTCCAAAATTTGAACAAGTTTTTTAGAGTTAAAATCAAGAATTTAGTCCTTCTCTTTGCGCTTGAAATTTCTGAATGCAAATATTTCTAAAAGAAAACGAAGAAAAAACCGAAAAAAAAGAAAAAAAGAAAGCCTTTTGAAAATGAGCGTGGCATTCTGTCAAGGTTTTTTGGAAAAAGTTTTTGCGTAGATTTTTATACGTAAAAACTTTTTATGAAAATCCGGAGGGCTTGACCTTGACAGAATTTAGCAGTTGGATTAGGTAGCGAATTATTTTTGGTTTCTGTTTTTATTTTTGTAAATAGTCAGCAATAGATAAATTATTTACTTTTAAAGCTTAATCTTTTTGAAATAATAAGAAATTGTTTAATGGATTTTTAAGCTCTGGAACTTTTTTTATAACCTCTTCCATCCAAGACTGAAAATCTGAAATAGAATATTCATCAGGAATTATTAAGATCTTCATTCCTTTTTTAAATATTTCTATTAAATCTAATTTTTCTCCCTCTTTAATTCTTTCAATTACAGTAACTAATGGGCGTTCATCGTTGACTGTACAAGCATTGACATATAAACCTAAAAATTCAATCGCCTCAAGGAATGAACCATTATACCAAAAAGAAAATAAGAGACATCCATAAATAAAAGGTAATTCTGTAATATCTTCTCTGCTTGCAATTATATCATAATATTTTCCTAAGACAGTTATTGCCATACTAAATTGCTCTGACAAAACTAAATGATATAGGCACACAATAGCATAGGACGGGAAGCACTAATAATTTCTTCATAGTCTGATATAGTTTTGCGTTAATTTAAATTCAATGATTGTTCAATCGGTGGGAATGTTTAATTCCGTTGGTCTCTAATGACCATCATCAAAACCTGACGTTCTTGAGGGATGAGGTCAAGGTCGTATTTCTGAAGCTCTTTTTTTAAAGTGGCAATATCTCTGACTCCCGAAACTTCAATATCTACATTGCCTGTGTATCCCGTCTCATCGATAAACAATTCCTTGATAGGAATCTCACCATTCAGCATATTGACCATATTTTTAAGTGGTACATTTTTAAGGATTGATGGGGTTTGTGGAAAGCTGGAACGCTTTTCACCTCCTTTGGTTGCCAGCTTGTCTTTGGTACTTGTTCTTACAAGAACGAGACATTGTACAGGTCTTTTCTCAAATGTTACGCTATAACCTGAATAACGATTGAGGTCTTCCAGCATATAATTGTAGAGAGAATCAGACTTTTTTTCGGGGATAATGAATTCGTAGTTATAAAGATTTGCCCCATCATTTGAGCCGTCTGCTTTTTCTATCGGCATTAATTGTTTTGGTTCCTTAACATCTATAATTATCCTTTTTTCCGTAAAAGATATTTTATCTTGCTGTTTGATCAACTCGTATCCAATAGGATAATATATACTCCATAAGGGAACATTGGTAAATTGTCTACCGTGGATTTTTCCTGATGCTGTTTTACGATAAGTTCCACCTGCACCAATATCAGGAATTTGTCCTTTGGCAAAGAATGAATAATTGAAGAGTTCAACATTTCTTTGACGGTCATAATCTTCTGATAGCATCAATGGTCTTGCTCTGTCCATTTGAATAATGGTTTGCAGGGATGATTTATCTCCATTCAAAACTTCATTAATGCTCTGCTCAGTGAGCTGTCCTGCGTCTGTGGAATTGAATAGTTTTCCGTCTTTTATCCAGATGATAAACGGAACACCTGCGTGTGGGAAAAGACTATGAAGTGTTTTGTCTTCATACGTGGACATCATATTGTTGTACTTCTTTCCGTTTTGTGAAGCGAAGAATTTATCCAAAGCAGATTTATCCTGACTGCTTACGGGAAGTATTTTTACTTTGTTTCCGAACTTTTGTTGCAAGGTTTCAATTTTAGGAAGACTCGTCAGGCAGGCACTGCACCAGGTACTCCAAAAATCTATCAGTATTAATTTGTTTTTATCCTCGGAAAGATCAATCGTTTTCTGAGGATGATTGACAACTTGCAATGATGTTGTCCAAAAGGATTCAGGAAGAGAATCTCCGATTTTAAGTGATTTGTTCTGGGCAAAGGGTGTGATGGCTGCCACAAGGGTAAAAGCAAGGGACATAGATCCCCTGCAAAAAATATTTTTCATATTTTTGAATAGGTTTTTAATGATTATTAATGACTCTTATGCTCTTTCCTGTGGTCTGCAAACTGAGGAAAGGGCTTTTTCTTTTTCTATGGGTTGCTATAAATTATCTGTGTCTTATATCTGTTTTAGTTGTTGCTTGAAATGATATGCTTGAGAGGAGGCTTCCTTTGTGGAGGTAAACCTCCTGCCCAAACAATCATAAAAAATTAATATGAATGAAAATTATGTCCCAAGAAAGCTGTATAGCCGCAATGAGTTGTACACCTCATTGTATCGTGTCTTATGATACTGTATTTTGAAACGGCTTAGATTGTAGAAATAGCGGACAGCATTGAAAATAAAACGGCGTGGAACTCTACATTATCTGCTTTTGAGGCACTGGTATACCGAGAGACAGACAAGAGAGCCCACGCCTAGGTCGTGAGCTTAAAACTTATCCTCTTGTCTCAATTAAAAATTACCAGTTTTCAAAAGCAAGATTCTAAGCAATAGCTTCTATTATTTTATTGAAGTATCGCAAAGTTACGTTTCAGTAACTTGTTTTACAAATATAGCAAAAATATTGACAATTCGGATTTAAGTCCGAATTTTTTAGTGAAATATCACTTTTATTTGTTTATATGAAAATTGCAAATAGAAAGATTGTTGAATTTATAAGGGATAAATGGGTTATTCCTTTGAACAATAATAGTCAGTTTGCAACCGAAAACAATATTGATGAGAAGACAGTAAGAAGAATTAGAGAAGATGAAACTTACCAAGTTAGTTTAATTACTATAATGAGAATATGTGAGGCTAAAAATATTAAATTATCCAAATTCTTTGAAATGGTTGGTCTTTAAAATAGATTAAAAATAAAAAAAATCCTGACGAAAGTTAGGATTTTTTTACTTTACGAAAAACCGTAATGATATAATATAAAACCTCTTTAAATTTACTTTACTAACCAAAAATTATTTATTATGAGTGACGATTTAAGTAAAAGAAGACCGCAAGATGCAGCTAAAGTAAATGTAAATGAAACCTGGGAACTAGAATACTGGTCAAAAAAGTTTGGTGTTACCAAAGAACGTTTGAAAGAAGCAGTTAAAACTGTTGGAACTTCTGCTGCTGCGGTACAGAAGTATCTTGGGAAATAATGCGAATTTTATAAGTAAATCCTGACAAGAGTTGGGATTTATTTTTCAACTATACAGAATTTATAGTCGTCAATAAATTCAGTGAAAATACTGATATTGGATTTTATAATGGTTTTTATCTTTGTTTCTTTCAGTTTTCGTAAGAAACAAAATATTTTGTTCAGTATTTGAGAATTATCTGTAATCCTATTAAACAGTTAGCAAATTAAAATATAACATGAAAAGAATTTTTAGAAAAGGAAGAAAATTTGGAGATTGGACTCTTTCAAGTTACAAAGGTGGTGGTGGTAACGGCGAAGTCTGGTCTTGTATAAATTCAAAAGGAGAAGAAAGAGCAATTAAATTATTAAAAACAGTAAAACAAAAATCGTATCGTAGATTTGTCGATGAAGCAATAATAATTGAACAGAATTCGGATATTACCGGAATTATAAAGATTGAAGATAAATTTTTACCAAATAAAGTAGACAATAATATTTTGCCTTATTTTGTGATGCCGCTCGCTGAATCTTCAGAGTCTAAACTTAAGGATGCCGATATTGATGAAAAAGTTGAAGCAGTAATTCAAATTGCCGAAACATTATCAGAATTACATAGCAGAGATATTTTTCATAGAGACATTAAGCCCGCAAATATTCTATTTTTGAATGGTAGGTATTCCTTAGCAGATTTTGGGCTAGTTCATTATCCAAATAAAAAGGAAATATCATTAAAAAACGAAGAAATTGGAGCAAAATGGACTATGGCTCCAGAAATGAGAAGAGAATCGTCAACTGCCGATGTTTCTAAAGCAGATGTATATTCACTAGCAAAAACATTATGGATATATTTGACAGGAAACAAAAAAGGATTTGATGGACAATATTCAACTGAATCTATTATTCATTTAAAAAAGTTTTACCCTGATCACTATACAACTCCTATTGATAATCTGCTTATTTCCTGTACAGATAATGATCCTTCAAAAAGACCGGATATAAATAGTTTTCTTTCTCAATTGCAAGAGTGGAGAATATTATCAGATGATTTTCATGAAAGAAATCAACAACAATGGTTTGAAATACAAACCAAACTTTTCCCCACCTCAATTCCTCAAAGAGTTATCTGGGAAAATATTAATGACATCGTAAAAGTATTAAAAATAGTTTCGAGCTATGATAACTTGAATCATGTTTTTTTCCCAGATGGAGGAGGTATGGATTTATTAGATGCCAATTTATCTCATGAAGATGGTTGTATTGAATTAGATTTCGAACTAATAGATATTTTAAAACCTAAACGATTAATTTTCGAAAGTTTTGGCTATAATCACGAATGGAATTATTTTCGTTTAGAAGCTGATGAATTAGAACCAAGTGGTGTTTATAAACATAATAAATACAATAGAGAAGAATTGACACAAATTCAGCCTGGATATTATGAGAATTATGATTATTTAGAAAACTCATATTATATAGAAGATGATGATTATGAAAGGCCTGAAGGAATGAAACATATTACAAGATGGTTTAGAGGCTGTTTTGTGATATTTAATAAAAGATCTATTTATAATCGAGAATCATCCACATATGATGGAAGACACAATAAAATGAATGCTGATGAGTTCCGGAATTACATTCAGAAGAATGTAACTTATTTTAAAGAGCAAGAAATAGAAGTAGATAATTTTATTGAACAGATTAAAGATAAGTCATTTCTGAGACAATTAATAAGACGGGGTGAATCTCCGTTGTAAATTAATTTATAAAAAGTATTATAGATATTATGTTGACAGAATGCTATACTATGTAGGAAAATCCGGACGAAAGTTGGGATTTTTTAGTTTTACGGAAAACCGTAATAAAGTAAAACAAATACTGTTTACATTTGAGAGTTAATCGTAATTTTAAAACTGTAAGCATTGAACCAACAATTTGAAATTATACAACCTCCAGAAAAACTTACTGATGGATTCCTAGAATTTGCTAAATCTATACATCAAAAAACAATAGATAGAGGAGCAAAATTTACAGAGGAAGAAATTGCTGAAATATTTAATAATAGTTTTCCCGGGATATCGAGAGCTAATATACTCTTTTGGGTTGCTGATGTAAACAAATTTATAAAAACTGTCAATTTAATTTTATCTGATTTAGAAGATTTAAAAAATGACAAAAATATACTAAAAGGAGAACCTGTAATAAGAAGTGAGTTTTTGCTTCAATCGTTTTTTGGGGAATTTTTTAAAATGAGGGAAATTGCAAAATTATATTTGAAATTTTTTAAAAAAATACAATTACTGAACAATGTTAACAAAGAGGAATTTTATAATTTCTATCAAAGTGCATTTGATTGGGTTTACAAAATAAGAAATCAATTCATCCATTTAGGAATGGAAATGAAAAACTTTGATGTTGATTTTGATATTGCAATCTTAAACGAATTTCCTGAAGAAGACAGAATTAAATTCATTAAAGCATTTAATGAATCAAATACTCGTGAAAACACTGTTGAATTTCAATGTGCAATTTATATTAAAATAATAAAACATATAATGAAAAATTATATAGACCTTCAAATTTTGATAAACGAGACATTGGCAGACTTAATTCTATCCTTTGAGAAGTATAATTTAGAAATTACTATAACTGAGAATAAATAAACTACTACTAATTTATTGGCAAAACAAGGGAAACAATGTAATGCTGGAGATAGTTAGGACCTTACCTTTAAATAACTTTATCTTTATAAAATACCACTCAAATGAACGAAGATCAACTTCAAAATGAAGTTTTCAATTTTGTACCAAAAATTATTGAAACTAAAATTGAAAAAAAATTTAATAATCTATCGGATATACAACTAAAAGGTTCTTCAGCGGAAAAAGGAATTATTGATCTTAGTGATAAAATTGTCGAGTCACCTATTATTTCACGACAAAACTTTTCCGATTTAAGTGATAAAAAAATATTTATACTAATAAAAGGTATAGAATATGGATTTTTAGAAAAAGATTACAAGGAATTTTATAAATATGTATACAAGTTCATTTCTTTCGATAATTTTAAAGAAAAAGTTTCTGTTGATTATTTAAAAGAGAAAATACTTTTGTGGATTGTTGATGTTCATATCAACGGAAAAGTAACTGAAAACTTACTGACTTATTTATTTCGGAATATATCAAAGGATGTACAAAATCAAACTTTCTATTTTCCAATACTTAATATAGAAATTGAAAAAGAATTTTATATTGGAAATGCAAAGATTACATACTTTACAAAACAATATCTAGAGGAATTCTATGAAAATAAACTATCAGAAGAATTAGAAAAGTCAACTTTTAGTAAATCATTTGGGAAATTTTTAGGAAAAGTACTAGTTTCTGTGGATATTGAAGCGGAAAGTAAGTTAGCGATTAGCTTAGCTATAAAAAATGCCTCGTATGTTGTTGATGTATTAAAATTAACAAGTCCAACCGTTACAATTCCTTCCGAAAGATGTTTTCTAGAATTAGAAAGTAGAATTCCTTTTGATTACGAATATCTATCATTTAAAGATAATGACATTTCAAAGTTCACTTATCATATCGGAGTTAACAGGGAACACGAATTAAACTACACTTCAGAACTGATAGAAAGTTGGTCAGAACTATTTGAAGAATTTGGAAATTTGATTAACAAAAAAGATGAAAAGAGTATTTTGATTGCAAACTCAATTTCATTTTATTCAAAATGTATTGCCGAAGAAGATTTGCATTTGAGAGTTTCAAAACTTATTATGATTATTGAAAGTATATTTCTTAAAGAGGATGAAAATTTCAAAATGGAAATCAAAAGTAAAAGACGTCTATTAGATTTTAGATTCGACTCAAATCACAAACTTAAAAATAAGCTTAGATTAATTTTAGATAATATGTATGAAATTAGACATAAAATGACACACAAATCAATTAGATTGTATATTGATAATAGTGAACTTCGGGAATTTCAACAAGAAATAGTTCATGTATTATTTATGATTTGCAAAATATCATCGCCAAATTTTCACAAACAAGATTTCTTAAATTGGTTGGATAAAAGAGCTAATGTATAATAAGAACAACACTTTGTAAAAATAACAATTGCGGCTTTTTGACCGCAATTATTTAATCAATATTCTATCTTAAATCATCTAAATTAAGTTCAGGATAATGCTCTTTGGCATACCAAACAAATTCATCTAATGAGCCGTTGAATTTTTTGACAAACTCAATTAATTCATCTTTCGGTTTTCTGTATGCTTGATAAATTTTCTTTACAATTGCTTTTCTTGTACCGTTTTTCAATTTGAAGATAAACTTACCATCTGAAGAAAGCGGTTTTTTTCTATTAAGAATTTCAAAAGCAAGATAATTTCTTGCAATAAACCAATTATATAAATTCGAGTAGGCTCTTCCCCCGCTAATAATAAATTTTGGTAATAATATGATTGATTTACCTGCAAAATTTGGTAAATCAGCAGATTTTGTTTCCCACTTTTTAGTAATGGCATTATAAAACTCAATCTTAACTGAAATTGTAGAAACTTTATGCTTTTTACATATTTTCAAAGTTGATCCAGCAAAAATATCTCTACAAACATTTGCAATAATATCTGACATAATATCTTGACCAATGCCTTTTACAAGTAGTAAGACAAAATGCGCTTCGTTTGTAATTGCAATATTTTGTTTTGCAAATGAGTTGTTTCTCAAAGCATCATAAATTACTTCTGCTCTTACATCTGAAACTGCTTTGCCTTTGTTTCTATCGGAATATCCTAAATGATATTCGTTAGGCTCGTGCAGATGAGAAAGAAATTCTATTCCCTCATTTCTTTTGTTTGGTTTAATAAAATCTCTGTTAAGTTTTATTAAAAATTGATGTACTCTTTCATAGACTTCAAGAGCTACAGGATTACTATGTTTATTATTTTCAATTAAGAATGGGCAAATAAATGCCTCTAAATCTTCCCCTAAAGGGATGTCTACAAAGTCTATATCTTTATTTCGTAACTTTGTAAAATAAGTATTAAATGTTTCCATTTTGTTATTTTATTAAATTGTTATTTCTCTGAATTTTTGTTCATCATCTACTTTTAAAATATATATCTAACTCATATCTAATTAATTTTTACATTTTGCTTTTCACCAACAGTGGAAAAACGTCACTGATAATTTGATTTCATTCATTTTTGATAATTAGCCTTTTACATCACTTGGATCATTACCATAACTATTTTTAGCTCTAATCTGGCCACCTTTTCCGTGAATAAAAAGCTCAGATTCTTGATTGATAGCAATATTCCTTGCTTTATCAATAGCTTCTTTCTGTGTATTTGTAATTACGGTATTCTTTTGGTTACCTGCTCCTTTTACTGCCCACTTTCCTTGATGCGGCACGACGTGTTGATTTTTTTTCATGATAGAAAATTTTAATTTGTTATAATTTTACTTTCAGTAATTATGTAAGTGAACATTACCAGATAATTCGAATATTTAAAAAAATGAGTTATCTATTACACTTTCTAATTATCATAATACGAAATTAGAATACTACTACGCAATGTTTTTGCGCACATGAAAGTTTTATGGAATTTTTTTTCAAAAAAATTCCATATTACGGTTTCACGTATATTTATTATCGAAATAAATCTTATTATTGGAATTGATATTTTTTAAAATAAAAAACCATGAAAATTTTAAAATTAGATTTTGAAAATTGCTTCGGTATAGGAAAATTAAAACATGAATTTGATTTTAGTAAGGTTAATTCTTACCTTATTTATGCGCCGAACGGAACAATGAAAACCTCATTCGCTAAAACATTTGATTTGATTTCCAAAAATGACAAAAAAGATCAACCAAAAGATTTAGTTTATAACAAAAAGTCAAAGTCTAATATTACATTTGATGATGAAGAGCTAATTCCAGATTCAATTCTAGTAATCAATGCAGAAGATAGTTCTTACGACGCAACTCATAAAATAACATCATTTATAGCTCGAAAAGAGCTAAAGGAAAAATATGATAAAATTTATAGTGAACTTGATGATGCCAAAAGTGAACTACTAAAAAAACTTAAAGTCATTTCAAAAAGCAATGATTGCGAAGTTGAATATGTTGGGACTTATAGTAATGATTCTAATAAAGATTTTTTTGAGGTACTTACTTCTCATACCAAGCAACTTAATGAAAGTTCTGATAAAATTACCTTTAGATACAACGCAGTGTTTGACACTAAAGGAAATGTGAAAAAATTCTTGGATAAAAATGAAGATTTATTAGATGATTATGTAGAAAACTACAATCAAATCCTATCAAATTCCAAACTGTTTAAACTGACCGGTGAAAATACATTTGGAACCTACCAAGCAAATGAAATTATTAAATCAATAGAGGATAATTCTTATTTTGATGCTGGTCATAAGTTTGTTTTAGAAGATGGAACAGTAATTACAGAATCATTACAGCTAAAAGAAATCTATAATGCAGAACTCGCTCGAATAATTGCAGACGAAAAACTTAAAGAATCCTTTAATAAAGTAGACAAAGCAATTGGAGCTAATGTAGATTTAAGGTTGTTTAAACAAGTGATCGAAAAGGACAACTCAATTCTTGTCAGTTTAAAAGACTATGATGGTTTCAAAAAGAAAGTCTGGACTAGCTTCATGTCTGAAGTAAAAGAAGATGCTGAAAGTTTAGCTAAAAAATATGAAGAGAAAAAGATAGAGCTTGACACTATCATTACAGAATCAAAAAAAGAACAAGAATTGTGGAAAGATATAATTAAAAAGTTCAATGATAGATTTTACGTTCCGTTCGAGGTTAAATTAGGCAATTTACATGATGTTATTTTGAAACGTGAAACGGCTAATTTAGAGTTTGTTTTTAAAGATAAAAATGAAGAACCTAAAAGACAGAGTAAAGATAATCTATTAAAAGTTTTAAGTAAAGGAGAAACAAGAGCTTATTTCATATTACAATTTTTATTCGAGATAGAATCAAGAAAAAATAATGATGATAAAACTTTAATAATTTTTGACGATATCGCCGATTCTTTTGATTATAAAAATAAATATGCAATAATCGAATATATAGCAGACCTTCATTATTCTGAAAATTTTAAATCACTTATTTTAACACATAATTTTGATTTTTACAGAACAATTGCCTCCCGTCTAAATATCGGACAACAATGCTATATGACATCGAAAGATGAAAATAGAAAAATTCATATGATTGAGTGGGTATATAAAGAGGATTTGTTTAAAGAATTTTTAAATAATTACAATGACCCAAAAACATTTATTAGCCTCATTCCGTTTGTTCGTAACATCATAGATTATTGTGATTCAAAAAACACAGACGACTATAAAAAGTTAACTAGCTGCCTCCATGAAAAACCAGATTCCAAAGATATAACAATCGAAGATGTTTTTAGTATTTATAAAAATAGAATCACTAGGCTTAAAAATTGTGAAATGGAATTTGAGAAAACAATCAAAATCCAAGATTTTATCTTTTTAACTGCAGATTCTTTGATTGAGGAAAAAGAGATTTTAGAAATTTTATTGGAAAATAAGATTACACTAGCAATCGCATGTAGATTAAAAACCGAACAGTATATGATATCAAAGTTACCAAATGTAGATTTGATAAAACTAAAATCCGTTCAAACAAGAATTCTATCGAATATGTATAAAAAGAGATACCCTACCAGTACCAATCTAGGAACTATCGATAGAGTAAATTTGATGACACCTGAAAACATCCATATAAATTCTTTTATGTATGAACCTTTAGTTGATATGTCGGTTTATCATTTAATAGATCTTTACAAGAGTATAAAAAATTTAAAATAAGTAAAGTAAGATTTTTTTGAGTTTTTATAAAATTAAAATATATTTGTAAACGTAGACAGGTCATAGCGATTTAAGTTATAATCTTTAATTTTAAATCAATTAATTATGACAGTACACTGTTTACGTTGCGCTGGTTGGAAACCAGTGTTTGTGAGAGCCTATACAAGAATGCGCTTAGGCCGTTTAGAAAATGTTATCCAACACTGCAGGTCTAGACCTGGTCAGCACAGAAATTAGAAGCAGAGTTTAATTACTTTGCTTCTTTTTTTCAAGTTACTATTTTCCAATCTGTCCTCAATATTAAGCAAATCATTTCTTTTTCAATCTAATTTCAATTTTCTTTTATTATTTAACGATCTGAATTTATAATAATATTCCCAGCGACGAAAGAAATGAAATTGAAAATAAGCAAGTCGAAAATTTCGGCAAAGCCTTTAGAGAATCTAATTGGAATTTAGAAAATTATATTACGGACATTATAAAGCCTATTTGGAAAATATAGACAAAAAAGAAGATTTTAAAAAGTTTTATCTGCCAATATATTTACGAGATTCTTTAGATAAATTTTCGCAAAAGAAATTTGCAAATGAACTTGCTGAGAAGGATGAATTTAGTGCAAAATTTACAAAAAATTGGCTGACAGAAAAGATTAGAGATATTTATAAAGATTATAATAAAACTATATAAGATACTGATATTAAATTTATTGCAAGAATATATACACCATTGAAAAAAATTTTAGGAGTGGACAATTGGATAGAATATATTAATTCTTTATTTGAAAAAGTAAAACTTAAAGAAGCTTAGGTTAAAAACTTTTATAAATTAAACTTCAAAAAGGTTTAGGTTGAATAATTCTAACTACATTTGAAGTTAAACTAAAACTATTTTGCATGAAAAATCAAACTCTATTTGAAACTGTTAAAGAAAGAATTATAGAAGCAACCAAAAAAGAAGATTACGCTTTATTAAATCTTTCCGATCTTGGCTTTATCAAAAAGGAAGTACAAGACAGTAGGCTCATTCATGAACTACAAACCTTTCAAGATGGTAATGAAAAGATGGAAATAGATTTCAGATGTTATGATCCTTCAGTACCTTTTCAAAACTTAAAAGACATCAATAAATTTGAAGTTATTTATAAAGTCGACAATAAAACGGTGAACTCCTATCAAACTTCTTATGAGGATTAAGATTCATTAGATTTAAAAATAAATCACTTGTAATAAAGTCATGAATAAATATCTTTTGAATCTTGAAGAATCTTTGCATTCTGTGGAACCAGATGACTATTCTTGGACAGCCGTTAATAAGCAAGATCGAGAATATGTACAGAGGGCTGAAAATAATTTCGCCTCAGAAATTAAAGTTCATTTTAGATCTCTAATGAGAATGCCTGAAAATAAGGATCAATATCATAATTTGAAGTTTCATTTTGATGTATTAAAAGGGAGAAGAATGATAAAACCTGATTTTGTGCTTCATGAAAGTCCAGATAATCAAAATCAACAGATTTTTTACAGCGAGCTAAAAATTGACCCTGACTGTAGCTTAAAGGATGATTTGGAGAAACTAATATATTCTGTATCAAATGATCTAAATTTTGAAAATGCTGTTATGATAGTTGCCAATAAAACATTAGTTTCTACTATAAATCAGATAAAGAAATATGTTGTCAATCAAAATAATGACACTTTAAAGAAAATATATTTATTTCATGCTTTCCCTGACGTAGAAAAAAAAATAATTACATATCATCGCATCAACTTCGTTGATATTTTTAAAGAACGTATAAGGGGTATTGCTACACAGAAAACTTTTAATCAATTTTAAAAACCAGAAATATTTTAAACATTCGGATTTATCTGTAACAAATTATTTTAAATGACACAATTTAGAAGTATAGGTAAAATTGAGATTAATATCGTTGAAGTAATTCCTCTAATAGATTATATGTACTTCAATTAGATTTAGATAGAGAGGTTGTAGTTGAGTGAGATATTTAAAAAAAGATGTAACTGCTTGTGCTTCAAATTGAATTTTTGTAGAGATTTGCCATTAACTCCAATAAAGTGCATAAATACATTAAAGATGCTGACAAATACAAAATAGAACTATAAATGAAACACGACATTAATGACTTAAATCTACCTCAAGATTCTAGAAATAGTCAATTAGAAATCATATCGAAAAACTACTTTAGACCACTGTTTGATGTAACAAAGTTTGTAGCTAAAGAAGAAGTGATTGATAATGGAATTGATTTCCGGTTCGAAATCAAAAAAACAATTATGTTCTAGGTTTTGGATTCAATTTTCAATTGAAAAGTAGCGAAAGTACCAAGAGAAATCAGGATGGTTCATATAGTAAAAGTATAAAAACCAGCAACATTGAATACTTATTAAATAATGGCCAGCCTGCATATTACGGATTTTATATCGAAGAAGAGAAAACAATATACTTTACTAGTCTTAAAAATGTTATTTCTGAATTAACTACAGCAAATCCAGAATGGCAAAAACAGCCCAATCATACAATCAGATTTTTAACTAAACTGGATAACGAATCAATTGACAATATATATGAAATTGCTTTTAAAGAAGGTTTAATGCAGAGAAAAATTCAGTCTAAATTTGCTGAGAATCTAAGCTTTATAAAAAATGAGAATAAGATCATTATTGATTTTGACAGTAATGTGATAACAGATTCAGAAATTACCTCTTTAATTGAAAAGTACGGTTTAACAATGGTCGATAATTTTCAATGGGTCAAAATTATTAACCTTCATAAACAGTCAACCAATGGTAATAAGACACCAAAATACAACCTTGTATTAGGACTATCATTTTATTACAGTGGTGAGTATTTTAAAGCTTTAGATTTTTTTAAAGAGTCTTACAAAAATATTGATTCATTAGACTCACACTTAAAGGAATACCTCATCTTCGTATATTATGGTTTACAAAGAATAATGAATATAGTAAACGATGAAGAATACGAAAGTATAACGGGGACATTCAAAGAAAATAGTGATATGTATATGTATAAACAATTAGAGTTGGCAACAAATTTAATGGGAAAAATGTATACTTCAGAAAATCACGTAAGTCAAGAATTTGAAGAAAAAATAGAGCAAATTATTAATACCCCTAATATTTCTGAAAATATAATATTATTTGCAAATATTGAAAAAGTACAATACCAATCAGAACAGTTAATTTTTAAATTAATTCCTTTGATAGAATTTGGTCATACTCAATCAATAGAATCACATTTCTTTGAAATTAACAAAGTTTTTGACTCAATAATGAATCGATCCAAAGAATTAAATTCCAATTTCATAAATCATTTATGCTCAATCAGACATAGTAGATTTATTGTTCATTTTGATTGCATTGTGAGAAGAAGAATAAAATCTGAATTATTAGAACAAGTTCTTCCTCAGATATTAACAAATATTGAATTGTCTTATCTCTATTTTAGAGAAATTAACCACGTTGGAAATGAACTATTTGCTTTGTCAGTTTTACTTGAATATTATGAAAATTTAGAAAAAGAAGAGAAAGTTTCAGAAGTTAATGAGCTTTTGGAAAAGTATAAAATAGAATATGGAAATCAGGATTTTAATCGAAGAATTGACTTCACTAAAAACGGAGGAACCTTTACAAGCTTTATAGTGAGAACCAAAGCAAAAATTGATAGAAATATTGATGAAATAGCAAGTCTGAGAAACGAGTTAATAGAATTAGACAAAACCGAGAAAGAAATAGGAGTTCTTAATTATCAGGATGCGAATGTTATCGAACTATTTCCTATTGGACATTTTCAATTTCCAAAAAGTGAAATGGATACATTTTTAAGCATATTAAAAGTTGAAGATAAAAAATTAAGAAAGCAATTGAAAATGATGCTAAAACAATTTATTCCTGTAATAAATTGTTATCAAAATCCTATTGAAAAGGAAGGTTATCTAGATGGAAACTTTGAATACAAAGGAATTGAAAGTTATAGAAATATGTACCGAATAAGAAAAGAGATGTTTGAAAATAAATTTTATCGTAAAGAATTAAAATTTAGGGATCATTAAGAAGATTGTAAAAATAATAGTTTAATATTTGAAGGAATTATATTGAAGTGAAAAAATTCAAAAATTCAACAGTTTAATTATCAGTATTAAAAATATAACATTAGTCATAAAATTAAATGCCAATATGAAAATTTCGATAGTAAATAAAAACTGTAGTTTTGATAATCATTATTTAGTAAATATTTCTGCTGATAGTTCTATTGAGATTGAACTTGAATTGCAACGAGTAGTTTCAAGTCAATCAAAAAAAATAATCCAAGATAAATTAACGCAAGAATTATCTAATGAATTAAAAAACTATAAATGGTTAATTTTTGGAAAGGTACAAGTTGAAATACATTGGTACATTGATTCTGTTAAGAGGCAGGAAACTGATAAAATCGGAGATTTAGATAACATAACAAAGCCCTTATTAGACTCGTTAATTGGAAAAAATGGAATACTAATAGATGATTCACAAATTAATTCTATTCATACAACTTCGACAACAAAGAATGTATTAAAAAAAGATAATATCGTTAAGCTATTTATCAACTTCAACAATGATTATACAGTATTAAAACAAAATCTATTTTTTCTTCAAACTAGTCAAGTTATCTATATACCTTTGAATTTCAATATCAAGAGTAAAGAAGATTTAAAAAGTATAAAATTTTTCATTGAAGCTTTTAAACAAAAAAGAGTATTTTCTAGTATATTAAAAAATAAATTGGGCGTTAATCTAGAGGAATATTTAGTTAAATCCGATTATGAGTTTCACAGAACAAGACTAAACGGATTTAATAAAAATCAAATAATTACAGATAAAGAGTTTGATCAAATTTGTAAAAAGGAAGGTGTAGACATTTCAGACATTATTAATGAATTTAAAGAGCCGAATGCTAATAAATAAATTCTTGCCTTGTTACAGCATTAAAAATAGTAATTTATAAATTCCAGCAAAAGTTGGAATTTATTGTTTTTGGAGTTTCTAAATTTCTAATAATTATTGGCAAAATTCAGTGAAAATACTGAATCGAGATTTTGTGGTGACTTTTATTTTTGTTTTTTACGGAAAACCGTAATGTGGACAATATTTAACTAGATATATTTGAAAGACTCACAAGCATTTATATAAAAAAAAGAAAAGCATAAAAACCATATGAATAAAATTGATTTAATTCCAATAGGAAAAATTATACTCAACGATAAAACTCCAGATAGAGATACCAGATTTGAACATTACTTGATTCCCTATTATCAAAGGGGATATAGATGGGATATAGAACACGTGACAGCTTTGCTAGATGATATTCATAATTTTATGAACTCTGATGAAAAGAAGTACTGCTTACAACCCATAGTTGTTGTGCCATCAAATGATGAGTTGGGTTTGAATATTTGGGAAGTAATAGATGGACAACAACGCCTTATTACAATGAATATAATATTTAACTATTTAAGTCGACCAAGATATTCTATTATATTTGAAAAGAGGGGAAAAAGTACAAGTTTCTTAGAGAATTTATCAACTAGCACATATAGTGACGAGAATCCAGATTTTCATTATATGAGTCAGGCGTATAATATCATTAAAAGTTGGTTTGAAAATAAAACTAAAAATGATGTTGGTTACATTGATGAGTTTAATTCGACGCTGACTAAGAAAGTAGAGATAATATGGTACCAAATAGAAGAGCTTAAATATATTGATGGTTCAGGCGAAGTTGAAAAAAAGAAAATAGACATATTCAATAGATTGAATATTGGAAAAATACCCTTGACAGATGCAGAATTAATCAGAGCTTTATTGTTATCTAAAATAAAATATGGATTAACTGAGAGAGAATCTATTTTGAGGCAAGCTGAAATTTCTAGTGAATGGCACCGTATAGAAATGGAGTTAAGAAATGAAGAATTTTGGTACTTTCTAAATAATAAAACATTAGAAGAAACTTCTTCTACTATTGAATTTATATTTAAACTCATTTCAAAAAATAATATAAAAAGATATTCGACTTATATGTGGTTTGAAAAAGAGATCAAATCAGATAATCCAGAGAAAGAAAAAGAGAATGCTATCGAGTTATGGAATAAAACAAAAGAATATTTCAGTAAGTTAAAACACTGGTTTGAAAACGATTATTTATATCATCACATAGGTTTTTTATTGGCCTTGAAAGATAATTCAATTTCAAATGTTAGACACATCATTGATATGTCTAATTGCGAAAAATCTAAATTTAAAAACTGGGCTCTAAATGAAGTAATATCTGAAGTATCAGATATAGACTTAAGTAGCATATCTTATGAAATCAATAAAAACGATTTAAAGAAAGTCTTTTTATTACATAATATTGTTACATCTAACTTAGTACAATCTGCTCAAAAAAATAGATTCCCTTTCAATTTATACAAAAAGGTAGAAAATGATGGTGGCTGGAGTATTGAACACATTCATGCTCAACAATCAAAAGAAATGAAGGATGAAAAAGCTATAAGAAAGTGGCTTGAAGAAACTTACCTTGCAATAGAAGATATTAATGATATTGAAAAAGTATCAAAAGGTATAAATGAAGTTGAGGACATAAAAAATACCTCAAATTTAAGTACTCTAAAAAATAAAGTTCAACAAATGTTGAACAGCGAAAAAATTGATATAGATGACTTTAACTTATTAAAATCCGAACTAATTCAATTATTTGATTCTGATTCCATTCACATATTAGATAATTTAGCTTTGCTTTCTAAGAAGGATAATTCTTCTCTAAACAATGCTATTTTTCCAGTAAAAAGAAATAGAATAATTCAAATGGAAAAAGAAGGAAAATATATCCCTATTGCAACAAAAAACATATTCTTAAAGTACTATAGCAATACTAATCTTCAACCTTATTACTGGGGAAATGACGATAAACAAAGTTATTTTCAAGATATAAGTTCTAAGCTAAAGCCTTATCTAACAAATTAAAATTAACTATGAATAACAAATACACCTTTTGGTCACTTTGTAAATCTTATAATAAAATTGAAGTACCAATTATACAAAGAGATTACGCACAAGGACGTCAAACAGCTGAAGTTAATATACTAAGAGAGAGGTTTATCAATGATTTTCTAATAAATTCAATTATCAAAGAACAACCGATAGAGTTAGATTTTGTTTATGGTTCTATTTTAACCGAGGTAAAAGATGATATTAGGCAAAAAGTCTTTATTCCTTTAGATGGTCAGCAAAGACTTACTACGCTATTTTTATTATACTATTTTATTGCGGTTAAAGAGAATAGGTTAAATGAAGTAAAGGAAATATTGTCAAAGTTCACATATGAAACAAGACCGTCAGCACATGATTTTTGTAAGAAATTATTAGATTTTGATCAAGTAAATAGCATTACTGAGATTAAGATTCAAATAGAAGATTCTGTATGGTTTAATGATGAGTGGAAAAATGACTCTACGGTTTTTGGCATGTTGAATATGCTGGATACTTTTTCTAAAAATCCAAGTTTAATAAGTTCAGACTTAAAATTATTAGATAAAATCATTGATGACGATAAACAGTTAATTTCATTTTATTTTACAGATTTAGATGAATTTGGTTTAACTGAAAACCTCTATATCAGGATGAATGCAAGAGGCAAAATGCTTACAGATTTTGAAAATTTTAAATCAGAATTTTCTAAAATCATTCAATATAACCATACTTTATTGGAGCAGGTAAAAGATAAAATTGAATATTTATGGGTGGAAAATTTATGGAATTACAAAGAAGAAAATTCTTACATAATTGATGCTCCATTTATGTCTTTTTTGAGTTTTATAACAGAAATGCTATACTTTAAAGATGCGGAATATCGATCTAACAAAACTTATGAAACAAACTTTCTTGATTTTAGACTTTTAAAAACTATTTACTCAGTAGAAGATAATCTTCGGTTTCTTATTTTTTCATTTGACTTTATAAAAGAAATCAAAGAAAAAAAAGAGCCTGTTTTATGGGATGGTGAGTCTCTAAGTCATATTTTAAAAGATGTTATAGATGGGAAACGAGATACAACTCAATTGTTTATTTTGTTCTTGGCTCTACGTTATTCATATTACAAAAAAAATAAGGAGAACCTTAATGATTATATACGAGTTGTAAGAAATCTTATTGTAAATACGGATGATAATTCTAGACGTGAATGGTCAAGATTAATTTCTTCATTACATAACCTTATTTCTGATGACAATGTTTATCAACTATTATCTGAATTGTCAGATGATAATAAATTGATAGGGTTTAATGTTGATCAAAGGAAAGAAGAGGTGTTTAAGGCTAAACTTTATCTAAGCTTTGTGTCATTTAAAAATGAACTTTTCAAAATAGAAGACCATAAATATTTAACAGGACGTATTACTAACTTACTTTTATCTCCTTTTACTAAAACAGAAGAAGATTTTAAAACAGTTGAACTGCAAAATATAGTTTACACAGACAAAGAAGTGAAAAAACTGCTCTCAATTTTTAATGCTTATGAAGAAATAGCCCGAGATAATTTTAATCGCATTTGGGGTAATTTATTAATAACAGGTTTGTATAAGCAGACAGGTGATTCAAGAATAGTATATGAAAGTTTCAGAAGACATCCTTCAATAATACTATTTGCCAAACAATTTGCAAACCTTTCTGACAAATTAAGTTTACATGAATTTTTGATAGAAATTCAAAAACAGTTTATATTAAAAATGATTAATAAATATGAAGACTTGTCTTTAATAAGGAACGCTAAAGAGCAACTATATATTTATTACATTATTGGTGAGCGTATTTATAATCATCAATATACAAACTTTTTCAAAAATCACAATTTTAATATTGGCTGGTTGGAAAAAGTTACTGGATACAAATCATATTTTACTAAAGGAATAGATGGTTGTCAATCTTTTCCTGACACCAATCCTATCTTTCAGTTTTATAATCAACAGTTTAGATATAACTTAGGGATTAATCCAAATAATACTTTAGATATTGAAATTATAGGAGGAAATAAAAAAAGGGAACCTTTAAAATTAATAATTGAATGGGCTTCTAAATAATCCTTTATTCAAGATTATATTAAAACTTAATTAGTCAGTACTTAATTTGATTATAGACATCAGGTTAAGTACTGACTAATTTATTCTTCCTTAAACAAAAGCCAAAAAATATTTTACTTTTTTCGGATTTTAGTCATTGTATTTTATATTACAAATTTTCAATGTTTGCAAGGGAAGGTAATTTAATAACAAGAGTATTTATCTAAAGTTAGATTAAGCAAATAATTATTTCTACGTTCTAGGTTTTATTTTTCTAAAAATTTTCGTTTCAAAACAGCCATGTCATCACTTACTTTCTTATCAAGAATCTTTGCATAATGCTGGGTTGTTTTTAGATTCTTATGACCAAGCATTTTACTTACACTTTCAATCGGAACGCCATTGGACAATGTAACTGTAGTAGCAAACGTGTGTCTTGCGATATGAAATGTCAACTCTTTATTTATTCCACAAACATTAGCAATTTCTTTGAGGTAAGAGTTCATTTTCTGATTACTTAGAACAGGAAAAAGTACATTTAGATTTAAACATTCCGGATGGTCTTCATATTTCAAGATAAGCTCTTGAGCTAATGGCAGTAGTGGAACTCTGGTTGCCGTACCAGTTTTCTGACGATTTGTAAATATCCATTTATCACCATCTATTCCAATATTAATGTGAGATTTAGATAATTTCACTACATCAACATAAGCAAAGCCAGTATAACAACTGAAAAGGAAAATATCACGAACTTGACTCAGTCTGTCCGAAGCAAATTCCTTGTCATAAATCACCTGAATTTCCTCCTTTGTAAGATAGGGGCGTTCCACTTCTTTAATTTTTGCTTTGTAGCCTAGAAAAGGATCTTTTGATAGCCAACCGTTCGCCATGCATAGGCGCATAATTTTTTTGAAGTTCTTGATGTATTTTACAGCAGTGTTGTTCGCGCATTTTCGGACACTGCGAAGCCAGAAATCATAATCCATTATGAAAGCGTGATCAATCTTTGTAATATCAATGTCAGAAATTTTATATTTCCAATGTAAAAATTCCTGAGTGTGCTTCAGGGAAGTTTTATACCGCTCCAATGTTCCGGGTGCAAAATCCTGACCTACTAAAGTTTCTATTCTATCATTATGATCTTGAAAGATAGGGATGAGCATTCTTGTCGAAACATCAGTTCCAAGCAGTTTAGATTTTAAACTATCTGCAGTTACAAAGTCTTCTTCTTTGAGCATCAGATAATGAACATCATAAACTTGTTGTTCCAAAGTTTTAAGATATATGTTCAGTGTTTTGGCTTCTTGACTATTACCTATAGCCTTGTGTGCTTTAATATCCCATTTCTTTGGGTCGATATACCTTTTAGCTGAAATCTCTGCAGCTTTGCCGTCTATCGTGATTCGTAAATAGATGGGAGCGGTTCCATTTTTTCTGATTTTATTCTTTTTTATAAAGAATAGCAGGTTGAATGTTTTGTTCATTGTGTGATAACTTTAATTGTTTAATAATTTACTTTTTGTTACCACTTTTTGCAAGATGTTCAATCGTTAGACTGCCTATTGGTAGGGTCTTCCTGAATTTTTAGTGACCTATTTTCAAATTTTTACGATAGGTCACTAAACAGGTCATATAAATATTGACCTATTTTGATTTTTTTTGATATTAGCGCAAAACAAAAAACGCTGTAAACATTGATGTTTACAGCGTTTTAGCTTATTTTGGTTTCCCAACTGGCGGAGAGTGAGGGATTCGAACCCCCGGACCTGTTACAGTCAACAGTTTTCAAGACTGCCGCAATCGACCACTCTGCCAACTCTCCTTACTTATTACGATTTCTCGTTTTCAGTGGTGCAAATATAGAAAGCTTTTGTTTATTGTCCAAATAATATTTGTAAATTTTATTTAAGGTTCTAATTATCAAATAAAAAAAATGTAATCTCCCCACTTATACGTTCCCATAATGAACGCCATTTTGATATTTAATAGATTCTGAATCATCATTTATAGCTTGTGATCAAAATTATTAAATGAAAAAACTGCCTAGAAGTTACCCGTTATTGTATTATAAATTATGAATTTTAAAATTCCTTCAAGTTAATTTTATCAATACCTTGATTTTCTAAATTAACTATAGATAATTAATAGTATCTTTGATGCGTTATCTATTATATATGTGAAGCTGTTGATTCTAAGTAATTAAGTTCCATAGCCATTCGCTTCACCTTTTAATTTTTGTTGTATAGATGGCGTACAGCGGATTTATTTAAAATAATTATGAATGCAGTAGCATTAGATTTACCTAAAGTTTCGTATGCAGATTTCCTTTCCAATTTTAAGGCTTCTGTTGCTTCTTTGTTTCAACGAGAAAACATTGACCAGCTAAGTCTTTCCAGAGGTTTACCTCCAAATGTTTGGAAAGAAATCTTCAACCTGAAACCGCTTTCTGTTGCTATTCCAACTGATTTCGGTGGGAGAGGAGTAAAGGTGAAAGAATGTCTTGGTCTGCTTTCCGCAGCTTCATACGAGTCACTTCCTTTGTCATTAACATTCGGGATCAATATTGCTTTGTTTCTTGAGCCTTTGGCCAAATATGGAAATGACATTATCAAAGGCGATATCTTCAAACATTTCTTAGATTTTGGAGCAATGGGCGGATTGATGATTACGGAGCCGGATTTTGGTAGTGACGCATTGAATATGAAGACGCAAAACGAATTGAAAGATAATGCTTATCATATCAAAGGTACTAAACACTGGCAAGGTCTTACTGGTTTGGCTAATTATTGGTTAATCACCTCAAGAAATATCAATTCTGAAGGCAACCTTGGTAGAGATGTAGATTTTTTCATTGCAGATACGCATAAACCAGATCAAAACATCGAGGTTCAGGAATATTATGACAATGCAGGTCTTTATATGATTCCTTACGGTTTGAATAAGCTTGATATCAAAGTTCCGACTGAAAATAAATTAATTCCCGAAAGTACAGGTCTTAAAATGATGCTGGACGTTCTTCACAGAAGCAGGTTCCAGTTTCCTGGGATGGGTATGGGATTCTTGAAGAGAATGATGGATGAGGCGACAACACATTGCAAGGAAAGAATAGTTGGTGCTTCTAACCTGTTTTCTTTGGACCAAGTTCAATATCAATTGGCAAAACTACAGTCATTTTTCACTCTTTCATCTGCGATGTGTGCAAAAAGTACATTGGTGAGTGGCATAGATAAGGATGTTTCTGGAAGTGGAGTTCACGCCAATAGTATGAAGGCGTTTGTAACCGATATGATGCAGGAAGCCGCTCAAATTTTGGTTCAATTGTCTGGTGCTAAAGGTTATCGATTGAGCCACATCGGTGGTAGAGCAATTATGGACAGCCGACCTTTCCAAATCTTTGAAGGTTCCAACGAAATGCTTTACACGCAAATTTCTGAAGGAGTTTTAAAGGATATGAAAAAGAAAAAAACCGATAATCTTGGAGAATACCTTTCAATTAATGACATTACCAAAGATGCTGCAAAATTATATGCGCAGGAACTGAACGTCACAATAGGCAGCCCAATTCCGCAAAGAAAAATGATTGACCTTGGTAAAATTATTTCAAGAGTAGTAACTGTCAATGACTTGATTGAGATGAATAATTCTGGTTTTAATCAAGAGCTGAGTGACAATTCGGTAGAAATCGTTAGACAGGAAATTGTGACACTTTTCGCATCTCTTGATCATCATAAGAGCATCAATGCAGTATGTGATATCAGTGGAAATAGTGATTGGCTGAATTTTTCTTAACAAATTTCAACTTTATAGATAATGTAAATGCCTCTAATTTTGGAGGCATTTATTAGTTTAACATATTTATCGTATATTTGCATATAATTTCTAAACAGTTTTCTGTACTTGCTGAAAATTTTCAAGATTATTTTTGTGTTTTCGGTCATATTTTTTGATGCTAAATTGGCGGCACAATCTCCACATTGCAAAGACAGAACAACTTTTTAAATTAGTTATGATATGATTTTCATTGATTGTGCTGTCATATCAGGTTTCATCACTTATTTTCAATAACTAAAATAATAAATACAATTTATGGCAGATTCGTTCTCCAAAAAAGAAAATTTCAAGAAAAAACAGGCAAAGTTAAAAGAAAAGGCGCTCCGTCGTGAAGAGCGTAAAACTAATAACGACAAAGGTAAAGAAGTAGAGTTTATGTATGTGGATGCATACGGAAGACTGAGTTCTACACCTCCGGATGAGAAAATGGAAGTAGATTTGGAAAACATCCAGTTGGGTGCAGCTCCAATCGAAGCAGAAGAAACCGTAAAAACAGGGATTGTAACTTTTGTAAGCGAGAAAGGTTATGGTTTCATAACTGAAAACAAATCCAACGAGAATATTTTCTTCCACAGTAATAACTGTGCTCAACCTATTAAAAAAGGAAACAAAGTTTCTTTCGAAAAAGAAAGATCTCCTAAAGGTTATTCAGCCATTAATATCGAACTTGTAAAATAAGTTTTGATTTTAAAATATTTTCAATAAGCTCCATTTGGGGCTTATTTTTTTGGCTTCATTTTAGATTAGCTACTATTATGAATACAGAATTATTAGGTTTAATCGCTGGCGGAATTACGTCTGTGGCCATGATGCCACAACTCATCAAAGTTATTAAAGAAAAAAATGCCGAAGATATTTCCGTAGCGATGCTTCTGGTCTTGATAACAGGATTATCTCTTTGGGTTTGGTACGGAATATTACAGGACGAATTACCAATTATTTTGTCCAATGGCTTTTCAGTTTTGGTCAATATCACTTTGCTAATTTGCTGTATGATTTTTAAAAAGAAAAATTAAATCTCATAGATATCCGCATCCGTAAAAACATAGAATCTTCCTTTTTTAGGGAGATTTTTTGTATCAAGACCTGTGAATTCACTGAAAGCAGGAAGCAACAACTGGTTTTCTGTCACCACAAAACAAGGCAACTTTATATTTTTCACTAATGAATTGATGACAAAACCGGGATGAATATGACCTGTAATTTGAAATTTCTCATTCTTTTTCTGAAAATCGTGGACGAACATAAAATCATCGATTTCCAAGATTTCGTCTCTGAAATTAAGACAAAGTTTGGTTTCCAGCTTTTTTGATATTCTGTCGTGATTGCCTTCTATCAAGTGAAACTCCAGGTTGGAGTATTGATTTTTCCATTCACAGAACTTATCAACACCGGAATTGTCTCCTGCGTGAAGAAGATCTCCAACAACGAGAAATTTTTCGGGTTTAAAATATTCGATGAGAACAGATAATCTTTGTAAATCGTTTTCGAAAACCTGGTCGGATAGGGCAATTCCGTTTTTGCGGAAATGAGCGGTTTTTCCAATGTGCAGATCAGAAAGTATCAACGCTTTTTCTTTTTTCCAAAACAACGCACGCTGATTGGTTAAGGTGAAAACTTCGTTTTGGATATTGATATTTTTAGTTGCTATTTTCATTTTTAATTCTATTGTCAGTCAGATTTTGTTTCTGTTGACCAAATTTGTTTTTAGGTCAAACTTCGCAGCCCGACCTGAGTGTAGCTCTTTTTGTGTAGCGAAGCGTAGCAAAAAAGCGGGAACACAACCGAATTAAAAGTATAGCTTTTAATGAAGATTGCCCACGAAGTGGTGCGGATTAAGCTGCCCAAATAAATTAAATACTATTTAACTTTCTTCGCCTGCTGAATCAGTTTCTGAATTCTCGAATCCAAATCTTCACTCGTTAAAGTCTGTCTCAAACTGTCGACTTTTATCGGGAAACTCAGTGGTGTAAAAGCGTTCGCAAATTTCAGGATTATTTTTGATTTTTCGATTCTTTTGAATGCTTCTACCAATCGCTGTTCCTGCAGCTGCATATTAAAAACCTCTGTATAAGCCTGTCTCACCAAAAAATGGTTCGGGTCGTGGTCTTCCAGAACTTTGAAAATCAAACCTGCCGAACTTTGCAGCGATTTGTTGGAACGCTGCTGTCCTGGAAAATTTTGAACCACCATTCCGGAAATCACTGCAATATCACGGAATTTCCTTCTCGCCATTTCTGCCGCATTGATGCTGGAAATCACGTCGGTCATCAGATTGTCTCTCGTTAAAATTTTGTCTAAATTTTCCTTATTAAGCGGAATTTCTTTATCACTGAACAGTTCAAAACCATAATCGTTCATCGCCATCGAAAAAGAAATCGGAGCAAGCTTTGAAATCCGATACGCAATCAATGCAGCCATTACTTCGTGCACCAATCGGCCTTCGAAAGGATACATAAAGAGATGATAACCTTCACGGTTTTTGATCATTTCCACCAAAAATTCATCATCTTTCGGGATGTGCGACCGCTCTTCCTGATTTGCCAACAGCGGATGCAAAAATTTCAACTCTTTCTCAGAAGCTTTCGGATTAAGTGCGATTGACAATTTTTCACGCAAAAACTGACCAAGATTGGAACTCAAGGGTAATCTTCCGCCCAAGTAACTCGGAGCCTGCGCTTTTCCTTTGGAAGCCCGAACGAAAACCGTCATATCCTTTATCATTGCCACTTCCAAAACTCTGCCCGCCAGAATAAATTTTTCTTCTTTTTTCAGTCTCGAAATAAAATATTCCTCAACCATCCCGATATAACCGCCGGAAATGAATTTCACTTTCAGCATCGCATCGCTCACAATGGCGCCCATATTCATTCGGTGAAGCATTGCGATTTTTCGTGAGGTTACTTTGTGCAAACCGTCTTCCATCACAACAACTTTGTGATATTCTTCGTAGCTTTTCAGGGCACTTCCGCCAATCGTGAGAAAATCAATCATCGATTTCCACTCTTCGTCTGTCATTTCCTGAAATGTGTAAACCTGCTTGATTCTTTTGTACACATCTTCGGGATAAAATCCGTCGCCAATCGCTAAAGTCATCAGAAACTGAACCAAAACATCGAAGCATAAAACCTGCGGTTCACGAGGCTCAATGACGTTTTGTTTCACGGCTTCTTTCAGGGCAGAAACTTCTATCAATTCCAAAGAATGGGTCGGAACACAATAGATTTTTGAAGTCTCAAAAGGGGAGTGGCCGCTTCGTCCTGCACGTTGCAAAAATCTCGCAACACCTTTAGCAGAGCCAATTTGAATAACGGTATCGACAGGTTTAAAATCAATTCCTAAATCCAAAGATGACGTTGAAACAACGGCTTTCAGTTTTCCTGAACTGAGATTTTCTTCAATCCAGTTTCGCAATTCTGAATCTATGGAACTGTGGTGAATGGCAATTTGTCCCGCAAAATCGGGATAAGCATTCAGCAAAAGCTGATACCACATTTCGCTTTGACTTCTGGTATTGGTGAAAACAATGGTTGATTTGGATTCTAAAATAATGGGGACAACATTATCCGCCAATTTTTGACCGAGATGTCCTGCCCAGGGAAGAATTTCAACTTCATCCGGAAACACTGACAGAATCTCTATTTTCTTATGTTCTTTTGCGGTAACTTTTGTCTTTTTGATGTTATACGGAATCAGAACTTCCATCGCTTCGTCAAGGTTTCCGATGGTTGCTGTGATTCCCCAAATTTTCATTTGCGGAACATAATTTTTCAATTGCGAAATCCCAAGTTCAACCAAAACGCCACGTTTTGAACCCAATAATTCGTGCCATTCATCAACAACAATCGCTTGTAAATTTGTGAAAAAGCGCTGATGATTTTTCTGTCCGATAAGCAATTGTAAACTTTCCGGCGTTGCGACCAGTATTTCGGGCATATTTTTGACCTGTTGTTGTCGAATTTTTGGATCGGTATCACCGTTTCTTACCCCAACTGTCCAGTCCAGTCCTATTTCGTCAATCGCTTCCTGCATTGCTTTGGCGATGTCTTTAGATAGCGAACGAAGTGGCGTGATCCAAATCATTTTCAGCCCGTTTTTGTATTGTTCGGGATGATTCAGAAAGTCTGAAATTAAAGCTAAAAAAACAGAAAAAGTCTTTCCAAAACCAGTCGGAGCCACAACCATTCCGCTATATCCATTCCCAAATTTCTGCCAGGTCTGAATCTGAAATTTAAAAGGCGAAATACCTTTATCTCTCATCCAGTTTTGGATGATTTTGTAGCCGTCGGTATTTTCGAATGTTGTCAAATTTTAAAATATATTTTTGTTTTAACGCTATGATCGCAAAGATTTTTTTGAGATTTATACTGCATATTTTTCGATCGCAAAGGCGTTTCACTCAGCCAAGGCTTTCTGTTGTTATTTGCTTAACGAAGTGCCTTTGCGAACGGAAATGTTTTCAATATTGTATAAATAAAACTTTGCGGTCTTTGCGTTTTAATTTACTGTATCAGTTTTTTGATCTCCTCAATATCATCAATTTCATCCACTGTTTTATCTTTTCGCCATCGTAAAATTCTTGGGAAACGCAACGCAACACCACTTTTGTGACGGTTACTAAAACCAATGCCTTCAAAAGCAATTTCAAAAACCAATTCAGGTTTTACGGTTCGGACGGGACCAAATTTTTCAATCGCATTCTTGTTCACAAATTTGCTGACTTCCATAATTTCTTTATCCGTCAATCCGGAATACGCTTTGGCAATCGTGACCAATTTATCTTCGTTTTTCACGGCAAAAGTATAATCGGTGTAATAAGCGCTTCGTCGTCCGCTTCCTTTTTGTGCGTAAATCAGAACCGCATCAATGGTCAAAGGATTGATTTTCCATTTCCACCAGTCGCCTTTTTTTCGCCCCGAATGATAATGTGAATTTTTCTGTTTCAGCATCAAACCCTCACTGTTTATTTCTCTGGAATTTTCTCTGATTTGGTCTAATTCGTTCCAGTTTTCAAATTCAATCTGCTGAGAAATTTTGATATTTTCGGGATTTTCATTCAGTAATAATTCTTCCAGCATCGCACGTCTTCCGGAAATCGGTTTTTCCCGTAAATCAGTATTTTCAAGTTCCAATAAATCATAAGCGAAAACCTGAATCGGAATTTCCGAAAGCATTTTCTTGGTTAAGGTTTTTCGGTTGAGACGCTTTTGTAATTCATTAAAATTTAAAACTTTATCATCTTTTACAGCAAGAATTTCTCCGTCGATTACAAAGTTACCTTTCATCTGCTGAACAACATCTTTGATTTCAGGAAACTGTTCGGTAATCAGCTCTTCACCTCTCGACCAAATAAAAACTTCGTCATTTCGTCTGATGATTTGCCCACGGATGCCGTCCCATTTATATTCAATAAGCCATTCATCGGGCTTTCCCAGTTCTTCCAAATCTTTTTCCAAAGCATAAGCCAGACAAAACGGATAAGGTTTTGAATTATCCGGATTCACATTTTCTGCCGAAATTAATTCCTGAAATGAAGCTTCTGTCGGCTGCCATTTTCCCATCAGACTGTGCATCAAAGCGCTGGATTCCTGTCCGGAGAATTTAGTTAAGGCATTAATCAAAGTTTTATCCGAAACGCCAATTCTGAAACTTCCGCCCAACAATTTATTGAAAATCAGTCGTTCCGTATAATCCAGGCCGTTCCACGACTTTAGCACAAATTCTTTCTTTTCTGCGTCAGTTTTAGATTTTAAACCGATGATTTCATTCATCCATTCGGATAAAGTACGTTCGATTTTTTCGGTTGGTGGAGGAAGAATCAATGACAAAGTTTCGCCTAAATCTCCAACGGAAGAATAACTTTCCTGAAACAGCCAAAACGGCAATTGTGTGATTTCCAGCGCCCATTCTTTCATATAATTGGTATTCACATTTCGCTTTGGTCTTTTCCCTGTAAACAGAGCGATGAACCAGACTTTATCTTCATCGGGCGCACGTTCCAAATAGTCGATGATGGCATCAATTTTTGCGTTGGTTTTATTGGTGCTTTCAAGCGCGTTGATGAGTTCTGCGAAATGTTTCATAAATTTTAATTGCGTTTTAGAAACGTATTTTAAATATTTTTTTGGCAGCTTAATCCGTCTTCCACTCCCGCTTTTTTGCTCCGCTTTGCTACACAAAAAGAGCTCCGTTCAAGCCGGGCTGCGAGAGATTCGCCGTTTTTTTATTTTGTTATTAACAGGTCGCTCCTACGGAGCTCTGTTTTATTACTTATCCCTTTATGCTATTAACAGGAAGTTCCTACGGAACTTTTCAAACCTCATCAAAATCTTAATCTTTTATAATTTCCTTTTCTTTTTCCTCTTCGTCATCATCGCCGTACAACGTTTCCACCACATCCGATTTAATCCCGATTTCGTTGAGATATTTAGAAAATACTTCGGTTTGCCCGTGTGTAACGTGAACGATTTCTGCCTCAGTTGCCTTTATCGCTTGCAATAAACCTTTCCAGTCGGCGTGGTCGCTCATTGCAAAACCCGCATCGGCACTTCGCCAACGTCTCGCACCACGAACCTGCATCCAACCGGAACAAATCGCTGTTGCCGCATCCGGAATTTTCTTTATGACATTAGAATCCAGCAAAGCGGGCGGAACGATAACGATATCGCCCGCAACGTGTTTTATACTTTCCCTAAAATCAGGGATTTCATAATCGGGGAGTTCAATTCCGACTTCTTCGAAAGCCTGATTAAGCTTACCGATAGAGTAGTGGACGTGAATTTTCCCTATTCCTTCCACCGCTTTCATAACTCTTTGTGCTTTTCCCAAAGAATAACCGATGAAAACAGATGTCTTTTTATTCTCTTGGTTTCTCAGAACCCAGCTTTGCATTCTTTTATTCAAATCATCTACTTCCAGCCAGTTGTAAATCGGAAGTCCAAAAGTACTTTCAGTAACAAATTCATTGCACTTCACAAGCTCAAAAGGTGTACTCAAACCATCATCCTGAACTTTATAATCTCCCGAAATCACACTCACATAGCCTTTGTATTCCAAGCGAATTTGTGCAGAACCAATGATATGACCAGCTGGATGAAATGATAGTTTTACACCGTTAATATTAAGAAATTCGCCATATCGTAAAGTCTGACATTCGATATCTTCAGCAATTCTTTTCTTTAAGATGGGTTTTGTAAAATGATGACAGAGATATTTTTTCATTCCCCAACGAGCGTGGTCGGCGTGACCGTGCGTAATGACCGCCAAATCGACAGGTCGCCACGGATCGATGTAAAATTTACCTTGTGGGCAATAGATACCTTTGTTTGTGAATGTGATGAGTTTCGCCATTTGTAGTTATGTATCGATTGGAAAATAAAAGTCACAAAGTACATTGGATAATTCTCTTTGTGACTTAATTTTCTTTTTTAAAATTACTTAAATTTTTGCAGTTCCTTCCACACCGTCAGAATTATCTGTTTTGTTTCCGGTTATCGCTGCTGCTGCAAAACTTAATAAACTCACTATCTTTCCAGCTTTTGTATCCCAATAATAAGTATCTTTTGGTTCTACTCGGATGATTGAGACATTCGGGTCGTCTTTGCCATCAAACCAAGCATTGGCCATTGGAGACCACTTGTCTTCGATGGTTGCTCGGTCTGTATAAACAAAAGCTTCACCGTAAACGGACAAATATTCAGAATCGCTGTTATTCATAAAATAGAGCTGTACACGGTTATCTTCCTTGATTTCGAAATTTTTGTTGCTGGTTTCGCTGCTTATGAACCAAAGATTACCATTGTCATCGGTTTCCTGCAGAGACATTGGTCTTGAGTTAACAGGTAATCTGTCCAATTCTGTTGCGAACATACAGATTCTGGCTTTTTCAGAGAGTTCTTTGATCTTCTTAATTGCATCTTGTTGTGTAAGATTTTCTGTAGACATAATGTTTTATTTTTAGTGATTTGTAAATTTTAAATTATCCATTAACAATTTCCCCGCCATTCGGATGAAGAACTTGTCCGGTGATGTATTTTGAGTCGTCGCTGGCAAGAAATAAGAAGCTCGGAGCCACTTCATTTGGCTGCCCAGCACGCTTCATTGGTGAATCGCTTCCGAATTCTGAATTCTTTTTTGGTTTGAAGGATGATGCAATCAATGGTGTCCATATTGGTCCTGGCGCAACGGCATTGACGCGAATTCCCTGATCAACCAAATTAGCAGAAAGACTTCTGGTGAAAGAAATAATCGCACCTTTTGTCGCGGAGTAGTCTATTAATTTTGGACTCCCCCTGTAAGCGGTAACTGATGAAGTATTGATGATGCTTGCTCCTTTCTTGAGATAAGGCATTGCATATTTTGTAATCCAGAAATAGGAAAAGACGTTATTCTGAAAAGTTCTTATCAATTGGTCTGTTGAGATTTCTTCAATTGATTCTGCTTCCCAGTGTAGGCCGGCATTATTGATTATAATATCGATTTTTTGATGACTTTTTATGGTGGTCTCAATTACTTTTCTGCAATGGTTTTCTTTAGATAAATCACCCTTTATCAAAGTACATTTTCGCGAAAAAGATTCAACTTGTTTTTGTGTTTTCTTAGCATCCTTGGTTTCGCTGAGATATGCGATTACGATGTCCGCACCTTCTTTTGCAAAAAGTAAGGCGATAGCTTTTCCTATTCCGCTGTCTCCACCGGTAATTAATGCGACTTTATTTTTCAATTTCCCTTCACCTGGATAATCGATGGGGTCTGTTTTTGGGATTGGAATCATATCTTTTTCCGATCCGGGACGCCTTTGTTTTTGCTGCGGTCTGATTTTCTTTTTACTTTCCTTTTTCATTATTTCCTTTTCCGAATAGTTACAAATAATGTGCTATTTGTAAAAAATTAGAAATTCATCAAAACAAAAAATCCCATCCAACAATCTGTCGGATGGGATTTGAATTAAATTTAATTTTCAATAAATTTAAGCTTTGAAACCGCCGGAAACTTCTATTCTCTGAGCATTAATCCATTTAGAATCATCAGAACAAAGGAATGCAACCACACTTCCAATGTCATCTGGCAAGCCCACTCTTCCCAAAGCTGTTTCGGAGGCTAAATGCTGATTTAATTCTGAAATGTCACGAACGGCACCGCCTCCAAAATCGGTTTCGATTGCGCCAGGTGCGACGGAATTTACTCTGATTTTTCTGTTTCCTAATTCCACTGCCTGGTATCTTGATAATGAGTCAATGGCCGCTTTCATTGCGCCATAAGCAGAATATCCTGCGAAAGAAAATCTTGCCAATCCGGAAGAAGTGTTCACAATGCTGCTTCCGTCATTCAATAAGGGTAGTAATTTTTGAGTCAAGAAAAACGGTCCTTTGAAGTGTATGTTGGTCATTGCGTCCACTATTTCTTCGGAAGTAGTTTCAAAAGATTCTGTAATTCCCATCCCTGCATTATTGACAAGTGCATCCAATTTTGCAGAGGAAAATTGAGTCTCCAAGATCTTCTTTACTTCTGTTACAAATTGGTCGAAACCAGTAGTTGAAGAAATATCCAATGGCAGCGCCAACGCTTTTTGTCCGATGCTTTCAATTTCTTTGACAACTTCATCAGCTGCTTCTTTTTGAGATTGGTACGTAATGATTAAATCGAATCCTCTCTTTGCTAATTGCAATGCTGAATCTTTTCCCAATCCACGGCTTCCGCCTGTCAATAATGCTATTTTACTTTGGTTGTTCGACATTTTTTGATGTTTTAAATTATTGATACAAAATTCCAAAATTTGAGCTATTGTGAGTTTGCATAAATCAAATCAAAATTTGCGTAAATCAAACAATCGTTAATTCTCTGAAATGTTGTGGTGATTGTTGCCCGTATTTTTTGAAAAAGTTAGAGAAATGAGCAACTTCTTCAAAGCCTAATGTAAAAGCAATCTCGGAAATATTCCACTGCGTTTGGGAAAGCAATAATTTGGCCTCCTGAAAAATTCGTCCACCAATAATTTCTCCAGTTGTTTTTCCTGTCGTTTCTTTTAAAACTCTGTTTAAGTGGTTCACGTGCACGCCCAAAATTCCTGCAAAATCGGCTGGTGTTTTCAGTTTCAAAAGTTGGCCGTTATTTTCGATGGGAAACTGTCTTTCCAATAATTCGATAAACAGACTTGTGGTTCTAGAAGCGGCTGTTTTTTGATTTTCTATTGGCAGAATTGGTTTTAATTTTTGACCAAGATGAATCAATTCCATCACATAATTTCTTAATAAATCGTACTTGTACAAATAATCAGAATTGATTTCGTCGTGCATTTTCAGAAAAATAGCTTCAAATTGACGATATTGTTCTTTAGAAATTTGAAATACAAAATCGCTCTGTGGAGAGAAAACGGGAAGATTGTCAATTTCAGTTCCTATTTTATTCGTTGGCAAAAAATCTTTCGTAAAAACACAAAAATGACCAGATTGATTAATCGCGCATTGGTTATTATAATTGTAAGGTACTTTCGGTGATGCAAAAAGAACCGCACAATCTTTTATCTCAACCGTTTTGTCAGCGTATTCTACTTTATTTTGCCCATTGATCAGACTGATTTTGTAATATGTCCTTCTGTTGTATGGCATTTCCGGTTTAGATTTGCTCTCTCTAAAGATCTTAGAAATGTCAAAGACATTAAAATGTCCGATATCCTTATTGATGTTCTCAGCCAAAAACAAATCAATATCCGGACAACTATCGCCCAAAATATCCTGATAAAAATCTTTGATGGTAACTGCGTTCATTTTTGTTTGTAAAAATCAAAGATAGAAATTTGATGTGACTTTTCGTTCTTTTAATAAAAATCAACTTTTTATAATAAAAAAGAGCATTCTTTTGCAAGAAATGCCCTTTAAATAAAAACCTTAAAATTCAAAATTTATAATGATACGCCTCGTTTCCAAGGGATAAACACATCTTGTTTCAGTTGGTCTGCTTTTGTTTCTACGTTACCGCTTGCCAACTCTATAATATAATCTACAATCTCCTCACCAACTTCCTGAATGGTTTTTTCCCCAGTGATTACAGTTCCCGCATTCACATCAATAATATCCGACATCCTATTGATTAATGCCGTGTTAGATGAGATTTTCACCACTGGAGCAATTGGATTTCCCATTGGATTTCCTAAACCTGTGGTAAACAAGACCACCGTTGCGCCTGCGCCCACAAGTCCTGTCGTACATTCGGCATCGTTTCCTGGCGTGTTCAGAAGGTTTAAACCTGGCTTAGAAATATATTCGCCGTAGTCCAAAACATCTACAATTGGTGCAGTTCCGCCTTTCTTAGAAGCGCCTGCAGACTTCATCGCATCGGTAATGAGACCATCTTTGATGTTTCCAGGTGATGGATTCATATCAAAACCTGAACCTGCATCTACAACGGATTTTTCGAAAGCTTTCATCAATGTCAAGAACTTATCTGCCTTTTCCTCGTCCACACATCGGTTCATCAATTCCTGCTCAACGCCACACAATTCTGGGAACTCCGCGAGGATTGTTTTCCCACCTAATGCTGCAAAAATATCGGAGACAACTCCCAAAGCAGGATTGGCAGAAATTCCTGAGAATCCATCAGAACCACCGCACTCCAGACCAACGCTGATTTTGGAAACCGGCGCAGGTTGACGCTCGATTTTATTCGCACGCTTGATTGCTTCAAAGGAATCTTTGATTACCATTTGGAACATCTTGTCCGTCGTTCCGATTTTCTGTTGTTCGAAGATCAAAATTTCCTTGTCGCTGTTCGGGCTCATTTCTTTCAGAGCATTCTGAAAAATATCAACCTGAAGATTCTGACAACCTAAACTCAAAACCGTTGCACCAGCCACATTTGGATTGTTTACATAACCAGCAAGCAATTTTGCCAACAGTTCAGAATCTTGACGGATGCCGCCACAACCACCTTGGTGATTGATGAATTTCACTTCGATGTTATCCAGAAGATTCTCATTGCGGGATTGGTCTTCCACTTCTTCCACACTTTTTTCTTCAATCAAAGCACGCAAAAAGTTCTTGTAGGAAACTTCTTTTTTCGGCAACAATTCGTTTTCGAAAATATCTTTCAGTTTCTCGATATTCTTATTTTCACAAAAAACCAACGGGAAGAACAACCACACATTTTTGGCTCCAACTTGACCATCAGAACGGTGATAACCGTTGAAAGTTTTGTCTTTCCATTTATCAACATTTGGCGGCGTCCAACCAAGATCTCCCGTTTTTCTGAAAACCGGTTCACTTTGATGTTTCACATTTTCAGTCGTGATTACTTCACCTTTTTGTATCGTTTGGTTCGCTTTTCCAACAAGAACACCATACATAATGATATGATCGCCTGCTTCAAAATGCTCTCCAGCAAATTTATGTTTAGCTTTTGTATCTGTTAAAACCTGATAAGTCTGTCCGTCCAATTCCACGAATTCGCCAGCTTGTAGATCCATCAGCGCAACAACAACATTGTCTTTTGGATTTACTTTTAATACTTTCTTCATAATTTCTAAAAATTTTAAAAATTAGTTTATCATTTAATAATTATTTGACTTTCATCGAATTACCTTAGTATGTTTGGGCAGCTTGGAACTTCGTTCGTAAACCTCGATAAAAGCATTCGCTTTTTTCTCATTTATGCCCTCCGTTCCCGCTATTTTTTGCCAAGCTTATCCATCTGCAAAAAATGAGCTTTACTCAGGTCGGGCTGCAATTCGATTTGTAAATCTTTTGAACCAGTCAGAGGGATATCAACTGATCAATTTTATCAGACAGAAGTTCTATAAGCCACATTAAAACTATTGAATGAAACTTTTATATCCTTCTTCGATATTTGTGGAATCGATTGCACAAAGTGCTCTGGTTACAGATTCTAGCAATCCTGAAACTTCTGTGAGATCCTGATCCCAGAAACTTTTTTCGGATAACGCTGCTTTGGCCACTTCTGCAAGATCATTGTTCGCCCATATTTCAGTGAATCTTGCAATCACAGGCGCATCGTCCATAACAGGAAGTTGTTTTCCACCGAATTCCCCTTGGTAGAATCTGATCAAAGCGGCAAGTGCGAAAGTCAGATTCGTAGGCAATTCTTTTTTAATCTCAACATATTGTAACAAACTTGGCAACACCCTCACTTTGAATTTCGCAACAGAATTTAGGGCGATACTGGAAAGTTGATGCTTCAGGAATGGATTTCTGAATCTGTCAAAAACTTCCTCTGAGAAAGTTGTTAATTCTTCTTCTGATAGATTGAGAGTAGGAATGATCTCATTATAAACCGTATCACTGATCCATTTTCCGGCAAAATCTGCGTCTATAGCTTCTTTCACAGTTTCTTTTCCGTCTAGGATAGAGAATGCCAACATTGCCGTGTGAGCACCGTTTAGGATTCTTACTTTTCTGGTTCTGTACGGTGTAATGTCATCCACAACCAAAACCTGATCATCGATTTTATCAAAAGGAATTTTAGCTTTCAATCTGTCATCACCTTCGATCACCCAAAGTAGGAAGGCTTCACAAACCACCATTAGATTATCATCATAATCAAATTTTGCTTCATATTCATCTTTTTCTTCTCTTGGATATCCAGGCACGATTCTGTCCACCAAGGTATTGTGGAAAGAGTTGCTGTTTTCTATCCAAGCAGAGAAATCTGCTTCAAGATTCCAAAGTTCAGCATATTGAAGGATGTATTTTTTAAGTGTTAAACCATTATTTTCTATCAATTCACAGGGAATAATGTATAGACCTTTGTCAGTTGCACCATTAAAATGTTTGTACCTTTCGTAAAGAAACGCCGTTACTTTTGCCGGGAAATTTTTGTGAGGCCCTGCTTCAAGTGTCGTTTCTGATGGATCAAAAGCAATTCCAGCTTCTGTAGTATTAGATAAAATGAATTCGAGATCTTCTCCTGTCGCCAAATCTAGGTATTCAAGATAATTTTCATAAGGACTAAGTGATTTTTGTATAGCAGAAATCACACGTTGGTCGTCCACAATCTGACCTTTTTTTACACCTCTCACAAAAAGTGTATAAAGGTTGTCTTGCTCTTCCAGCATATCAACAAGTCCACCTTGAGTTGGCTGAATCACTGCAACTCCTGCATTGAAACCAGCTTCTTTGTTCATCTTGTCAATCAAATAATCAACAAAGGCACGTAAGAAGTTTCCTTCTCCAAATTGTAGAAATTTGATTGGTAATTTCTCGGTTAACGCTAAGACTTCGCGATTAAGTATTTGTTTCGTTTGATATTCCATTTTGTTATTCTTTAATAATTTTATAGTTAGGAACCAATGATTTCATCACGAACCAAGCAATCAAATAGGCGACTGCACAGAATGAGAAAATAATCATATATCCTTTGTCGATGCCATCTACTACAACGGTTCCAGATTTTTGTAGTTCTTGAAAGAAGCCTTCTGGCAAACGTTCTTCTGCATACTGAGGGAATTTTTCCAAAAGTGGAACGCCATCCACCGTTGTCCAAGCTTTGTGAGAATAATCAAACAATAAACCTGAACTTTTATTGATAATTGTTGAGCCAATTCCACCAGCTAATCCACCAATTCCTGTGATGGTTGCAATGGCTTTCTTCGGGAACATATCGCCAACAGTCGAGAAGATATTCGCCGACCAAGCCTGATGCGCCGCACCTGCAATTCCGATAATCAAAACTGGAAACCAATAAGATATTTTACCTGTATATTGTGCTAATAAGGCTACCAATGGGAAGAATGCGAAAATTAACATCGCTTTCATACGACCTGAATACGGATTCATTCCTTTCTTTTCTACAAAGAATGTCGGCAACCAACCACCAACAATGGAAACCAAGGTAATCATATAAAGTACAAACAAGGGAAATGCACTTTGCGTACTGTCCATTCCATATACTGAACTTAGGTAAGCTGGTGTCCAGAAAAGGTAAAACCACCAAACGCCATCTGTCATAAACTTTCCAAACGCAAATGCCCAAGTCTGTCTGTATTTGAAACATTGAGCCAATGTAAAAGTTGTTTTTGGCTGAGACAAATCTTCAATTATCGTTGAATCTATATCTTGGTTGATATAATCCAATTCGCCTTCGTTTACTTTTGGGTGTTCCTGAGGTTTTTTGTAATAAAAAATCCAGATTCCCATCCATAAAAATCCTAAAGCGCCAATAAGGATAAATGCCATTTCCCAACCCAAAGCTTTTGCAATGAACGGAATAGTGATTGGTGCTGCCAGAGCGCCAACGGTTGCACCAGCATTAAAAATACTCGTCGCTAAAGCTCTGTCCTTTTTAGGAAAATATTCTGCAGTAGTTTTGATGGCGGCAGGGAAATTTCCTGCTTCACCAATGGCTAAAATCAAGCGTGCAAAAATAAATAAGGTTACACTCACATTGATTACTCGGGAAATATCCTGAACTTTCTCAATATTATGTTTTGCACCTTCAAAACCTACAAACCAGTCTCCGGTAAGAATCCCGGAAGTGGCAATACCACAAAATGCGTGTAAAACGGCGCCAACAGACCAAACGCCAATTGCCCACAAGAAGCCTTTTTTGGTGTCCATCCAATCCACAAATTTCCCTGCGAAGATCATACTTGCCGCATAGAAAATCGAGAACAACGCAGTGATGTTACCGTAATCATTGTTGTCCCAATGAAATTCTGGCGCGATGAAATCTTTCCAGGTCAAAGAGAGAACTTGCCTGTCCAGATAGTTTATCGTAGTCGCCAAAAATAGCAAACCAACGATGGTCCATCTGAAAGTGGTCGGTTTTGAAGTCGAAGGTTGATTCATATTAAAATTGTTTGGTTGTGTTTTTATTTTAAGAAGTCTTTATCGATTTGACAATCTCTAAAACCTTTTTTGTTTCATTTTCTATAGTTGCATAATCTTTGGCAGCCATCAATTCTTTGCTTACCAATTTGCTTCCCATTCCAACCGCTGAAACGCCAGCTTTGAACCAGCTTTCGATACTTTCTTTAGTAGTGTCTACACCGCCGGTTGGCATAAAAATAAGATCAGGGAATACGTCTTTGATGGCACTCATAAAACCAGGGCCTAAAGCATTTCCAGGGAATAATTTCACGAAAGTCACGCCTGCATTCTCAGCAGCGATGATCTCTGTTGGCGTCATACAACCCGGGCTGTATAACAAATGTTTTGAAATCAAAAACTCTGCAACTTCTGGTACAAATCCTGGGCTGATGAAGAAATCTGCGCCAGCTTTTACATAAGCATCAGCCTGCACCAAGTTTTTAATAGTTCCGAATCCGAGAAGCATATCCTGCATTTCTGCGTTTCTAAGTTCGACCATTTTGGTGAAATTACTCAAAGCAAATTCGCCACGACTGGTATATTCTACTGCTCGTATTCCAGCTTTGTAAAGCGCTTTTAATATCTCTAAAGTTACCGTTTCGTCTGCATTATAGTACAAAGGCAAAATCCCTTGTTTGATAATTTCATTGGTAACTAATTGAATTTTTGTCATTTTTTTTAAATTTTTACCTTAAAAACTATTTTTCTGATGATGCCATTTCCAATCATTGGCGCATGAACATCGTTGGGATAAAGAATAGCAAACTGATTCTCGTTTAATTGGAAAAACATATCCGGAGTATCATTATAAAAAAGAACATCTTTTGCGACGCTGTATTCTCCAATTGGATTTTTGCATTTTTGCCTTGATTTCCAACCAATTGTTTCTGTTCCCTTCAGACAAATTTGAATATCAATATTTTGATTATGACATTCGAATTTGGAAAGACTTTCTTCTTTTGTTTTGGCCATTTCATCAAAAACAATCATTCTCAAATCTTCCTGAATCTCTGTAACTCCAACTTCCAACGCATCTAAATTCTTATTTTTTAAATAATCAAAAGCCCTTTCAAACATTGGATTTAGCAAAGCATATTGAGAAGCGTTTTCTAATGTATCTATAATCATTTTTTTCTAAATTATCTCTTTATTCTTCCGCCTTTATCGCCATTCATCACATCCAAAATATCGGAAGCGCTGCAATGGTTGATGTCGCCAGGAACGGTATGTTTGATAGCACAAGCGGCGTTTCCAAATTTGAGTGCAGTTTCGTCATCGAAGTTTAATAAACCATAGATTAAACCTGCGGCGAAGGCGTCACCTGTACCGATTCTGTCTACAACTTGAAGAATTTCAATTGGTTCCGATTCGAAATAAGTTTCGTTGGCCCAAGCTCTTCCTTGCGTTTGCTGTGTGCTGGCACTAGCGCCAACTCTCACTTTGTCAAATATCTTTTTAATGGAAGGCATTTGTCTCTGAAATTCTTTACAAGCCTCAATGAAGCTCTCTTTATCAGAGCCATAATTAGTTCCAATGATTTCGTTGATTTCATTCACGCCACCGATGAAAATAGTAGAGTAGGACACCAATTCTTTCAAAACTTCGAAGCCTTCTTTGCCGTATTTCCAAAGGTTGGACCGGTAGGCCGGGTCAGCGGTAATTTTAACGCCTTTTTCATTAGCTACTTGGAGACCTTTTTTCAAAGCGATGTAAGCACTCTCCGAAATTCCAGGAGAAATTCCTGTCCAATGGAAATAATCTGCACCTTCCAAAGCATTCTCCCAATCGATATTGTTTGGAACGATGTTGGCGAAAGATCCATTCAGACGGTTATACGCAATTCTGGAAGCACGAACCGACGAACCAACTTCCAAAAAGTACAATCCAAGTGGATGTTCATTTTTTGCAATGTGTGTGGTGCCTATCCCGTAACTTTTGATGGAAGCGATTGCTGACTCGCCAACAAAATCATCGGAGACAACGCTCACGTGTTTTACATCGCAACCCATCGTCGCCAAAGATGCTGCAACATTGAGTTCTGTACCGCCGAAAAAGAATTCCATCTCGTTACTTTGCTTCATCAGTCTGTTGTTGGCAGGTGATAATCGCATAATCACTTCTCCAAAGCTTACTACTTTGCTCATTTACTATCTAATTTTTGTTAAACCTCAAAAGTTTGAAAGACCTGTCAGGTTTAGTATTTTTATTTTATAAAATCTTCTCTGAAAGGACTGAAAACATCAACCAAAATCCCATCTTCCAGACACTCTACACCGTGAAGAACATTGGAGGGAACGAAGAACGAATCGCCTTTTTCAAGGATTGAAATATCTTCGCCGATATTCACTTCAAACTTTCCTTCTGCAACATACGTCACTTGGATATGCGGATGTTTATGTTTGTATCCAATGCCGCCTTTTTTGAAACGGACATTGACCATCATCACAGATTCATTGTAACCTACAATTTGACGGTCGATGTAGTCATCGATTTTTTCCCATTCTGTGGAATCGGATTTGTAATATATTTTGGATGATTGTTTTGTTTCCATTGTTTTTTATAATGTCATAGGTTTTATCCTATTTTCCATAGGTTTCAACTACGGCTATTGATATTTAACCCTTCAGGTTTTTCCTAAAAAGTGAAATATTCTTTAGCGTTGAAATAGCAAATATCTGCCACCACTTTTCCTACCAAATCCAAATCTTCCGGCAACTCACCACTTGCCATTTCTTTTCCGAGCAAGTTACACAACACTCTTCTGAAATATTCGTGTCTTGGGAAAGAAAGGAAACTTCTGGAATCGGTCAGCATCCCAACGAAAGTGCTGATAAGTCCCATATTGGAAAGCGCATTCATCTGCTTTTCCATTCCGTCTTTTTGATCTAAGAACCACCAGCCGGAGCCGAATTGTACTTTTCCTTTAACAGAACCATCGTTGAAATTCCCAATCATTGTAGCCATAATTTCGTTATCGGCAGGATTTAGATTGTAGATGATGGTTTTGGTCAATTTATCCTTCGAATCCAATGTGTTGAGGAATCTCGAAAGGTTCGCCGCCTGACTGAAATCACCGATGGAATCCCAGCCTGTGTCTGGCCCCAAAACTTTCAACATTCTTGCATTGTTGTTTCTCAACGCGCCCAAATGGTATTGCTGAACCCAACCAAATGAATGGTAAGTCTCGCCCAAGAACAACAAAATGGCTGTTTTAAATTGCTCAATTTGATGAGGCGTTAAAGTTTCTCCTTTTCTTTTTATTTCAAATATTGAGTTGATTTCCGAATCTGTGAACGTTTCAAAGGAAATGTTATTCAGTCCGTGGTCACACAGCCTACAATCGTTTTCGTGGAAAAACTGGATTCTTTTGTTTAAAGCCTCCTGCAAATCTTGGTAAGAATTGATTTCTATTCCCGCAGATTCTGCTAATTTATCGATGTAAGAATTGTAATCCTCGTTATCAATCAAAATCGCTTTATCAGGACGGAAAGCTGTACTCACCATGATTCCGATATTGTTTTGTTTGATGGTTTGATGATACTCTAAAGTGTCAATCGGGTCTTCTGTGGTACAAACCGTTTCCACGTTTCTCATTTTCAACAATCCGTGAACAGACTTCTCAGGCATCTGAAGCTGAGCTGATACATTTTCGTAAACTTCGTCTGCATTTTTTTCGCTCAACAAATCATAAACATCGAAATATCTTGCTAGTTCCAAATGTGTCCAATGGAACAAAGGATTTCTCAAAGTATTCGGAACTGTTTTTGCCCAAGCTGCGAATTTTTCTTTATCAGAAGCGTCTCCCGTAATGAATTTTTCATTTACGCCCATCGTTCTCATTGCTCTCCATTTGTAATGGTCGCCACCAATCCAGACTTGAGTTATATTCTCAAACTGACGGTTTTGTGCAATCTCTTTTGGAGACAAATGGTTATGATAATCGATAATCGGCTGGTTTTCAGCAAATCTGAAATACAGCTCTTCAGCGAATTTATTTTGAAGTAAAAAAGTATCTGTGATAAAAGGTTTTGTGCTCATAAGACTAATTCTAATAGACTAATAGATAGTAGAGTGATAAATGAAAGACTTTATTCGTTTGAAGGTTTTCCGATGGTTGCAAGGATGCCACCGTCAACATAGATGATTTGTCCGTTGATGAACTGACTAGCTTCGGAAGCTAGAAAAATTGCTGTTCCAGCCAAATCTTCAGGATTTCCCCAACGACCTTCCGGTGTTCTGCTGATAATGAACTCGTTGAATGGATGGCCGTCCACTCGGATTGGTTCAGTTTGAGAGGTTGCAAAATATCCGGGACCGATTCCGTTCACCTGGATATTATGCTTTGCCCATTCTGTTGCCAAATTTTTAGTCAGCATTTTCAATCCGCCTTTTGCAGAAGCATAAGCCACAACATTGTCGCGACCCAGTTCGCTCATCATAGAACAAATGTTGATGATTTTTCCAGATTTTCTGGCAATCATACTTTTGGCAACCAACTGAGACATAATGAAAGGTCCAGTCAAATCTACATCGATGACTTTTCGGAAATCGGAAACTTCCATTTCCATAGCCGGGATTCTTTTGATGATTCCGGCATTATTGATAAGGATATCGATTTGTTTGTGATTGGCTTCAATTTCTGCCACTTTTTCAGCTGCAATTTTCTCATCCGTCACATCAAAAATATAACCTGTTGCTTTGTATCCATTTGACTGATAATATTTGATAGCTTCTTCAAGTTTCGATGGCGTAGTGCTGGTTACGACCAATTCTGCACCAGCGGATGCCAAACCTTCTGCCATCGCCAAGCCTAAACCGTGCGTTCCACCAGTGACCAAAGCAACTTTTCCAGTTAAGTCAAATAAATTTGTCATTTATAATATTTTTTTTCTCGCTGATTTTACAGATTGTACTGATTTTAAATTTGCTTGATTTGCAAAATCTGCGAGAGTTTATATTTTATTTTAATTCGTTCGTTTTTACAGCATCCATATCGCCGTAGTCCATATTTTCTCCTGCCATTCCCCAAATAAAAGTATAGTTGGCAGTTCCCACGCCTGAATGAATTGACCATTCTGGTGAAATCACAGCGTCATTATTTTTTAGGAAAATATGCCTCGTTTCCTGAGACTGACCCATAAAATGTGAAACCGTTTGCCCTTCTTCCAAATCGAAATAGAAGTAGGCTTCCATCCTTCTTGTGTGCGTGTGAGAAGGCATTGTGTTCCATACACTTCCTTCGTGCAATTCCGTCATTCCCATTTGAAGCTGGCAAGTTTCCAAGACGCTATTCACTAATAATTTGTTGATGGTTCTTCTATTTGCATATTTTGCATCACCCAATTCCACTATCTCTGACTCATCTTTTGTAATTTTTTTTGTTGGGAAAGATTTATGAGCAGGTGCAGAATTGATATAAAAATAGGCATTTTCTTCGGATAAACTTTCAAAAACCACTTCCTTGTTTCCTTTTCCTATGTATAAGGCTTCTTTATTGTCAAGTTCGTAAACCTTTCCATCCACTGTAACCTTACCTTTGCCGCCTACGTTGATGATTCCTAATTCTCTTCTGTCTAAAAAGTTTGGAGCTTTGAGTTCATCAATAGTTTCTAGAGTGAGAGCTTTGTCGACAGGTAAAATTCCGCCGACGATTAATCTGTCATACATTGTATAAACCAATTTTATAGTATTGGGTTGAAACAGGTCATTGATTAGAAATTCTTCTCTAAGTTTTTCTGTTGTATAATTTTTGGCATCTTCTGGATGATGCGCATATCTGAATTCTGATCGAATCATAATTAAGGTATATGTGAACTAAAATTTAATTTCGTGTAATCGATTGCATTCTTAAATGCTTTTTTTGATACATTAAATTACCTGTGTAAATATAAATATAATTATTAACCAACACCTAAAAATTTAATATATTTTATAACTGACAACAAATGAGTGAGTTATTTTTTAATATGTTTTCATTTTAAAAGTGAAGTTATATTTTTTTAGTGTATAATTTTGCACAGATTTTGATTACTTGCACATTTTTTCAAATTTTTATAATGCATAAAGATTTTTTAATTGGAATCTAGAGAATAAATTTAAATATGTATATATCAATTAATTAGGATTTTTCTATGTTATTTTTGAAGAGAAATTTTATTTTTTTTGATTGTGCGCATTTTTACCTGAAAAAAATCAGCTTTTTGACAAAACAGTGAACTCAAGTTAATTTTTGGTTAAAAATGATCGTGCTAGAATTGATTTTTGCAAGGTTAATTTATTGATTTCAAATATCTGGTTAGAAAAAAATAGTACAAAATAATTGATAATGATCTTTAGATGTGTAAATTTTAAGTAGTTAGTATACAGTATTTTAAATAATTTTATGATATATAAATTCATTTATGTTAAGTTAATATGAATAAAAAAAAATTTTTTTTTATTTGTCAATTAAAAAATAATCTTAGTTTAGACGAGTTAAGAAATTATATTAATTTTAAGTGCAATCGATTGCATTTTGAATGTTGGTTTTAAGATTTATTATACAGTCAAAAATTATTACTAATTATAAAAACTAAAAAATATCTATGAGTGGTTTAAAACTAGGTATTCAAAGTGCTTTTATTAAAACGACAATTGCATCAGTCTTTTTGCTGCCTGCATTGGGTTTGGCTCAGGAACTAATTAAAGTTTCAGGGAAAATTACTTCCGACCAAAATAAACCTGTGCCAAACGTAGAGATTTCTGTGAAAAACTCAAAGTTTTCTACAATGACCAACAAGGCAGGTCTGTATGAGTTGAATGTTCCGAAAAATGCGACGCTTGTTATTCGTTCCAAAGGTTTTGAAGAGCAGGAAGTGGAAGTAGATGGGAAAAAGATTGTTAACGTGGTTTTGGCAAAATTTGACTCTGGCAAAGAAAAAAACATCGATGAAGTCGTTCTAGTGGGATACACCACAGTTTCTAAAAAGGATGTTACCAATTCTATTGCCTCTGTAAAAGGAGATCAGCTGAACGATATGCCTGTGAATAGCGCTGCAGAAGCAATCCAAGGTAGAATGGCTGGTGTACAGGTAACTTTTGGTGAAGGTTCGCCTGGAGCAGATCCAGAAATCAAAGTGAGAGGTGGGACGTCTATCACACAGGATAATGCGCCGCTTTATATCGTAGACGGAATCCAGGTAGATAATGCGTTGTCATTAATCTCTCCAAAAGAAATAGAATCTATTGAAGTCCTTAAAGATGCTTCTTCAACTTCTATTTATGGTGCAAGAGGTGCCAATGGAGTTGTACTGATTACCACAAAGAGCGGTAGAAAAAATGCTAAAACCACCGTCAATTACAACGGTTATACTGGCATCAGAACGATTGCGAAAAAACTGGACGTGATGAGTCCTTATGATTTTGTGCAATACCAATACGAATTGTATAATAAAGATGGTTATACCGATTTGCAGGACAAATTTGTTCAATTGTACGGCACTTATCAAAATATAGGGCAATACAAAACTATTGCACGAAGAGACTGGCAGGAGGAAGTTTTCGGAAAAGAGGCTTTTAACTTTACTCATAATTTGAATATATCTGGAGGTTCTGCTACTTCAGCATTTACATTATCATTGAATCACGTTGAAGAAGATGGAATCATGATCAATTCCGGCTACAAAAGAAATATGGCCAACTTCAAATATGATTTTGATATCAGTAAAAAATTGAAGGTAGGACTGACGGCAAGATATAGCCAGACTTTTATCAATGGTGCAGGAACTTCAACTTCCGGTTCACAAACAACGAACAGATTGAGAAATGTTATCCGATACAGACCTTTTGAGAATGGTATCAGTGCGGGAGCTGGATCTGACGAGTTTGCGACAGATGACTACGCAGCAACCAACCTGATCAATCCGGTTTTACTTGCTAATAACGAAATCAAATATAATAATACCGATAATTTGTTTTTGAATGGCGTTATTACGTATAATATTACCAAAGATTTGACTTTCAAAAGTACAATCGGATATGTACAAAATGATCAGGAATTGCAACAATTTTCCGGTCCGCAAACTTACCTTTCCAGAATCAATGCAGATTTGTCTGTTGTGCAATTGACCAATAATCAGAGCAGAAGAATCACAAACACCAATACTCTTGCCTATAAAAAGAAATTTGGTAACAGTAAATTAGATTTGTTAGTTGGTCAGGAAATCGTAAAGACAGATGGAAATAAAACAGATATAACTGTCAGGTATTTACCAACGTCGATGGCGCTACATTTTCGAAAATCTGAAACCAAAAGATTACGTTCTGATTCAGTTTGGTCACAACGACGAATCTGAGAAAAAAGTTGATCGCTACGTAGATGTCGCAGGTTATAAAGAATATTTGAGATTGTACATTCATCAGGTTCGTGAGAAAGCTGCGATGCCGATTTTGGTAACACCCGTTTCCCGAAATTACCCTTGGAAAGACGGCGTTTTGGGCGACAGTCACGTAGATTATGCCAAAGCTATGATAGAAGTTGCACAAGAACAAAAGGTAGATTTCATAGACCTTAACAAACTTTCTCGAGAGTTTTTCACAGCAAAAGGAAAAGATTTCGTGACCACTACTTACTTTATGAATCTGCCGGCGGGCAAATTTGAAGCTTATCCAAACGGACAGAAAGATGACACGCATTTTCAGCCAGAAGGCGCGAAAGCAGTGGCGCAGTTGGTTTATAATGAGTTTAAAAAAATAATAAGTAAGAAATAATCTAATATAAAAATTTATCTCGCAGATTTTTCAGAGTCAGCAAATTTTTAAGATTAGCCAAATCTGTTTGATTAGCGGAATTTAAAAAGAATATAATGAAGAAATCGATTAAAATTTTAGCTTTAAGCATAGCAACTTTCTTTTCTGCAAACAGTTTTGCACAATTTCAGACGGCAGATCTTTACAAAAATGTGGAGTTTAAAATGCCAACCGTTGCAGAGACTTCTTTTCCTGCCACTTCAGTGAGCATCAAAGATTTTGGCGCAGTTGCAGGCGGAACGTTTAAAAATACGGAAGCTTTTAATAAAGCAATCGCAAGCATCGCCCAAAAAGGTGGCGGAAAAGTGCTTGTCCCAAGAGGAATCTGGATGACGGGTCCAATTGTCCTTCAAAGTAATGTCAATCTGCATTTGGAAGATGGCGCAATGATTATTTTCAGCAGAGATTTCAAAGACTATCCTTTGGTAGATGTTAGTTTCGAAGGTTTGAACACCACCCGTACCCAATCTCCGATTTCTGCTAAACGTGCCAAAAACATTGCCATCACAGGAAATGGCGTGATAGACGGAAGTGGAGACGCTTGGAGATACGTGAAAAAAGGAAAAATGACAGACGGGCAATGGAAAGAATTGCTTTCTAAAGGTGGCGTTTTGTCAGATGATAAAAAAATTTGGTTCCCGACAGAAAGTTCTAAAAAGGGTTTTATGAGCACTGCCAATTTTAATATACCTGAAAAGCTTACCACCAGAGCAGAGTTGGAACAGGTAAAAGATTTTCTTCGTCCCGTGATGGTCAGCATTGTAGAATGCGACAAAGTTTTGCTAGATGGGCCAACTTTTCAAAATTCGCCAGCTTGGAATCTCCATCCTTTGATGTCCACTAATTTAATTCTTAGGAATTTGAATGTCAGAAATCCTTGGTATTCTCAAAATGGAGACGGTTTGGACTTGGAATCTTGCAAAAATGTTTTGGTTTATAATAATACCTTCGACGTTGGCGATGACGCCATTTGTATCAAATCCGGAAAAGATAAAGACGGAAGAGAAAGAGGCGTTCCGACGGAAAATGTCATCATCAAAAATAATACAGTTTACCACGCGCACGGCGGCATCGTGATTGGAAGCGAGATGTCTGGTGGTGTGAAAAATCTTCATGCTTCGGATTGTACTTTTATCGGAACGGATATCGGTCTTCGTTTCAAAACCACTAGAGGCAGAGGTGGCGTTGTAGAAAACATCTGGATGAGCAATATCGATATGATTAATATCCCCGCTCAGGTGATTGGTTTCAATATGTTTTACGAAGGCAATTCGCCAATAATCGAAGAAGACCAAAATGCTGACGACGAAAAAAGAGTGGAAAAACAAATACCTGTGACGGATAAGACACCAATCTTCAGAAACGTGTTCTTTAAAAATATCAGTGCAACCAGTTCTTACGAAGCTTTGAGTTTGAATGGATTGTCTGAAATGAATCTAAAAAATATCGTCATCGAAGATTCTAATTTTGAAACCAAGAAAGCTTTAACCATTGTAGATGCTGACGGAATTTCTCTGAAAAATGTTAAACTGAAATACAGCGACGGAGTTGGCGCAACTGTATATAATAGTAAAAATATTGATTTATCTGGTTTAACTTTGGAATCTGCCAACAAGCCAACTATTAAAGTAATCGGAAGTAAAACCTCTAATGTAAAATTACCGAAAACTGTTGCAAAGGAACAAATCACTATCTCTAAAGATGTTGCTAAAAATGCAGTGAAATAAATTGTATTTTTTTTAAATTAAATATAACGGATGACAACAAGAAAAGTAAGTTTTAAACCAACGAAAAATGAAACTTTTAAAAATGTTTTCATCCGTTTTTTTGTGCTTTGGATTTCGGTTTCGAACCTTAATTCACAAATCGTGGAAAGACCTAATGCGCAACCTTACACCATAGAATCAACCTTCGAAAAACTGAAGAAAAAATATCCGTTCATACGTCCTTTGAATTTGGGATTTCCGGATAATATTATCGCAACTAGAAATGTTGAGTATAAAAATTCTGCTGGAAGAATCTTGAAAGCGGATATCTATCATCCTTTCACTTATGGGCAAAACTATCCTGCAATTATTTTGGTTCACGGTGGTGGCTGGATTTCCGGTAGTAAAGAAAATGAGCGCTATCTTGCACAGGAAATAGCTTCCAAAGGTTACGTGGCTATGGCAATCAATTACAGTTTGAGCGATGCTGCGAAATATCCAGCAGCGGTCGAAGACATCCAAGATGCTTTGAAATTCCTCAAAAAACATCACAAAGAATTTTCCTTAGATAAAAATAAAATCGCCATTGGAGGAAATTCTGCTGGCGCACAATTGGCGACTTTGGTTGGTGTGAAAAATAAAGTTCAAGCCATCGTCAATATCGATGGAATTGTGTCTTTCATTCATCCAGAATCTGAGGAAGGCACTTACGCATCGTATTGGTTTGGTGCGACAAAATCTCAAAATTTTCAACTTTGGAAAGAAGCTTCCCCTTTGGAATATGTCGGAAAAAATACACCGCCTACATTATTTGTCAATAGCTCCCAACCAAGATTTCATGCTGGTAGAGATGATATGATTAAACTTCTCGAGAAAAATAAAATTTTCTGCGAAGTTCACGAAATCACCGATTCGCCTCATTCTTTTTGGCTGGTTCAGCCCTGGTTTGATGAGACTTTGAAATATATTGTAGAGTTTTTGGATAAGGTTTTGAAATAATAAAAATAATTTTAAGACCTATAATTAAAATTACTTAAAAAAAATTAAAAAGTAAAGATTGCGAGAAAGTTGCTGAGAGGCAATTTACAACTTCAACATTCACTAAATCAATTCCTTAATAACACTTTACTTTCTTAAAATCAGTAAAATTTATTATAAAATTTGCATTTAAGCTCTCATAATCACTTCAATCATTAAATGAAAAAAATCGTTTTTATATTCTTATTCCTATCTTCTATTTTAGCGATTGCACAAGATCCCTACATAACAATTACCGTTGCAAAGGACGGAAGCGGAGATTTTACTTCCATTCAGAAAGCCATTAATTCGGTTCGTGATTTTGGTCCAGGTGAAGCTTTGATAATTATAAAATCGGGGATTTATAATGAGAAAATAGGCATACCCAGTTCTAAGCATAAAATCACTTTGCAAGGCGAAAATCAAGAGAATACCGTCATTATAAACGACGATTATTCTGGTAAAATCAATGCGTTGAATGAGACAATGACCACTTTCAATTCATACACCTTTTTGGTAATGGCGGATGAGGTCAAAATTTCAAATCTGACTATTCAAAATAAATCGTGTAACAAAGGTCAGGCAGTTGCTCTTCACGTAGAAGGCGACAGATTTATCATCAAAAATTCCAGAATTTTGGGTTGCCAGGACACACTTTACGCTGGAAAGAGTGGTAGCAGACAATATTTTGAAAACTGTTTTATCGAAGGAACAACAGATTTTATTTTTGGTGCAGCAACAGCCGTTTTCAAAAATTGCACGGTAAAAAGTCTAGCTAACTCATACATTACCGCTGCTTCCACAGAAGAAAACAGAAAATATGGTTTTGTTTTTATGGATTGTCAATTGATTGCTGAAGAAGACGTAAGCCAAGTTTTTCTAGGGAGGCCATGGCGACCATTTGCGAAAACAGTTTTTATCAACACAGAAATGGGAAATCATATTTTACCAAGAGGATGGAATCCTTGGAAAGGTGACAAAATGTTTCCGGATAAAGAAAAAACCGCTTTTTATGCAGAATATGGCAGTAAAGGTAAGGGCGCAAATCCTTCAGAACGTGTAGATTGGTCTCATCAATTACCAAATAAAGATTTGAAGAATTATGTTTTAGAAAAAATCTTTCAGCAGATAGATAATTGGATTCCCTGAAGTTGTTGCACAACAGTAATTACAAAAATATAGCAAAATCTGCATTTTTACTTTCAATTTAGGGAAATTTATGCAATCGGTTGCTTTGTGTTTTTGATGAAAATTCTAGATTTTTCAAAAAAAATTCGGCTGTTTGAAAAATATTTTTAAACAATTATTTAACTGTGAATTACTAGCGATACCGACAATTTGATTTCTTTCTTTAAACAAATTAATTTATAGTTCAGAAATATTTTAGAAAAATTACGGACAGGTTATAAATAACTTTATATTAGAAACGCCAATCAAGCGGTCAAAAAGTGTAATCGATTGCGCAATTTTTTTATCTTATAAAACAACCAAAAATTATTTATCATGAAAAAATTATTATTTTCTTTAATGATTGCAGGTATTTCTGCTGTAACTTTCAATGCCCAAAGCAAAACTTGGGATTTTAGTGCTACATCAAAATTCCCTGCAGGTGCAATTGCCGCGGACAAAACGGTTGATGGTTTGTCTTTCGTGACTGGCGGAAGCAGTCTTACCATTGCCACCAACAGCTTAGCTGTTTTCGAGGACGGATATACGCCGACGCAGCGTTTGCAATTTGGAGGGAACAGTTATTCTGGATCTACTAATCCTGCTCTCGGAACGACGGCGATGCCCACCAGACGCTATATACAATTTGCTGTATCAGACAAGGCAGTTATCAAGTTTTATGCTAGAGGTGGTGGTGCAGGTAGAAGTATTTTGATTTCCGATGCAGCAGGAAAAGTTCTGAGTGTTACAACGTTTTCTGGTAATGGGACTGCTGACATTGCTGTTACGTCATATACTTATACTGGAACGGCTGGTAATTTAATCATCGCTGCTGGTGGTGGCGATAATAGTCTCTACAAAATTGAATATACGGATAACTCCAGTTTGGCGGTGAGTGGTGCAAAATCTGAATTGAAATCAACCGTATTCTCAAGTGGAAACAGAATTTTTGTCAAAGATCTGGAATCTAGGAATACGCAAGTGAGTGTTTTTTCTGCCAGCGGAGTTTTGGTAAAGTCCTTTAAAACATCATTAGATGCTGATTTTGATTTATATACAAAGGGTATTTATGTCGTGAATCTGAAGTCAGAAGCAGGTGAGAAATCTGTAAAAGTGATGATAAAATAAAATCCAAAAATAATTTTTCTTCATATTTTCTAAGAGTGCCCTCTAAACATTCTTTTAAAGGGTTTTTTATTGATGTCGAATTTATTAAAAACTGACGATTTTGTTTTTTAGTAGTTCGTAGTTGTACATGTTATAATTTTGCAAAAGTTTTTTTTGAAAAATTGATTGTTTGCATATTTCACCTCAATATTTAGTGAAATTTAGACAACCGATTGCGCAGATTTTAACAGTAAAATCCCAAATTTTTTATCCTAATAATATTTTCTATGGTTTTCACTGTATTGTTAAAACCACCATTAACATTACGTTTTGAATCTTTGTTAAATAAAATTAATGTTAATTTTAAAAAAAATATCTTGGATTTGAATAATAATTTTATATTAGAAGTGTCGAAAAATTGCAAATTTTGTGTAATCGATTGCATTGAAATCTAAACAAACAATTAAATAAATCATTTCATTATGAAAAAATCATTACTTCTTTTAGCATTTGCGGTAGTCGCTACTGTAGGAAACGTAAAAGCTCAGACTATTTGGGATTTCTCATCTGCGGCTTGGCCTGTTATTGCTGGTGAGACAGCAAAAGTAAAAAACAATCTTGCTTTGGTGCCTGGCCCTGAAACTGTGGTTAATTTTGGAGCTGTAGAAGCTAATAGTGCTACTTTCTCTGATGGTTATACGGCTTCCAAAAGATTCAAGTTGAATGGTGGAGGTTATACATCAACAGGTGTCAATACTACGCCAACACAACGTCATGTATATTTCAAAACCAACGGAAACTCATCTATCACGGTTTGGTACAAAAACGGGGGGTCTGGAGATCGTACTCTGTATATTGGAACAGGAACTGCAATTCTGTCTTCAAAAACCTATTCAAACTCTTCAGACGGTATCATTTACACCTATGATTATGTTGGACCTGCTGCCAATATCTATCTTTATGGAGATCAGTCTCTCAATATTTACAAAATTACAGCAACCAATGTTGGGACAACTGTTTTGGGTGTAAACGATGTGACAAAAGGTATGAAAGCTACAGTGGCTACCAGTGGTAACAAAGTAGTTATTTCTAATCTGGAGTCTAAAAATACTCAGGTCAATGTGTTCAACGCAAACGGATCTTTGGTAAAAACATTCAAATCTTCTATTGATACTAATTTTGAAGTGAACACCAAAGGTTTGTACATCGTCAATCTAAAATCTGATTCAGGTGAAAAATCTGTGAAGGTTTTGATTAGATAATTCGAGTGAATATAGTTTACAAAAAACAACAAAAATTTAAATGAATTAAATTTTTCATTAATTAAGGTTTGATGAAACAACATTTCATCAAACTTTTTTTTTCCTTTTTTAAAAGTAGTATTTTTTTTAAATTGTTAATAATCAGATTTTTATCGATTTTTTATTTGCAAAGGTTGATATGTTTTTATTTTCAATTAAAGCACTCATCATAAGAATTTTTATCCTCATGAAAAGAATTTTTCTATTATCTGCTTGGCTTTTTATTTCTGCATTTAACGTCAATATGAAAGCGCAATGTCCGGTTTCGGGTTGGGCTTCTACAAATGGCGTAACCGGAGGAGGAACAGCTACACCAACTGTGGTAACCACTTATGCAGAGCTGCGGGCGGCTGTCAATAGTACATCTGTTAAAGTGATTCACGTTTCTGGGCAGATTACTTTCCCTGCTTCTGGTCGTCTTAATTTGAATAATCAAACCAATAAATCTATTTTAGGACTGGCTGGCGCAAGATTAATTTCTACGGATCTCACCGCTGGCGGATCCGGAATTTTATATATTAAGAACAGTTCTAATGTTCTTATAAAAAATATCACTTTCGAAGGTCCAGGTGCCTATGATGTGGATGGTAATGATAACATGACCATCGATAATTGTACGAATGTCTGGGTAGACCACTGTACATTTCAAGATGCTTTGGATGGCAATCTTGATATCAAAAATGCTTCTGATCTGATTACCATTTCCTGGACAAAGTTCGAATACCTAAAAGCCCCAATTCCTGGAGGTTCTGGTGGTAGCAACGATCATAGATTTTCCAACTTATTTGGATCTGATGACGGTGCAACACAAGATGAAGGAAAATTGAGAATCACTATGCAGTATTGCTGGTGGGGTAGTGGCGCGCGAGAGAGAATGCCAAGAGTTAGATATGGAAAAGTGCATCTTCTTAATAATTATTTCAACAGTTCTGTGAGCAACTACTGTATCTATGCAGGTTACAAAGCAGATTTATTGATTGAAAGCAATTATTTTGATGGTGTCAAAAATCCTATCCGTCTGGAAACTGGCAATTTTACAGCTGCTCAGTCGGTAAACAATACTTTTGTGGGAACTTCTGGAACATCGGCAGGATCAGGAACCGCTTTTACACCACCATATACCATCAATAAGATTTCTTCTCAAGATGTAAAACAAACAGTAATGTCTGGTGCAGGTGCGGTCTTGCTTCAGCCAACAGATTGTCTTTTTTTGGCAACAGATGAAGTCAATGTCAAGAAAAATCCAGTGTCACTTTTTTATCCCAATCCGGCGTCCGAACAGATTTCGGTTAAGATTTTTTCGAGGGAAAATGCTCAGCCTGTACAGATTTCTGTGATGGATTTTTCTGGTAAGACAGAAGATATTGTTTATAACGGAACTCTAAGTAAAGGTGATAATACTATCAATACAATTTCTCTCAAAAAATTAACTAAAGGTGTAAAATTATTTGTAGTCAAGACCTCCGATGATTCTTACACGCAGAAAGTAATTGTAAAATAACTTCTCTAACTAAAATCCATCACAATTATTAATTAAAAATTACCTATGAAAAAAAATCTCATTTTACCAGTGGCTCTTTTTTGCACGGTTACGATTTTTGGAATCGGAAAGAGCATCTCTTATTTCTCAGATTCTGCAAAGGGGATATCATCTTCAAATCCTGAAAAGAAAACTGATAAATCATCGAAAACTCAAATAAGAGCATCAAAATTTTCAAAACTTGTAGAAGCAAGTCCTGCATCCGTCAATTGGCCTTTGATTGCAGACATAACGACCAAATCTCTGGAGGGAAATCTAGAATCAGCAGTGACCTATCCAACTGCAGTTCTAAAGACTGAAGTCAATACCAAAGTGGATTTCACCGGCGATGGAAATGCAGATAGTAATATCGATTTTTATCAATTTACAGGAACCAATACCAACAGCTGGACAGGAACAGGAAGTACAACAACTGTGGACGAAACTAAATATGTTCAGTTTGATGTGAATGCCACCAACAGCGGAACTTTTACGATTAATAAAGTTGAAGCCCTTGTAGGAGGAGCAGGAACCAGTAATATGTATTATCAGGTTTTTTACAGTACCAATGCTGATTTTTCGGACAGAGTTCAGATCAAACCTGCTACACAGCTTACGCCAAGTGGAAAATCTCAAGTTTTGAGCGTAACGCTTTCAACGGCAGTAAATATCACTGGAAATCAGAAATTTTACCTTAGATTTTATCCTTATCTGGCAGCAGCTACAACTGGGAAACAATTTGCATTGAGAAATGTAAAAATCTCAGGAACAATGGAAGGATCTGTAGCCAATCCTGCTACTGTTGCCACAGCAAATGTTTCTTCTATTTCTACAACGACTGCAATAACTGGCGGTAATATCTCCAGCAACGGTGGTGGAGCTGTTACAGCAAGTGGTGTAGTTTACAGTACGACTCCAAATCCAACAATCGCTGATTCAAAAACAGAGGAAAATGCAACATCTGGTTCGTTTGTGAGCAATTTACAGGGTTTATTACCTGCGACAACTTATTATGTTCGTGCTTATGCTACCAATTCTGCAGGTACGTCTTACGGAGATCAGTTGAGTTTTACCACATTATCAAATATTGTGGTGCCAACTGTAACTACAACTTCCCAATCACAAGTAACTAACAAGTCCTTTGTAATATCAGGTAATGTTACCGATTGGGGAGGAGCAAACGTTACCGATAGAGGGATTGTATATTCCACTTCATCAGATCCTACAATTGCTAATGCTACAAAAGTTTCTACAGGAACTGGTCTGGGCTCTTTCTCTTCTTTTGCATTCGGAGTGATGCCTTCTACTTTATATTATGTGAGAACCTTCGCTACCAATTCTGCTGGAACTTCCTATGGATCGCAGGCAACGGTTACAACCAAAGCCACAGAAATAGATGTCATCAAAACAATTGCGAAAGACGGCTCCGGCGATTATACAACGGTTCAGGCAGCATTTGATGCAGTTCCGGATAACTATACAGGAAGATGGATCATTCATATCAAACCTGGGACTTACACAGAAAGACCAACATTAACTCAGAATAAAACCAATGTATTCTTAATTGGTGACAATGCTGATACAACTATAATTACGAATAATATTTCTGCAGGCGCCATCAATCCTGATACCGGATTGGCATACGGAACTTCTCTTTCTCAGACAATGGCCATTTTCGGTAATGATTTTACAGCATCTAAAATTACGGTAGCCAATACATTTGTCAATTCGACAGCCAATACGCAGATCAATTCATCAACTCAGGCTGTTGCTCTGAAAACTCAAGGTGATCGCCAGGCTTTTTATGATTGTAAAATTGTTGGTTATCAGGATACTTATCTTGGAAACAGTATTGGTAGAGCTTACTTCAAAAATTGTTATATAGAAGGAAATGTAGATTTCATTTTTGGTCGTCAAACAGTTATTTTTGATCAGTGTACAACATACATCAACCGTAATAACAGTGTGGTAACAGCTCCATCCACCGAATCTACTACAAAATTCGGATTTGTATTCCTGGATTGTAATTTGACAGTGCCTGCAGATGGAACATTGGATTTCAATGGAACGGCAATCAGCAATTTTCACTTTGGTAGAGCTTGGCAGAATACGCCGAAAGCTGCTTTCATCAGATGTGCAACACCAGCGATGCTGAATGCCAATGGCTGGACAACACCAATCAACGGTGTACTTCCTGTGACATTTGTAGAATACGGAAATACAGGAGCCGGTGCAACGCCAGAAAGACTGGCTCTGAGAGCAAATGGTGGAGTCGTTTTATCACAAACTGATTCTCAAGCATTCACAATTTCTAATGTTTTCAAAAAAGAAACTGATCCTTCTTTCTTATTCGACTGGATGCCAGAAGCTTCTGTTAATTTTGATTTCGGAACATTAGCAGTAACAGATTTGAAAGGAAAACAAACGCTTGTTTACCCCAATCCTTTTGGAGACCAAGTTAATATCGATATAGATCTGAAATCTAATTCTGATGTTATAATTAATATTTTCGACGCAAATGGAAGAATTGTAAAAACAGTGAAAAGAAGCGTAAGTAAAGGAATTAGTAATTTGACAATCGATACCAAAGATTTGAGAACCGGACTTTATTTCTACAATTTGAAAACAAATTCCGGTGAATCATCTGGAAAATTAATTAAAAAATAATTTTTTCACATTTAAGAAAGCCAATTTAAACACGGGTAATTGGCTTTTCTTTTATATTTAATTTTTATAAAGATATCCAGACATCATTTGAAGAGATATTCTAAAATACTACGTTGCTCAGAAAATTGCTTTTTTTGATGAAAAGAAAGCTTAAAAATCAGTTCTGATAGGGATTATTTTATATATTTACATCCATTGTATCTAATGTTTAGATAAAAATACATGACAAAGAAAAACACCACAATATATGACATTTCCAAAAAGCTGAATGTGAGTGTAGCGACTGTTTCCAGGGCGCTGAACGATCATCCCAGAATCAGCCAGGAAACTAAAGAATTAGTTTCTGCGATGGCGAAGGAAATGAACTATAAACAAAATAATCTGGCAAAGGCCCTTCAAAGTGGAGAGACCAAGACTGTGGGTGTGATTGTGCCGTACATCAATACCAATTTCTTCTCCTCCGTCATACGTGGCATCGAGGAAGAGTTGTCTCCTCACGGCTATCGCGTGATCATCTGTCAAAGTCACGATGATGCTGCCATAGAAAAAAAACAGCTCAATACCTTGTTGCACACACAGGTAGACTGTATCTTTATTTCGATATCAAGGAATACAACAGATATGGAATATGTCAAAAAAATCCTGAACACAACCAACACACCAATCATTCTTTTTGATAGGAAGAAGGATATTCCCGGCGTGAGTACTATAACTATCGATGATCATAAGGGTGCTTATCTAGCTACTGAACATTTGATAAAACAAGGTTATAAAAACATTTGTCATTTCTCAGGAGATCAAAATCTTGAGATTTATCAGAATCGTCTGAAAGGCTATATTTCAGCCTTGGAAGATTATAAAATGCCGGTGGTAAAGGAAAATATCATCAATACAGGAAGTTCTATAGAAGAGGGTATAAGCGCCATGAAGAGCCTTTGGAAACGCAAAGTAAAACCAGATGCCATCTTTTCTGCCAGTGATTTTACAGCATTGGGAGCGTGTAAAGAAATTAGAAATTTGAAGTTGAAAATTCCACAGGATATTGGTGTAATAGGCTTCAGTAATGAGCCTTTTACTCAGTTTATGGAACTGTCAATCAGCTCTGTAGATCAGACTCCGGTTCTGATGGGGAAAATATCGGGTAATGTTTTCCTGGAAAGTATCAAAGACAATTCCTCTGGTATCAGCATCGAGAAAAAACTGGTTTTGACACCCACGTTACACATCAGACAATCTTCTGATAGAAAATAATAAAAATACCCGAATGACTCATTCGGGTATTTTCTTTCTACTTTTTACTAAACTAGCAAACTCTTAATGGTAATTGATTTTACCGCCTGCTATTTTTTTCTGATTTCTGGTTTGCGGATTTCCATAAATATCTATCACGCCACCTGCTCTTGTAGTAGCATCTACGGATTTTGATGCCGTTACAACTGCCTTTCCGCCTGCATTAGTAGTTATGCTTGTGATTTTGGTGTCTAGTTCTTTCCCATCATATTGTCCTCCTGTGTTTACAACTACGGACTGTGTGTCTGCAGTTCCAGAAAGTTTTAGAACACCGCCAGTATTCACTTTACCCTCCATCATGCTGGCTTCTATTTTTACGTCAACCAGCGATCCTTCATTGGATGTGACATCTAGTTTTGTCGATTTAATGGCATCTCCAGAGGTTATTCTGGCGCCCTGGCTGGCTTGGATACTGTTCAGATCTTTGTAATAAAGCACAACTTTGACATCATCACCCTGCAAAATTTGCGTTGTTTTCATTCTTACTTTCAGCTCGCTTCCAGAGTTTACCAATTCTATATCATTGGATTTGGATCCGCTAAGTTCTGCTTTGTAAGAGGAAGAAGAGACCAGTTCTACAGGGATTTTATCAAAAACCTTTAGCGATGTAAAAGCGCCAACATCTTTTGTTTGGGCAAATGAGAGTTGTGAGAACAGAAATGCCGATGCTGCGATAATGGTATGTCTCATAATTTTTTTGAATTTTACATTCAGTAACAAAATCGAAACCACATTTTGTTAGAATATGTTAAAGTTGAAGCCTAAAAGAATAATTATCGAATAAAAGTTTTACATTTAATTTTGTTAAAATGATACGAGCTCAATATCTGATTTTATTAATGCTAATTCTGTCTTGCCAATCTGTCAAGCAGAATAACTTGTTTCTGGACAAAAAAATTCCGGCAAATGAGCTTAGAGAAGATGTTGATTTTACATACGCTAAACTGCAGAGATTCCACCCGGAATTGTATTGGTACATATCCAAAGATGATTTGGATCATAAATTTGACAGCCTTAAGACCACTATCCAACATCCAATGACACCCAATCAGTTTTTCTTCCAGCTGTCACCTGTCATAGCGAGTATCAAAGAAGGTCACCTGAGACTGAAATCAATTCCGAAAAGATATACAAAGAAGCAACAGAAAGACTTCAAAAAAAAGAGACCACTATTTGCATTGATGGAGTATCAGATTGTTGATGATAAGCTTTTTGTGAAAGAAAATAAAGAAAACATCAAAGATATCAAAGTTGGAACAGAGATTTTGAAAATCAACGGTGAGAAAGTATCAGACCTTATTCAAAAATATAATAAGCTGTACAGCTCAGACGGGAATAATAAAACTTTTCAAAAGTACTTCATCAATCTTGCATTTTTCAATTACTATACTTTGGAAAAGGGGTATCTGGACAGTGCGGCTCTTCAAACGAAATTAAATAATGAGATTACAGAAGTGCTTATCAAACGTCAAAGAAAGACGGAGGAGCAACTCGATACAGATAAGGTAAAACCGAAAATAACAGCTACTCAAAAAATCCAGGATTATGATGTAATGTCCAAAACCTATAACCGAACTTTCAAATTCCTGAAAGCAGATAGCAGCGTGGCATACATCAAGGTGAAAACCTTTTCTGCAACACTGGCCAAGCAATTTTATAAAGAGACATTTGCCAAAATCAGAAATTCACGTTCTCAATATCTGATTTTGGATATCCGGGATAATCTGGGCGGATCGCTTTCTGAAATCAATACCTTGTATTCTTATCTTTCGGATCAGGAATTTACCTTAATAAAAGCTCCTGAGATGACCTCTAAAACTTCAGGACTGTATCAGAATTACTTCCGCGGACAGAAGATCTGGACATCGGTTTTCAGCGCTCCGGTCTACCCATTTTTTCTTGCGGGTAACTATCTTTTATCTTCCAGAAAAAATAATCGATATTACTTCAGGGAGTTTGCTTCCAGACCGACCAAACCAAAGTCGGATGCGTTCCACGGAAAGATTTATGTTTTAGTGAATGGGTCGAGCTTCTCTGCGTCGTCCATCATTTCTGCAAAGTTGAAGTTTGATAAAAGAGCCGTCATCGTGGGTGAGGAAACGGGCGGTGCAAATGACGGAACGGTTGCTGGAGTTAGCAATACAGTCATTTTGCCCCATTCAAAACTTTCGCTTCCCATCGGTCTTTTCCTTATCCGCCCTAATATTGAATTCGATAATCAGGAGAGAGGTGTGATCCCCAATGTAGAAATCAATCCAGATTTTGGGAGTTTTTCCAACACTGAGGATAAAATGATGAAATGGATAATGGATGATATTGCTTTCAGAAATGCTGTAGTTGATAAAATGAAGTAGTCCGTTAGCTTCGAGTTTGTTCTATATTGTACTTTCGAGCCCTTACTTGATGTTCGCGAAATTCTGCCTAATTGTCAAAAAACAACGATTGGCAAAGGAATTGAAAAAACTATGGTGTAAAATTATCATTATGGAAGAAAACAAAGATATACACGAGGAAAACTTAAATACTGAGACCATAAACACTGAGGCGTCAGAAAGCGGAAATCAGGAAAATGTGTCACAAGAGCCTACAGCTGAGGAAAAATTGGCAGAGGAAAAAGACAGATACATCCGTCTGTATGCAGAATTCGAAAACTATAAAAAAAGAACTCAAAAAGAAAAGAATGAGTTCTACCTATATGCTTCAAAAGATTTGATGACTTCTATGCTTGGTGTTTTAGATGACTTTGAAAGAGCCATCAAAGAAATTTCCAAAAACGGAAACGAACAGGAGTTGAAAGGGATTGAACTCATCTATCAAAAACTGAGAAGCAAACTGGTAGAAAAAGGTTTGAAACCTATCCACGTAGAGCAAGGTGACGCCTTCAACGTAGATTTGCACGAGGCGATTACTTCTATTCCTTCGCCATCAGAAGACCTGAAAGGTAAAATCATAGACGTGATAGAAACAGGTTACGAACTTCACGACAAAGTGATCCGTTTCGCAAAAGTAGTGACAGGGAACTAAGAATATAAATGATAAAAGATAATAGATAAATGATTTGGATTCTATCATCAATCATTTTCTGTTAACTATGATTTATCAACTATCAATCATCATTTATTATTAATTATGAGCAAGCGAGATTATTACGAAG
>JBCNLQ010000011.1:0-89896 GCA_039595375.1 Chryseobacterium sp.
AAGAGATACAACACCTCTTACCATTTGGTTTGCTTTTCTTGGATCTACACCCAATCTAACAGCGATGTCTACAGATGCGTCAAATTTTGCAAAATTTACTTCTTTTACCAAAGCAGAAGCTTCGTCAAGATTGTAAATTTTATTTTTTTCCACTTTGCTTAAAGCTTCTTTTTGCTTTTTTGTCAATTTTGCCATTTCTTTAAGTTTTAAGCGTTAGTTGGTTTAGTTCCAGTTACTCTCAATCCCATAGATCTAGCAGTACCAGCTACCATAGAAAGCGCAGGCTCCACGGTGAAACAGTTTAAGTCTCCCATTTTGTCCTCAGCAATTTTCTGAACTTGAGCCCAAGATACAGCACCTACTTTGTTTCTGTTTGGCTCTCCAGAACCACTTTTCAACTTTGCAGCTTCCAACAACTGGATTGCAACTGGAGGTGTTTTGATAATGAATTCGAAAGATTTATCTTCGAATACAGTAATCACTACCGGAAGAACTTGACCAGGTTTGTCCTGAGTTCTACCGTTGAATTGTTTACAAAACTCCATGATGTTCACACCTGCAGAACCCAATGCTGGACCTACTGGTGGAGAAGGGTTAGCAGCGCCACCTTTCACCTGAAGTTTTACCATTTTAAAGACTTTTTTAGCCATTTTAATGTGTTGATTTGATTAATAAATAATTGAATGTGGAAGCATTAATTATTCAACATAAGTCACTTCGCATAAAAGAAGACTTATATTTCGGTTTGCAAAATTATAAATTATTTTTGAAATAGCAAGTGGAATGTATTGATTTTTAGAAATTTCTACTAGCAAATATTTGATGTAAAAAAAACATCCCAGAACAAGCCCGGGATGAATCCTAATCAAAGTATGAAAAAATCTATTCTAAAATTCTAAAGTTATAGAACCTCTTACCGCGGCACCCATAATTGGTCTTGCCATAATAGTTCCGTCTCCACTTGGAGATCCTGATCTTGGATCACCTTCGGTTATTCCGATTGTATTGAAAACATTGGTGGCGTCAATACCAAAACGTACTTTTCCTAGCTGATAAGATGTCCCAGCACCCACTTCACCAAATGAAGGTAAAGTTTGTACATTCAGCTCATCCTGAAAACGTTTGCCATAATAATTATAACTAACATAAGTTCTCCATTCTTTAGTAATATTGATGGCAGGAGTTACATTGAAATACAATTTCGGCATTCTTCTTACAGTATTTCCTTCCAAAACACTGCTCCCCGCTAGCCCTGAATATTTAGGATTCTGAAAAGTCCCGTTGAATGTCAGATCCAAAATATTATTGAATAGTCGCGCATATCCTTCGATCTCTACACCAAAATTTTTGGTATCAGCAAAAGTATTTTCTGATCTTCCGTCTGAGAAAACATCCGTAAAGGAAAGATCATTCAATGTTGAATAAAATGGAATCACGCCGATACTGAAATTATTGGTGTAATATTTATAACCAACTTCAATCTGATTAGTAGTTACTGGCTCTAAGGGCTGAGTCTGGTTTGCAGCAGAGAAATAATTATAATAAGCTTCTTCGTTCGGAGATCTGAATCCGTGAGAGAAACGTCCATAAACTGCGTTATTACTATTAATTTTATAATTGGCTGCAGCGGTATAAGACAACTTATCGATATCATATCTCCAATAAGAATATTGATTACCCAAAACGCTCATATTATCATCGGCAGTTGTGGTTGTAAAATCGTGAACGCCATCTGCCGTCAATCCGGAATTATGAAGATTTCCAGAAGTTGTATTGGCAAAAAATCCTCTGTAAATATCTTTGCTGTAACGTGCTCCAATATTAATGTTCAAATTATCTGTAACGTTGTAGTCTAAGTTTGCATAGATATCATTAAGACTTCCCTGCGTCTGAGTATTTCTTTGAAGAAATGACATCTGGGTAATGCCGTTGTACGTCTTGGAATAGCCGACATCATTGGGACTAAGGGATTTATCTACCAAATTAAGAAGTTCTGGTTTGTCTGTAGCAGTCGTTAAGATATTGCTCCAGTTCCAGTATTGGTTAGATGTCCAGTTAGATTTGTAAAATCCAGCCGTTACATTACCTTTGTCCAGTTTATAACTGAATTGTAGATCATTAACAAAATTATTCATTTTCTTATCAATTGCCCAGAATCCTAATTTCTGAACAAACGCAGGATTTACAATCTTTCCATTACTCGCTAATGAATATTGGTAATTATTTCCTACAATTCCTGCTCCTCCATCTTTTACTGCTTTATTGGCATATCCAGCCGCAGTTTGAGGTCCGCCAGCAGGGAAAATCCCCGTATAATTCATATCGATATTGGTATATCTGGTCTTATTCAAAACAGAGAAATTGTTACCCAAATCATATTTGAATTCTGCGCCTATCGCATCTACTTTCGGATGAATCCCGTCTTGAAGATTTCTTTTAAAATAGCCACCGCCAACTTGTGGAATATTCAGCTGACTAATAGAACTGTAGCTGTAAGTCCCATAATTAGGATCAAACCCAGCGAATTCTTTGATGTCATTTCCGTTTTGAGTCAATGGAATGGGTAAGAAGAATGTATTTCTGTCGTCTAGTTTTTTGTAATACACTTTCGCATAGCCTTTGTCGAAAACATATTTCAAATTCATTCTGACCTGTCCACCGTTGTTGGCTTTGAAACCAGTTTTTCTAAGTCCGTCATCGGTTCTGTAAAAACCACCAACGTTGAAGAATAATTTGTCCTCAATCAAAGCACCTCCAAGATTGATATCAGTACGCATCAATCCATAAGTACTGGTTTCCAATTTTGCAATTCCTTTGAAAGTATTGCTTCCTTCTTTTGAAATAAAGTTGATCAATCCACCAGGAGAATTGGTTGCGAAGATAGAACCTGAACCTCCTCTCAAAGCTTCCAGTCTTCCTGTTGTATTATCTACACGGAAAAAGTTATCAGCATTGGCAAATTGCAAAGCGCCATCTTCGAAAACCGGTAGTCCGTCTTCCTGAACCTGCACAAATTCGTAACCTCCGGCAGAAGGGATACCTCTGGAGAATAAGTTATTCCCTACTTCTCCACCAGAAGATTCTACCGCAAAGCCGGGAACTCTCTGCAATAATGCTGCAGCACTGATTGGGTTTTGTTTCATGATTTCCTTCGCACTGAAAGTAGAGATCGCCGTACTGGATTCTATTTTCTGTTTTGGACGTGAGTTTCCGGTAATTACCACCTGATCTATGTCATTGGTTTTTACTGAATCTTTTACTTCCTGCGCATAAGCATTTTGGAAGTACATGGTTGCGATACCTGCAACCAGGATGAGTGATTTTCTTGTCATGTCTTTAAGTTTATTTAATTGTTGTGTTTTAATTTTATATAAACTCCATTGGTCCATCCAAATCCGTCCTGGTTTGGATATTCTCCTCCTCCTGCAATGCTTGTGGTGTCTATCGCATTGTACTTTTCCATCAGTTTTCCCGTATTACTGTAAATCCTTTCGACATTATTACACCAATTATTTTTAATTTTTTCTGCGAGATCGTCAAAGCCATAATTAGTCATAGCCAAAAATCCCAGCCACTGATATGGTGCCCAAGCGTTTGGAGCATCCCATTGCTGACCAGATTCATAGGTAGTTGTAATCAATCCTCCTTTTTTCAGGAATTTTTTTTCAATAGTTTCAGAAACTGCCTTCGCTTGTTCTTGACTTGAAATATTCAAAAACACTGGATAAAGCGTTGCAATGTGTTCTGAGGAACTTTGAGATCTTGATTTGATGTTATAATCTTTGTATATTTTCTCTTCTTTGTTCCAGAAATATTTGTCAATCGCATTTTGCCTGGCCTTTGCTTTCTGGACATAAAAATTTTTCTTTTCTTCAATATTTTGAAGTTCAGAAGCTTTTGCCAAGGTAATTTCTAAGTGCCATAGAAGAGAGTTGAGATCTACCTGAGTCAGATCTAAAATTTCAATACTCTGTATCGATTTACCGTCTGCGAACCATCTGCTGGAAAAATCCCAACCAGATTCGCACGCTGCACGTATATTCCTATAAAATTCTAAATTCGAGGAAGACTCCCTATCTTCAACATCTATCATATAACTTTCCGGACGCGGACTATTTTCATCATCGAAATATCGATTCAAAATATCACCATCTTTAGTTTTTATAATTCTTTTGTATTGACTGTCATTCTCTATATCATCCACTCCATCCATCCAGAACTCGTATTCTTTTTCTAAGGTTTCGAGATATTGAGTATAAACTTTTTCATCATTTGTGTTTTCAAATATTAAATCCAGCATCAGAGAAAAGTACGGAGGTTGCGAACGACTTAGGAAATAGGTTCTGTTGGCATTGGGAACGAATCCGAATTTATTAATCAGATAAGCACAGTTATCTACTATATTAGTCATCATCTCAATCCTGCCAGAAACCTGTAGACCTAGCATCACAAAATAACTGTCCCAATAAAAAAACTCATTGAATCGCCCGCCAGGAACTATGTAAGGTTTCGGAAGTTTCAGTAAGGTTCCTTTTTCTTCTTGTGAAGTCCTGGCCAACTCATCCCAAAGTTTTTCGATGTGTTGCTTGATTGGAAGATGATTACGCTCTTCAATTGCATCGATTTTCTGATCAAATCTGAAATTTTTAGTAACAAATTCCTTCAGATCAAAACCTTCATTACTTTTCTCGAGCTTATAATTGTTGTTGATTTCTGGAATTGAAAACAATGGAACTGCATCCGCCATAACTTTCTGGTCTTCAAAAATTTTAGACTTCTGAACGGCATCAAACAAATCAAAAATATCTTCTATATAAAAATTAGTCTGCATCTGATCTTGATTTATTGTTTAGTTTATTAATGAAGTAGATAACGACAATGAGAACCAGCATTGGAATTAATGAGAAATAAAAAGCTTTGTGACCACCAATATTCTGGAAAAGGTAACCGATAATCACAGATCCACACGTTCCGCCGAATGCTGAGAAAAATGTTAAAATCCCCGCTACCGAACTGTGTAAATGCTTATCCGTTGCACTTAGTATTGCAGAGTTGATTAGAGGATAAATTGGCGCCAAAAACAATCCAATTAATGGGAATACAAAGCCAACCAAAGGAACATCCTTCAAATTTTTAATTTCTGTAACGGATAAGTCGGCAGCCATTGGAAGAACGAAAATGACAAGACAAGCGGCGGAAACCAGACACACCGTCAAATAAACATACCAATGAATTTTCTTAACAATAATACCGGAAATGAATCTGCCAAAAGCTATAGAAAGCATTAGAATCACAGCCATTTGCCCTGCTAACTTTTCACTCAGATGTAAAACTTTCTGATTAAAAGTTGGTAACCAAGACATGATTCCCTGTTCTGTCATCACATACATAAAAGCAAATACTGCAAACAAAATCAGCAATGGTTTTTTCATAAGCTGCACCATTTCTTCAAAATCTTGGGCAATGGATTTTGTTGTTTCTGCTTTTGGTAAATCGAATTTTGAAAATAGGATGAAGATGAAAACTATTGCTATCAAACCTGCTAAAATCAAGTAGACATTAAGCCAAGCGTTTGGATCTGTGTCGCTGTAAAACATTGGAAAAATAACGTAAGCGAAAACGATTCCTAACATAAAAATACTCTCTATGTAACTCATAAATGATTTGTGCTCACTTTCATTATTTGCTACAATGCCTATTAGTGCCATAACAGAAACTTTAATGATCGCAAAAGAAAATCCGGTGCAAGCGAATAATAAGATGACACTCCAAAACGAGTTACCAAAATACATTATGAAACAACCAAGGAAAACAATAGCGTAACTGATTAACATGCCTTTCTTGTAACCTAACTTTGGAAGAAAAGAACCAATTATAAATGCAACAATTGCAATAGTCAAATCTTTTGCTGGTTCTAGCAGGCTGGCTTTGGACTCAGAAATTCCGTACATATTTTGAGATTTCTGAATAAGTAGACCGACACTGTTCAGCAATGCTGCAAAAACAAAGTAATTGATAAAAAGTGCTAATTTGATTCCCAGATTTTTCATTTGTTGTATTGAATACTGCAAATCTATTACTGTTTTGTTTACATTAATTTAACATAGTAAACCACTATTTTCACTGTATTAATATTAATTATTATATTTAACAATAATTCATATTAAACCAATGAGAGTTAGTTACGAAAATATTAAACCAGATAAAAATTCATCGTTTTGCACATTACACTTCAAAGTTCCTGTCAAAGAACATAAATGGGAATATCATTACCATCAAGAAATTGAACTTGTTTGTGTGGTAGCAGGCAATGGCACTCGGCAGGTTGGCTATCATAAAAGCAACTATGCAGATGGTGATTTGGTATTAATTGGATCAAATATTCCTCACTCTGGATTTGGCCTTAACTCTCTTGATCCACACGAAGAGATTGTTCTGCAGTTTCGAGAAGAGATTGTGCGCTTTCCTAAAGAAGTAAAAGAAATGGATTCTCTGAACCGACTGATTGCGCATTCACAATATGGTATTCTATTTAGTCCTACAGTCAAAAAAAATATTTTGCCGCAACTTTATGAAATTATTGAAACAGAAAACTCTAAACGATACTTTTTGCTCCTCAGCATTCTGTTTGAATTGGCAGAAACTAAAGATTATATTCTTCTGAACAAGGAAGTGATGCCACATACCGTGATTTCAAAAAATAAAGAAAGGTTGCAAACAATTTTTACCTTCGTAGAAAAGAACTATGATAAGGAGATTGAAATTCACGACATCGCTAATCTAGTTAATTTGACTTTGCCAGCATTCTGTAATTTTTTTAAAAAAACTACTAAAATTACCTTTACGGACTTCATCAATCAATACAGAATAGATAAGGCATGTAACCTGATTGCTCAGGGAAAAAGTGTGTCAGAATCTTGTTACGAAACAGGCTATAACAGCATTTCTTACTTTAGCAGAACTTTCAAGAAATATATGGGAAAGACGCCTACTGAGTTTAACAATGAACTAGTGAAATAAAAAAAACCATCGCGTACAAGACAGATGGTTTTAACTTTTTATCAAAATAGACTAAACTACTTTTTCTACTTGCATAAAGTTCAATTCCATTGGTGTTTTACGACCAAAAATTAGAACTGATACTTCAACTTTTTTCTTGTCTTCCAAGATCTTCTCAATCGTTCCATTGAAACCATTAAAAGGACCATCAATAACTTTCACATTTTCTCCAACAATGAAAGGAATTTCTACATCCGTAGCAAATTCAGAAAGTTCATCCATTCTTCCGAGCATTCTATTAACTTCAGATTTTCTCATCGGAACAGGCTCACCGCCTTTTGTAAGACTTAAAAAAGAAATAACTCCTGGGATGTTTTTGATAACGTGAGGAACCTCACCAACCAAATCTGCTTCTACCATTAGGTAGCCCGGATAATAAGGTTTCTCTTTTGGAACTTTTTTTCCATTTCTGATCTGGATAACTTTTTCCATAGGAATTACAACTTGAGTTACATAAGCATCCATACCTAGACGTTGGATTTCATTCTCAATATAATTCTTCACTTTATTTTCCTGTCCGCTAATAGCTTTCAGCACATACCATTTCGATTCGCTCATAAGGAAAGTAATTTGAATTAGTTAAATAGATTAATAAACGTAGAAATAAAATTCTTAATAGTAACACTGAATAAAGAATCTACTCCAAAAGTAAACAAAGCTAGAATAACCGTAGTAACAGCTACAACGACCGTAGATGACTGTAGGTCTGCCCATTTTGGCCACTCCACTTTATCTTTAAATTCTGTATAAGAACCTTTTAAAAAATTAACTAATGAGCTCATATTTTAATTTTGCACGGGCACAAGGATTCGAACCCTGATCAACGGTGTTGGAGACCGGTATCCTACCATTGGACGATGCCCGTAGATTAAAAGTTCCGTAAGTTTCCTTACGGAACTTTTTATTTATTTATAGATGATTAGTCGATAATCTCAGTTACCTGACCAGAACCAACTGTTCTACCTCCTTCTCTGATTGCAAATCTAAGACCTACGTTAAGAGCGATCGGTTGTAACAATTCTACAGTGATCTCTAAGTTATCACCAGGCATTACCATTTCTACACCTTCTGGTAAGAAGATCTCACCTGTAACATCTGTAGTTCTTACGTAGAACTGAGGACGGTACTTGTTGTGGAATGGAGTGTGACGTCCACCTTCTTCTTTAGAAAGGATATAAACAGAAGCCTTGAATTTTTTGTGTGGCTTCACTGAATCTTTCTTAGCGATAACCATACCTCTCTTGATGTCAGTTTTTTCAATACCTCTCAACAATAGACCAACGTTATCCCCAGCTTCACCCCTATCAAGGATTTTTCTGAACATCTCAACTCCAGTAATAGTAGAAGTCAATTTCTCGTCACCCATACCAACGATATCAACTGGATCTCCAGTGTTGATAACACCAGCCTCGATTCTTCCAGTTGCTACAGTACCTCTACCTGTAATAGAGAATACGTCTTCGATTGGCATCAAGAAAGGCTTATCAGTATCTCTTGGTGGTTGCTCGATCCAGTTATCAACTGCATCCATCAATTCTTCAACAGATTTGAACCATTTATCTTCAGTATCAACTGTTGCAGCTGTAGCAGCAGTAAGAGCTCCTAATGCAGAACCTTGGATTACCGGAGAATTATCACCGTCAAAATCGTAAGTAGACAATAAGTCTCTCAATTCCATTTCAACTAGCTCTAACAATTCTGGATCATCTACCATATCTACTTTGTTCATGAAAACAACGATTCTTGGTACATTTACCTGACGACAAAGCAAGATGTGCTCTCTCGTTTGAGGCATTGGTCCGTCGGTAGCAGCACATACAACGATAGCACCATCCATTTGCGCAGCTCCAGTTACCATGTTTTTTACGTAATCCGCGTGACCTGGACAGTCAACGTGAGCGTAGTGTCTTTTTTCAGTTTCGTACTCGATGTGAGCAGTATTGATTGTAATACCTCTTTCTTTTTCTTCAGGAGCAGAGTCAATAGCAGAGAAATCTTTCTTCTCAGCAAGACCTTTGCTCGCTAGTACAGCAGAAATAGCAGCTGTAAGTGTAGTTTTACCATGGTCAACGTGACCAATAGTACCAATGTTCAAGTGTGGTTTGTTACGATTAAACGTTTCCTTTGCCATGATTTAATATTTATTATTATTAATTATTTTTTTTCGGTTTGCAAATATAACGATTTTTTGAATATCAAAAATATTTTTATTAAAATTTTCGATATTCAAATTCAAAAATTACAAACTCTTACACTTTTGTCTTTTGACGATGCAAATTTAGACAAAAAAATCAATTAAAAAAAAGACATTGACATCCAAAATCAAATTTAGCTCGTATATGTTTTTTAACTATAAAAAAATATTCGTTATGAAAAAATTTTTCAACTATTGTTTAGCAGGGTTTGCTATCGTGTCGGTAATGTCTTGTAATGATGATGAAATCATTAATCAGATGCCAGAGGAGACAGTTTCTGTAGGACCTAATCAATTAGCTTATGGACTTACCGAAAACAATGAATTGGTAGCTTTCAATGCTAATAACCCCTCAATGTTTACTTCCAAAACTGCCATTACTGGAATTACTTCGGGAGAAAAACTATTAAGTATTGATTTCAGGCCCGCCACTGGAGAGCTTTATGCCGTTTCTAATGCAAGTAAGCTTTACATTATAAACACCTCATCAGCGGCTTCAAGAATGGTTAGTACTACTCCTTTTACGCCTGCTATTTCAGGAGCAATCGCTTCAATTGATTTTAATCCAACTGTTGATCGTATTAGATTAGTTACAAATACCGGGCAAAATTTGCGTCTTAATCCAGAAACCGGAACTGTGGCAGCTACAGATGGCAGTATTGCATCAACATCTTCTATAGCTGGTATTGCTTATACCAACAGCAAATCAGGTGCAAGTACTACGACTTTATATGACCTTGATATGACTTCTGGAAAATTATTCAAACAAGACCCACCAAATAATGGAACTTTGGTTGAAGTAGGAAATTTGGGAATAACTTTTACTGGTCAAGCCGCATTTGACATCAATCCAGACAACAGTGTAGCATTGATGGCTGCGACTAAAGATTCTAAGAATAGTCTCTACACACTTGATTTAGCAAACGGTAAAACAACCAATATCGGAGCTCTGTCACAGAAAGTGATTGATTTAGCTATTCCTACCGAAGCTGTCGCATACGCTATTGATGCTGCCAATATGCTTCAAATATTTAATCCTAACAAACCTGAGCCGGTTTCAAAAGCAGTTACAGGACTGCAAAATGGAGAAGGGATTCTCGGTATTGATTTCAGACCTTTGAATGGCCAACTTTACGCATTGGGAAGTTCTAGCAGAATTTATACAATCAATCTAGGAACTGGCGCCGCTACACAAATTGGATCTGGTACACTTTCAACACCTCTCGTCGGCACTGAATTTGGTTTTGATTTCAACCCGACCGTAGATAGAATAAGAGTTGTTAGTGATTTAGGGCAAAATCTACGTTTAAACCCGATTGATGGCACTGTTGCTGCTGTAGATGGCATTATTAATCCTGGCACACCGATGTTGAGTTCTGCCGCATATACCGATAATTTTGCTGGCGCTACAACCACTTCACTCTTTGTAATTGATCATAATACTGACAAATTATATCTGCAAAATCCTCCTAACGCTGGAACTTTGGTAGAAAGAGGTGCTTTGGGAATCAATATTACATCAAGCAATGGATTTGACATCGGCAGTATGAGTTCAAAAGCATATCTGATAGCAACCGTTGGCACTGAGACAAAAATCTATAATGTCAATACGACTAACGGAGCGGCTACGGTGCTTGCAAACTATCCTAATATGGTAAAAGGATTCTCGATAGGTCTAGGATTTTAAAAATCAACTTCGCCTTTAAAAAAGAAGCCCAGAATAAAGATCTATTCTGGGCTTCTTATTAGTAACAACAATACTTAATTTTAGGCAAAAAAAATCCCGATATCATCGGGATTTTTGCTGAGCCAACTACGGGATTTGAACCCGTGACCTCTTCCTTACCAAGGAAGCACTCTACCCCTGAGCTAAGTCGGCCTAAAAAAAAATCACATTCCGTTAGGTTTGTGATTTTGAGCGAAAGACGGGGGTCGAACCCGCGACATTCAGCTTGGAAGGCTGACGCTCTACCAACTGAGCTACTTTCGCAATTTGTTTCCAAAAAGGTTGGTTAACGGTTTGCAAACTTAAACTAAAATCTTAAAATCCACAAACATTTTCTATAAAAAAGTGGGGAGAGCAGGATTCGAACCTACGTAGCCGAAGCAGCTGAGTTACAGTCAGCCCCATTTGACCGCTCTGGTATCTCCCCAGTATTTTTTATAAAATGAGCCTCCAGAGGGACTCGAACCCACGACCTGCTGATTACAAATCAGCTGCTCTAGCCAACTGAGCTATGGAGGCAAATATTTTTATATAAAGAACTTCAATCTTGCTTCTAGGTTACTCCCTTTTTGCGAGTGCAAATATGAAACTTTTTTTCTAATCCTGCAAATATTTTTTTTTAAAAAAGAATATTTTTTTTATCTACTCTGAAGATTTCAATCAGTCTAAATAAAGTAGGTTTCAAAGTAAAGATCACATTTCCGCAGTATGGATACTTCCGTTTTGCGAGTGCAAATATGAGACTCTTTTTTGAAACCTACAACTATTTTTTCAGAAAAAAACCTATTTTTTTTCTAAGCCAATTCCTTTTTCTTGATTAACAGTTTCTTAGCTGTATCCACAGATTCGTCCAAACTTTCCTCAAAACTGGCAGAAGTCTTTTTTACGACGATATCATCACCCGGAACTTTCACAAGTAACTCGATAGTTTTATTTGATTTTTCGCTTGCATTTTCAACTTTAAGGTAGACTGTAGCTTCTACAATTTTATCATAAAAAGTTTCAAGCTTAGCTAATTTTTTTTCAATTCTTTCTTTTAAAGGTTCGTGCGGTGTTACACCTGCAGTCTGAATTGTAATCTTCATAATGTCTATTTTAAATGGTTAAACAATAAAAATGTAAATTTTACGCCATATTATTTTTTATTTGTTTCTCTCGGATGTGCATTTTTGTAAACTTCTTTCAGCTTTTCAATATTTGCACTGGTATAAACCTGCGTACTTGCCAAGCTGGAATGTCCCATCAATTTTTGTACCTTGGATATTTCTGCGCCCTCATTCAAGATATGAGTTGCAAAAGTATGTCTCAAAATATGAGGGCTTCTTTTTTGTTTAGAAGTCACATTACTAAAGTACTTATTAACGACTACATAAACAAACTTTTCCCCGAGTTTTTTACCTTTTTTATTAATGAAAAAATATGATTCGTTTTCAGAATCAGGAATTCTCGTACTGACATAAATTTTGTAGTCAGAAATCAACTCATCTGCAAGTGGGACGATCCTGGCTTTATTTCCCTTTCCGATGACTAGCATTTCTTTTTTAGAAAAATCAACATTACTGATAAGCAGATTACAAAGTTCTGCTTTCCGTATTCCTGTCTGATACAATGTTTCAATTATGAGCTTTTCCAAAAGCGTCATTTTGCCCTTTTCCTCTATTTCTGTCTTCATAGTATCCATTTCTTCCACAGAGAAAGGAATGCGCTTTTCCGCATAGAATTTAAGCGAATCTATAGTTTCCATTGGCGAAACTTTAATCTCTTCTAATCGGAGCATAAACGTATAAAAACTACGAAGCGAAGACAATTTTCTATTGATACTTCTTTTACCAAGTCCTGATTTGCTCAATTCTACTATAAAATTTTTGATAACTTTTTTATGAACGTGAACTACATCTTCTGAAGCTTCTGTTTTCAAAACAAAAGCTGAAAAATCGGATAGGTCTTTTTTATAATTTGTGAGGGTGTGCGGAGAATATCTTTTTTCTACCGCAATATATTCCAGAAATCTTTCTATCATAGGTATGTAAATACAAAATCACTTCCAAATATAGAAATTCGGAAGTGATTTATGTTATATTTTGCTAAAAAGATTAAGCTTATGCTTGCTCTTCTTTGCTCAAGTTTCTTTGCTTATGAGCTGCTTTTAGTTTAGCTTGTCTCAAAGTTACAGAAGGCTTAATAAATTGTTGTCTAGATCTAAGCTCTCTTACAACTCTAGTTTTATCAAATTTTCTCTTGTATTTTTTTAAAGCTCTGTCGATAGACTCTCCGTCTTTTACTGGTATTATTAACATAATTTACATCTCATTTTGGATTGCAAAAATAGGAATTATTTCTTAATTCACAAATTATTTGAGATTTATTTTGGGAAATTATTTAAGATTAGAATTTGTTATGCTTTAAACGCAAAGATCGCAAAGGTTATATTATCCTGACGAAAATATTTTTAATTTCACGAAAAGGTACAACTTAGCGAAAGACTAAATTATTAGTAAGAATTTTTTCATTCCGTATGAAACTCTTCAGTTTAGATTCCTACGGAATGACAAAATTGTGGTTTGGTACTGACTTATGATTAGATGAAAAAAGCCCTAGCCCCAATTGCAGTGGAAATCCTTTTTTTTCCAGTGACTTCGAGTTCTACGGATTGGGAACCGTGAATGCAAAAAGATTGACTCCGTCGAACCACTTCGTTAGGTTTGCAATGGAAAGCGGGAATAGCTCCTAAAAACATCTTGAAATAAAAACTCCCGAATGAATCCGGGAGTTTTGTTTTATGCTTTGATGTAAAGAGCGTTTTTGATTTCTTCTTTTACCTTTTCTACCTTCGGGTACCATTCTGCAAATAATGGCGCGGAATACGGTGCAGAAGCGTCTGGCGTTGTGATTCTCTTGATTGGCGCATCCAAATAATCGAATGCTTTTTGTTGAACCATATACGTGATCTCGGTTGAGATGCTTGCAAATGGCCAAGATTCTTCAAGAACTACTAATCGGTTTGTTTTCTTAACTGATTCCAAAATGGTATCATAATCCAATGGACGGATTGTTCTAAGGTCGATTACTTCCACAGAGATACCTTCTTTTTCCAAATCTTCTGCAGCTTGTAAAGCAACTTTCATAATTTTACCCCAAGAAACCAAGGTCACATCTTTTCCTTCTTTCTTAATGTCTGCTTTTCCGATCGGGATGTAATATTCTTCCTCTGGAATTTCCATTTTGTCACCATACATCTGCTCAGACTCCATAAAAATCACAGGATCGTTGTCCTGAATTGCTGATTTCAAAAGTCCTTTTGCATCGTAAGGATTGGAAGGAATGATTACTTTTAGACCTGGACAGTTGGCGTACCAGCTTTCGAAAGCCTGAGAGTGTGTTGCTCCCAATTGTCCTGCGGAACCTGTAGGACCACGGAAAACAATCGGGATATTCCATTGTCCACCAGTCATTTGGTACATTTTCGCAGCGTTGTTGATAATCTGATCAATCGCTACCAAAGAGAAGTTGAAAGTCATATATTCTACAATCGGACGGTTTCCGTTCATAGCGGCTCCAACAGCGATACCCGTAAAACCAAGCTCTGCAATTGGCGCATCGATGATCCTTTTTTCACCAAATTCATCTAACATTCCTTTGGAAGCTTTGTATGCTCCGTTGTATTCTGCAACTTCTTCTCCTACAAGGAAAATGGACTCATCTTTACGCATTTCTTCGCTCATTGCCTGGGCGATTACTTCACGAAATGTATATTCTTTCATTATGAAAATGTTTCTTTTAAAATTTTGAAATACAAAAGTATTAATTTTTTTATTAATTGCATAACAAAAAAGGCTCCCAACTGGGAGCCTGCGATTTATCATAATTTTTGGTTAGTCAACTTTGTGCCAAGTCTGGGTTCTGCCAATAAGAGAAATTCCCATATAACCTCTCACATTCAGTTTGTCGCCGTCTTTTGTGATTGTGCATTTATAAGATTTTCCATTTTTTGGGTCTGTGATAGAGCCACCTGTAAACTCATCTCCATCTTTCTTCAGTCCGCGGATGATTTCCATTCCCAACAAAGGCTTATTTTTACGATCATCTTTACAAGCTACACAGTTCGCATTTTCCGGTTTGATAAGAAGTTGCGATATTTTCCCGTAATATTTTCCGTCGGCTTTTTTCCAGATCTCTACGATGGACTTAGCTTTTCCGGTTTCGTCGTCGATGGTTTTCCATTTTCCTTCGATTTGAGCAAACGAAAGAATTCCCATAAATGATAAGGCAAATGATAATAATACTTTGTTCATTGTCTATTATTTTAAGTTGTTTTGTTATTTGATAATGAATCGCTGTTAACGTTAAATTAACATTGATAAAAATATAAATTAATTTTAAACAAACAAGAATTATTTGCTATCCGAAGCATAAATAAAGCTAACTAACAGAATTTCAAGAAATTAAACGCCTTCATCTAAACATTTATTAGCCACATAGACACAAAGAAAATTTATCAAATAAAAAAGATAAAATAGAATCAAAGTACAGTTCTCCTTAACCTTTAGTACAAACAAAACCACGTACTTATTTGTAAAATTCTAATACAGCTTCCTATTAATTACTCTATCCATATAATCCTGATACCAGGCTTTGGTTTTTTTGATTCCCATTTTTTGTTCTGGATTGAGATTTTTGCTGAAAATATTTTTGGTCAAGGCTAAATCTGCTTTATCATAAATCCCGACAACTTCTTTTCCATCGAAAACATAAGTGTAATTTCCAAGCATCACTTGCTCATTAATCGCATCCGAATTAACAATCATATAATCCTCTATCTTGTCGGAAACCAAACTTCTGCCCCAACTTCTGATTTTCTTATTGTAGCCAAGCAAGTCCGACAAAGTTGGATAAATATCAATTTGCTGAGCCAATCTTTCATCTACACCTTTCAGATTATATTTAGGATTTGGAGAGAAAAACAACAATGGAATTGCAAATCTGTTCATTGCTTTCTGATATTCTTCATAATAGATTTGGTTGGTATGGTCTGCCGTAATCACAAAAATCGTGTTCTGATACCAAGGTTGCTTGCTGGCAGTCTCGAAGAATTTCTTCAAGGAATAATCTGTGTATTGGATGGGTTCGTGAATCTGCAACGGTCCTTTTTTAAATTTCCCTTGATATTTTTCAGGAATTTTAAATGGGTCGTGCGAAGAAGCGGAAAATAGCGTTGACATAAATGGTTGCTTTTTCCCGATATTCTTTGCAAAATATTGAAAAAACGACTCATCCCAAATCGCCCACATTCCGTCGAAATCTTTGTCATTATTGTACTCATTTTTTCCGAAATAATGTTTGAATCCCAAAATATTTCCAAAACCCTGAAAACCCATTGAACCATTTGGCGCGCCGTGGTAGAAACTCGTATCGTAACCCAAATCGTTACAAACTGAAACTATGGACTGAATTTTTTGATTGGAATATGGCGAACTCGTAAAGGCATCCGTCAAACTCGGGATTCCGGCAAGAACAGAACTCATCCCATGAATTGATTGTCTTCCATTGGCATAAGCATTGGTAAAAATCAAACTTTCATTAGCCAGACTGTCCAGAAATGGCGTGTAGGAAACAAAATCCTTAATATTATTTTGCTTATTAAATGCGCCGGAATATTCTTTCGCAAAACTTTCCATAATAAAAATCACGACGTTTGGTTTCGCCTCTACTTCCCTATCATATAATTTATAAGGTTTGATTTCTTTCTCGATAAATTGCTCATCCACAAAATGAACCAGCTTAAAATTATTGGTATTCAATGTTCTGAAGAATGAAAAAACGCTGTTCAAAACCAGATTTCCCTGAAGCGGATTGCTGACGTGCTTATTGGCATCAACCAGATTAATCGGCCTTGTAGAATGTTTAAAATCACCACGGATTCCTCCCACAACCAAAGTTGCAGTGATGCACAAAATCAAAACTGATGAAGCAAAATAGACAATTAAATTCTGCGGTTTCTCTTCCGAAACTCTCACTTTTTTATAAAGAAAAATCCATAAAACAATCATCAAAATGAAAAAAATAATCACGAATGGATTTTGCAAAACCGCATTCAGAAAGACTTTTCCAATATTATTTTCATTCTTCGCCACAGAAAACATCGCCGAAGTCAATCTAGCCTGGCTGAATCTGTAATAAATAATATCTCCGAAATTGAAAGAATACGTAATTCCGTTTGTGATAAAATACCAGTAGAACAAAAATTTCTGATAAGTCTTTTTTGTGTTGATGACAATCGGGATGATACTGAGCAGAATAAAAACTGCATTTATATAAAGAATCGCAGTGGTGTCAAAGGCAGTTCCGTAATATGATAATCTAAAATATTCTGAGATTCCATCGACTTTTATCAAGTTCTGGTTGAAAAACCAAAACAAAAGTCTGGCTATTTGATAAAAGAAAAATACCAGAAAAAGTCTGTAAATCAAGGCTAAAATTTCTTGCCCTCTCCAATTCTTCATTTTGCAAAATTATGAAAAGTTGCAAATCAGATAATAGAAGATGGAAGTTTTTTGGCGCATTATGAAAACTTCCAGCTTCCGACATCCAGCTTCCAACAAATTCCCTATTTTTGCGATATGAATTTCATCAAAAACAACCTTGCCAACGCCTTTACTCTTGGAAATCTTTTTTCCGGATGTGTTGGGATTGTTCACCTATTTTCCGGCGATTATCAGACGACTGCAATTTGCATTATCATTTCTTTGGTTCTCGATTTTTTCGATGGTTTTATTGCAAGGGCGATGAACTCCAGCAGTAATCTTGGCGGTCAACTGGATTCTTTGGCAGATATGGTAAGTTTCGGATTTTTGCCTGGCGTTGCGATGATGAAAATGCTTGAACCTTTTGGGAATCAATTTTTTGGAATCGAATTACCTTTTGAAATCAAATATTTTGGATTTCTAATTACGCTTTTCTCTTGTCTCAGATTAGCGATTTTCAATTTGGATGAGGACCAGAAATTTTATTTCAAAGGTCTTAATACACCTTCAAATACGATTCTAATTTTCGGAATTTACAATATTTTTAATGTTTTTGGTGAGAAAAGTTCTGATGCATCCAACAATTTAAGACTAATTTTCGAGTACAGTGATTTGATTCTAATTGCTATTACTTTGCTAAGTTCTTGGCTTTTGATAAGTCCAATCAAAATGATTGCGATGAAATTCAAATCAAAACAATTGCAAGATAATTACCCGAAACTGGCATTGTTGATTGGCGGAATTTTGATTTTATTAATTTTTAAAACCGTCGGTATTCCTCTAATAATCATTTATTACATTTTGATTTCACTCATATTCCAAAAACAACTTCGATAATTATTAATTATAAATGATTAATTGTCATCAAAATAAATTTAAAAAATGAATTTAAAACTATATAAACCGCTTTGCGTTTTCGATTTGGAAACAACCGGAACCAATGTTGGAAAAGACAGAATCGTAGAAATCTGTATTTTGAAAGTCAATCCAGACGCTTCTCGCGAAAGTAAAACCTGGAAAGTGAATCCAGAAATGCCGATTCCGAAAGAATCTTCCGCCATCCACGGGATTTATGATGCCGATGTTGCTGAAGCGCCAACCTTCAAAGACATTGCGCCAAAAATTCTGGAGATGATTACCGGGACGGATTTGGGAGGTTTCAATTCCAACCGTTTTGATGTACCACTTCTGGCTGAGGAATTATTGCGTGCAGGTTTGGATTTTGATTTGAGTAAATTCAAATTAGTTGATGCACAAACGATTTATCACAAAATGGAACCGAGAAATCTTTCCGCCGCGTACAATTTCTATTGTCAAAAAACTTTGGAAAATGCACATTCTGCGGAAGCCGATGTTTTGGCAACTTTCGAAGTTTTGGATGCGCAAGTTGGACATTACGAAGATTTACCAAATGAAGTTGCCGGTTTGAGCGAATTTTCTTTCCACAGCAAGTTTGCAGATTTGGCAGGAATGATTCATTATAATGATAAAGAGCAGGAAGTTTTCGCTTTCGGGAAATATAAAGGTCAGGTCGTGAAAGAAGTTTTCCAGAAAGACATTGGCTATTACGGCTGGCTTCAAAGCGCTGATTTTCCACTTTATACGAAGAAGATATTCACCAAGATTCAGTTGAAGTCTAAGTTTTAGTCAATATAAAAATCTAACAGTTTGCCAATTTGGAATTAAGCATTGTTACATTGTTAAACTAGTAAATTGATACATTAATATTATGAAAATAATCTGCATTGGAAGAAATTACAGCGAACACGCTAAAGAACTAGGCAACGAAATCCCTGAAGATCCAGTGATTTTTATGAAACCTGACACCGCAATCTTGAAGAAGGGCTCCGATTTTTATATTCCAGAATTTTCTGAAGACATCCATTATGAACTGGAAGTGGTTCTGAAAATATCAAAAGGCGGAAAATACATACAAAAAGAAAATGCCGGAAAACATTATGACGAAATTGGTCTCGGCATCGATTTTACAGCGAGAGATCTGCAATCCAAACTGAAAGGCAAAGGTTTGCCTTGGGAATTGGCAAAAGGTTTTGATGGTTCTGCGGTTGTCTCGGATTTTGTTTCAAAAGAAAATTATGATTTGCAGAATCTGAATTTCTCATTAACTAAAAACAGTGAAAAAGTTCAGGATGGTAATACAAAAGATATGATTTTTAGTTTTGAAGATATTATCGCTTTTGCATCCCAATATTTCACGTTGCGTGTTGGCGATTTGATTTTCACAGGAACTCCAAAAGGTGTCGGCAAAGTTTCTGAAAATGATATTCTGGAAGCTTACCTAGAAGAAAAAGAACTTTTTTCGCTTAAAATTCAGTAGCTTTATGGTAGCTTTTAGCTATCCGATGGTTGGCTACATTTTTGCTTAAGCTAACTTATAAACTTAGATTATGAAAAAAATTATCTTACCCGTGGATTTTTCCAATAGTTCTAATAAACTGGTAGATTACGCTATCAATTTTGCTAAAGATATCAATGCAGAAATCGCCTTGATACACGTTGCGGCGACTGATATTGGTTTTGTTATAGGCGATATGGGATTCCAATATTTCCCGGAAGTAGAAGAAAACGAGATCAAATATGAACTTAAAGAGTTGAATAAGCTAGAACAAAAAGTTTCTGCCCAAGGTATCAACTGTACTCACATTTTGAAACAAGGTATTGCAGGAGATACGATTTTAGACTATGCAGATTCTCAAAATGGGGATTATATTGTTGTTGGCTCACACGGAAGAAGCGGTGTGTATGATGTTTTCATCGGTAGTTTGACAAAAGAAATTACGAAAAAATCAAAAATCCCAGTTTTAGTTGTGCCTTGCCACGATGAGGAATAGTTTATTAAATGAACAAAGATTAAAAATATTAGATTCAATAACTTAGATAGAATTTAAAATAAAAGAACCCGTCTCGTTGCAATAACAAGACGGGTTTTTTATAAATATAATCAATTTATTTAACCTTCGTTTTTGTAGATTTTTGGGTCGTAATAAGGATTTTTACCTTCAGTTGGTGACACATAATCTTTGTCTTTTTGGGCTCCCAAAGTTACTACCAAAACATAACACCAGTAGCAGAAAAAACCTGTAGCAACAAGAAACAATACCCAGTTGAGAACATTGCCGAAGAGTCTGTAAAAACCAAAAGACCATTTGAAAGCTGCACTTAATGCTAACCAGAAAGATGTCATATTTTTCTTTTTTTAAATTAACTTTGCACAAATTTATAAAAAATGTTTCGATTACTTTCTAAAGAAAGCAATATTTTTTCGGTTCCTGTTTACATCGGTTTTTTGTTTTTGATATTTTTATCTCTTAATTTATTAGATTTCAAGTATATAGATGTATTTCCAGCTATTATCACTTTTATGGGAATCAGTCTGGGATATTTTCTTTTTAATGCCATTGCGCTTAATCAGTTTTCTCACCTTCCGCTGTTTCTCTATACTATTTTTGTCGCTGCATTTTATGATGGAACCGTACACTTGGGATTAGCATTCACATTTTTGACTAGTGCGCTGATTTTATTGATCCTAACAAGTCAGAATGACCAACTCAGAAAAAGCTCTTTTATGCTGGTCGGCTCTCTACTGGCATTTAATTATCTCGTTTTTCCTGCAAGCTGGCCTCTGGGAGTGTTTGTTATTTTTCATATTATAGGAACTTCTGGAAGAATTGGGCTGAATATTTTCCGTCTTTTATTCGGGATTATTTTGGTTGTTCTGAGTTATTTTGGTTTGATGTATCTTATTCATTACACGACTTGGGACAAAACCTACTTGCCATTCTACGGAAAATTTGAAATGATGGATTCGTATTATCCTTTATACATTTTGATTCCGATTGCGCTGATGTTATTGTATTCTCTGACAGACCATTTCAAACATTACAATGAAAAAAGTCCGATCAGCAGATACAAATATACTTTTGTCCTTGTTTTTTCCTTGGCTCAGCTGATAACCATCATTTTTTATATGGGAAAAGATGATGAATATCTTTTGCTTTTAGCTTTGCCTTCCAGCATCATTATCAGCAGAATGTTACGGTTCTTACCTAGTTACTGGATGCAGGAATTGGGACTTTGGATAATTGTTTTTACGCTTGCCTTTTTTAAAATAGTTAATTTTGTATAAAATTTAAAAAATTGATGATGTATGATTCAGATAGATGATAAATTAATTTCAGAAGATGTTTTCGCAGAAAGTTTTGTCTGCAATCTCGCCAAATGCAAAGGTGTTTGCTGCGTAGATGGAGACACGGGAGCACCTCTTGATAAAGATGAATTGCCAATTTTGGAAGAAATCTTCCCTAAAATAAAATCTTATCTAAGACCTGAAGGTGTGAAAGCCATAGAAGAACAGGGAACCTGGGTAATTGACCCATACGATGGTGGTTACGTAACTACTTTGGTAAACGGAAGCGAATGTGCATACGTGATTTTTGACGAAAAAGGCACAACCAAATGCGGCATCGAAAAAGCCTATGAAGACGGCGTTGTAGATTGGAAAAAACCAATTTCTTGTCATCTATACCCTATCCGTGTGAATGATTACAAAACTTTTGTTGCGCTGAATTATCACGAATGGGAAATCTGCAACGATGCCTGTACTCTAGGAAAAGAATTACAAGTCAGAATCTATCAATTTTTGAAGGAACCTTTAATTAGAAAATATGGCGAAGATTTCTACAATACGCTTTGCGAAGCAGCGGAAGAATGGGAAAAAGAGTATAATTCTTAGTTAGATTCCAGATATAAAATTTGATATTTTTAATTCGAAATATTCCAAAAAAAAGGATTCAAAAATTAATTTTTGAATCCTTTTCTATTTTTATACTAAATTCAATTATTTGAATTCGTCGTCAGAAACCGGCTGATTAATTTTTATGTCAGAGTTTTTCACTGTCACTTGTTGCCCAGCGGCATCGATAGACATTTCTTCTACGAATTTGATACCGTCTACATCCGCATATTTATTGATAATCATTGTTCCTTTGTCACCTTCAGTTTTCCAAAGCAGGTTGGTTTTTGCATCAAAATAATATTTACTGTCATCCGAAGATAAAACGATATAATCTTTACCATCCACTTGCTTTTTCTCCACGGTCTTCATTTTCTCAGGATTCATCCCAAGAGCATCCATGATTTTTGCTTCTTTCAATTTTGCGACTTGGTCTGCCGGGAAATCCATTTTTTGTCCCATCTGATTGGCAAAACCTTTTTCTCCATCAAAAACCTGAGACATCTCTTGCCCCATCATTGTTTGTGTAGATTTGAATTTGTTACCTTTTTTCACTGTTTTTCCTTCCATATCCATTCCCATCACGCTGATAGAATTTTTCATAGAAAGTGTATTTACAGATTCTAATTTCTGCTTTCCGCCCAATGCAGTTACATAATTGTCAATCACTTGCTTTGCTGTTTGAGCAGACATATTTGCTACCGCCAAAACAGACACAGCAAATGTCAAAACCAATTTTTTCATTTATTTTTTTAATTTATAGTTACGAAGATAGTCAAATATTAAGCTTAACTCTCCATATTAGTTCAAAATAGAACATATTTGTTACAAAAAACAACTCCAAGATTTGAAGTTGTTTAAAATTATTTTAATCGTTTAATCTTTCTTCTTGATATCAGCTTTCACATCTTTATAAGCATCACTAACTGCATTAGCCCCTTTCTTGGCAGTTTTTCCCGTCCATTTTGCACCATCTTTTACACCTTCTGCAGTTGCGTTAGCTCCTTTTGTGACTGTTTTGCCTGTCCAATTAGCACCTTGTTTTACACCTTTTGCGGTGGCTTTCGCTCCTTTCTTGGCTGTTTTACCTGTCCATTTTGCGGCGTCTTCCAAACCTTCTCCTGTTGCTTTCGCACCTTTTTCAACAGCATTTCCAACTGTTTTCGCATCTTTCTTCACTTGCTGTTTTGCAGTTTGAGCGTTCATTGCTGCAGCTGCAAATATAAATGCTGTTAGTGACAAAATTCTTTTTTTCATTTTCTGAATGTTTTTAAAATTAACTTTACAATATTAGCATAAAACAAGCCAATATTATTCAGTCACATTAAAATTTTAAAAATAATTATTTCCGTTCTTTTCGATGTTGAAAAATAATATTTTTGCAAAACTTATGGCAAAGGCAAATCACATTAAAAAAAAGAAAATCCACGAGAAAAGAAGGGACGTTTTTATGAAAAAGCGCTGGATTTTACTGATTATACTTTGCATCTCTTTGCTTGGAACGGGATTCTATCTGAGACAGAAAATTAATTATTATTTTACTTATTATCTTGGCAACCATTTCGAGCACAAAAAACTTTCGAATACAGAAACGGAGAAAGCAAGAATTGAAAAAATCACCGGACTATATGCCAACCAGACTTTCGGATTTGACATCTCTCATTATCAAAGAAAAGAGGATATCCAATGGGATAGTCTGAGTATTGGAAACCAAACTATTCCCTTGCAATTTGTTGTTCTGCGCGCAAGCATGGGAAATAGGAAACTGGATAAAAACTTTGACCACTTTTGGGAAACCGCCAAACAACATAAACTGATCCGTGGTGCATACCATTTTTACAGACCAGATGAAGACCCTGTGATGCAGGCTAACTCTTTCCTATCTGTCGCAAAGTTAGAATCTGGCGACCTTCCTCCGATTCTTGACATCGAGAAAAATCCGAAGCGAAAATCAAAAGAACAACTGGTATCTGATCTCAAAGTCTGGATAAAAATAATGGAAGATGCCTATGGTGAAAAACCAATTATCTATACCTATTATCATTATTATAAAGATTATTTGAAAGGTGAATTCGACGACTATCCGCTTTGGTTGGCAAATTACAATGATGTTCCAACACCTTCACCAGACGACGAATGGCAGTTCTGGCAATTCTCGGAAAACGGAATTGTGTATGGTATCAATTCCAAAGTAGATCTGGACATCTATAATGGCAATCTTTGGAGTTTAAAAATGTTGACGATTGATTAATTCTCAATAAACTCAATCACATCTTTGCTTAATTCCTCTGCTCTTTCAATAGGAACTCCGTGAGAAGCGCCTTTAAAGATTTTCAGTTTAGAATGAGGGATTTCCTTTGCAATATATTCAGTATGAGAACGGAGAATTAAATCATTTTCTCCAGCAATTACAAAAATTTTTGCTTTGATTTTATTAAGTTGGTCTTTGGTAATTTTCGGTTCATCAATCATCAATTGTAGTAATTTGATGTCACATTCTGCTTTATTCTCCGCTCGCATTTTCGAGACATCTTTTTTCATACTTTCCACTTCGTTATCTCCCAGACCAATTGGGAAAACGTTTGCTCCACTGGTAATGATTCTGTTCGCCATCTTCGGATATTTGATAGCAAATTCAATTCCTGTATTGCCGCCATCGCTCCAACCCAGAATATTGATTTTTTTAAATTTCAATTCATCAGCTAGAGCTTTCACATCATCAGCAAATTTTCTGTAAGTCAAAGGTTCAGTAGAGTCATCCGTGCTTTTTCCCTGAGCTCTGGTGTCCATTGCAACTACCTGAAAATGTTTGGACAATTCGGGAATTTCTTTTGAAAAAGCATCGATGCTTCCTCCATTGCCGTGCAATAAAAACAGAGGTTCGCCTTTTCCGTAAACTTCATAATAGATATCCGCGTCTTTCAGATGAAGGATCTTTCCAGCTTTAGGATTTTTGCCAAAATTATAGACTTGAGCAAAGGATATTAATGATAATGACAGAGTTAGTAAAGCAATTATTTTTTTCATTCTGATGTGATTGATAAATCAAATTTAAGAATAAATCAAACTATTTTTTCACTTTCACATCAATATTGATAGCTGGCGCCGCGATTCCTATTTTTTCCCAATTTCCGTAAAATGAACGGTAATAACCCGATCTGAACAATGCGCCACTTAAAGCTACTTTTCCGTCGGATTGTCCTATAAACTGAATCCCGACGAAGAATTTCCCTTCCAACCAAATCGATTCTTTGCTTACATCCAGAGAATATGTAGAATCTTTCAGACTATCTTTGCTAATCGTAGCAATAATATCATTTTCCAAAATGAGATTGTTCGGTTTTCCATCTTTTTCATCATAGACCGTGTAACGAACTTTGATAGGCGTAGCAGTTTCAAATCTTGAAAAATTCATATTAATTTTATTGATTTTCAATCGCTTATTGGAACTGAATTCTATCGCAGTTTCCTCGACTACAGAATTGCCTTTTTCCATATTAGGCGTGAACATCATCGATTTGGATTTGCTGTTGACACCCAGATTTTTTTCTTTATAATTCTGCGGCGTCACAACCACTTCTTGGATATTGGTCACTTTTTCGTAAAGATAAATGTTGCGCGGATTAATTTTGACAAAATCTTCCACCGTGCTTCTGAACTGCTTGTAACCACCTACAACAACCATCAGCTCTTTGTCTTTACTGACCTTATCTAATTGAATTTCGAACTTTCCATATTCATCAGCCTGAACGCCATAATTGCTGTTCAAAATTCCGATTTTCGCATAAGGAATTGGTTGATTATCATTTTTAGATAATACAGTTCCCGAAATCAATTGAGCTTGAGTGATGATGCAAACGAAGAATGCAACAAAAAAGTTTAGTTTTTTCATAGAATTAATTTGAATGCAAACTTCTGAAAATTAATTTTTGAAGCATCTCAAATAAAAGTTAAATATGCTTGTCATTTTGTTAAATTTGATCAAGACATCATCATTTTAATAACACTTTGAACAATTTTACCTTAAATATTATCAATCTTTTTAATCAAACAATTTTCATTTCCCGACTTAGAGGATTAGACCAATTAATCTTTTTAAATCACATAATTCGCTAATTTTTCAATAATATTTTGGTGCGTACAAGTTTCAGTTTTCAAAAACGTATTTTTGCGGTTTATTTATCATTCATCATTATCATTCATTACAATGAATTACGTTTCTGCAGAAAATCTGAGCAAATCTTACGGCGTCAAAGTCTTATTCAAAAATATCAATTTCCACGTCAACGAAGGTGATAAAATCGCTATCGTTGCCAAAAACGGAAGTGGAAAATCCACACTCCTGAAAATCCTGATGGGAAAGGAAATTGCCGATAGCGGAACGACGCTGATTAACAAAGATATTCAAGTGGTTTTGTTTGACCAGGAAATTGATTTTGATCCCAAATTGTCTGTGGAAGAATTTATGATGACTTTGGATTCTGCACCAATTTTGGCTCTGAAAAAGTATCATCACGCCTTAACATCTGACAATCCTGATGATATGGAAACGGCTTTGGCAGAAATGGAAATTCATAAAGCCTGGGATTTGGAAAATGAGATGGAACAGATTCTGTCGCAACTGAAAATCACAGATTTGAAAGCGAAAATGGGAACTCTGTCCGGTGGACAAATCAAAAGAATTGCTTTGGCAAAACTTTTAACAGAAACCAGAGCTGAACATCGCCATACTCTTCTGATTATGGATGAACCAACCAACCACCTGGATGTGGAAATGGTAGAATGGCTGGAAAATTATCTGAGTAAAGCCAAAATCACCTTGCTTCTGGTAACGCACGACCGTTACTTTTTGGATGCGGTTTGCGACAAAATCTGGGAGATGGAAGATGGAAATCTCTACCTCCACAACGGAAGTTACGCGACTTATCTTGAGAACAAAATGATTCGTGAGGACAATCTGAACTCTACGATAGATAAGGCACAAAATCTTTACAGAAAGGAATTGGAATGGATGCGCCGTCAGCCAAAAGCGAGAACTACAAAGTCCAAATCCAGACAAGATGATTTTTATGAAACCGAAAAAGTAGCAAAAACCGATACCCGAAAACAGGCATTGGAATTGGATTTTGAAATGAAAAGATTGGGGAATAAAATTCTTGAATTGAAAGACATCAACAAAAGTTTTGGTGAAAAAGTCCTTTTCAAAGATTTTTCTTATCAATTCCAGAGGGGAGAAAAAGTTGGAATCGTTGGGAAGAATGGTGCAGGAAAGTCCACTTTACTCAATATTATTCAAGGTTTTGAGTCTAAAGATTCTGGGGAAATAGAAACTGGAGAAACGATTAAGTTCGGGTATTTTGCTCAGAAAGGTTTACAGTATAAAGAAGACGAAAGAGTTATTGATTTCATCAAAGAAATTGGAGAAAACTTCCCTTTAGCCAACGGAAAAACAATCTCGGCTTCTCAGTTTTTGAGATTATTCTTGTTTGATGACCAGACTCAATATTCGCCAATTTCAAAATTGTCTGGTGGAGAAAAACGTCGTCTGCACTTGATGTATATACTATATCAAAACCCAAATTTCCTGATTTTTGATGAGCCTACTAATGATTTGGATTTGCCAACTTTGACGGTTTTGGAAAACTTTTTACAGAATTTCCAGGGCAGTTTAATTATCGTTTCGCACGACCGATATTTTATGGACAGAATTGTGGATCACGTTTTAGCTTTCGAAGGAGAAGGAAAAATCAAAGAATTTGTTGGTAATTTTTCTGAATATAGAGAACATCAGAAATCAGAAGATAAAAATTCAAAACCTGAAACTCCGAAAATCGAAAAGGTTGAAACTCCGAAAGAAATAGAAACGCCTGTGATTGCTACCACTCAACCAACCAAAAAGAAATTATCTTTTAAAGAGCAACGTGAGTTGGAAACTATCGAGAAAGAAATGCCTAAGTTGGAAGAAAAAAGAGCTGAGATTCTGGATCAACTCAACAACGAGACAGATTATGACAAAATATCAAAATTATCATCTGAATTGGAACAACTTTCAAACCAATTGGAAGAATTTGAGATGCGATGGCTGGAACTTCAGGAATAATTGACAAATATCATACGATATTAAAATAATGCTAATCAACTGATTAGACTTTAACAAATATGCTTATTTAGAATTAATTAAAATAATTTTTGCAAATATTAACATTTCTTATACATTTGCACTGTTTTTAATAAGTCTAAATAAGCTATGAATAAGTCGATTATTTCCGCAAGTCTAATTTTCATTTCACTTTCTGCGTATTCTCAGAAAGGCGGACAAAATGATAAAGACACCATCAGGATTCAACAAATTGAAGATGTAGCTTTGCACAAAACGGGCAATCCAAACAAGGCTAAAACACCTACTTCAAAATCAAATCTAACAACGATGGAAAATCCTCAACCGATTTCCATTGTAACTCACGAGATTATTGAGCAACAGCAAATCCGCCAATTGTCGGAAGTTATTCAGAATGTCAATGGCTTGTATGTTACTTCTTCAAGAGGAAATTCTCAGGCCAGTTTCGGAGGAAGAGGTTTTACTTTTGGATCTGAGAATCTATATAAAAATGGTGCAAGAATCAATAGTGGTGTGAATCCTGAAGTTTCCGGATTGGAACGCGTAGAAGTTGCCAAGGGTGCAAACGCTTTGTTATACGGTAATGTTGCGGCTGGCGGGATTATCAATATGATTACAAAAAAACCAATTTTCAAATCTGGCGGAATGATTGGTTTCTCCGCAGGAAGCTGGGATACTTACAAACCAACGGTGGACATCTATGGACCATTGACGGAAAAAATAGCTTTCCGCGTGAATGGTACTTATGAAAAAGCCAACAGTTTCCGCGATGTGGTAAGTTCCGAAAAATATTATTTCAATCCATCTTTTGCTTTCAACATTGGTTCTAAAACTCAGATTATTGTAGAGGCAGATTATCTTCAGAATAATTTTACGCCAGATTTCGGACTGGGAACCTTTGAAAATCCGGACAAAAGTTATGTTTTGAACACCATTTCGCCCATCAATACTTTTTTTGGTGCAGATTGGCAGTATCAAAATGTGAAACAAGCTTCTACAGATATTATTGTGAATCATCAGTTCAACGAAAAATGGACTTTAAATGCTGTAATTGCTTATCAGAACTACACGAGAGATTATTTCTCTACAGAACGTACGGCTTGGACTCAAAACAATAATCGTTACAGATGGACAAGAAATCTTAATAAAACTTATAATGAGCAAAACTATACCAGTGCACAAGTGAATATCAATGGTGAATTTTTCACCGGGAAAATAAACCATAAAATTTTAATTGGAGCTGATGCGGATTATCTAACTTCTGATGCTTATAGATTTTATGATCCCAACAGACCAAAGGCAACAACTAATCCGAATGTATTGCCATTTGATATTTTTGGAACATCTTATTTATTTGGAACCAACGGTAATTCTAATGGTTTTGTTTATTTAGACGATCCAAATTCCTGGAATGGCGGAACGCAACCATCTGCTATAAAATACGATAAGACAAGGATCCCAACCAGAAGAATCGGAATCTACGCTCAGGATTTCATCAGCCTTACAAAAGAACTGAAAGTCATTGCCGGACTGAGATATTCATATCTTGAAAATATGCCGACTTTGGTTACTGATTTTTATAAAAACACCAAGTCTGAAACGCCTAACTCAGCCACTTCAGACAGAGCTATCTCACCAAAAGCGGGATTGGTCTATATGCCGAATGACAATATATCGGTTTTCGCCACCTACACCAATTCATTCTCTCCAAACACAGGCCGTGATGTGAATACCGATACAGGTCTGAAGCCAAGTATCATCGATCAATTTGAAGTCGGAATTAAGAAAAATGTTTTGAACAATGCGGTGGCATTCAACGTTTCAGCTTATCAAATCCTAAATAAAAATTTCTATCAGCAAGCTCAATTCAAATTAGATGGAACTGCAAATAGTGACACTAATATCAAAGAATTCGCAGGAAAACTATTAAGCAGGGGTGTTGAAGCCGATATCACGGGAAATCCAACGAAAAATATCTCCATCATCGCCGGATTTGCCTACAATCACGCGGTTTATAAAGATACACCAGAGATTTTTGGCTATGTCGAAAAACAAAGGGTGGTGAGAACGCCGGCTACAACGGTGAACGGTTCCGTGTTCTATACATTCGATAAATGGGTGAAAGGTCTTAGACTTGGCGGAACATATTATTTCATTGGAGACCGACTTGCTGGCTGGAATGATACGAAAACCGGCGCAAACACAAGCTTAGAAGCAAGAAACGGTGTTTCGAGAATATTTAAACTAAAAGATTACAACATCTTCGATCTTTCTGTAGGATATGATTATAAAAAGTTCTTGATTCAGGGTAAGATTGGAAATCTTTTTAACACTCATAATTACACCGTTCATGAGAACTATTCCGTGAACCCGATTATGCCAAGAAATGTTTACGTGACTTTGACGTACAAACTTTAATAAATTATCAAATCAAATTTCTAAAAATGAAAGTGGAGTCATACATTTGTCTCCACTTTTCAAATTAAAAAACAAAAACAACAATGGATAAAATCAAGGATACCAAAACGTTTATGAGAATCACGCACCGATATTTGGGCTATTTTTTGGCTGGAATAATGGCTGTTTATGCAATTAGTGGCGTTTTGCTGGTTTACAGAGATACAGATTTTCTTAAAAAAGAAAAAAGTTATGAGAAGAAATTCGAGGCTAATTTGGATGAGAAGAAACTGGGAAAGGAAATCAAGATCAAAGGTTTTGAAGTGGAGAAAACAGAAGGCGATGTAATGTTTTTCAAACAAGGGACTTACAACATGAAAACTGGTGAAGCAAAATATTCTAAAAAAGAATTACCATTCGTTTTAGACAAAATGACGAAACTTCACAAAGCTCAATCCAAAGACACACTTTCTCCGCTGAATACATTTTTCGGAATTTCCTTATTTTTCTTCGTAATTTCTAGTTTCTGGATGTTTAATCCTAAGACCAAAGCTTTCAAACGTGGAATGGTTTTCACAGCGATTGGATTGGTAATCGCTTTGGTTTTGACATTTATCTAAAGAATCAGATAAGATGTAGAGCTTTCAATAAAACATTCAGGCTCCAGATAATTACCATTGAACCAACACCGATAAACATTATCTTTAAGGGTAATTTTCCTGCTAATCTTGCGGCGATTGGCGCAGCAAGAACGCCACCTAAAATCAAAGCAGTAATCAATTGCCAATGACTGATTCCGATAACTGAAAAGAATGTCAATGCACTGGCAAAAGTGACGAAAAACTCAGTCAAACTCACTGTTCCAATGATGTATCGAGGTGTTTTTCCTTTGGAGATTAAAGTTGAAGTAACCAATGGTCCCCAACCACCGCCACCAAAGGAATCGAGGAAGCCTCCTGCTCCAGCAAGCCAACCAACTCTTCTGGTCTTTTTACGTTTCTTATTTTTCTTGAATGCATTGAACAAAATTCTTATTCCAAGAATGAATGTGTAAGTTGCCAAAATCGGTTTGATAATCCCAGCATATTTCTCTCCGAAATAAGCTAACAATAATGCTCCTAAAACAGCTCCGATAACACCCGGAATCAAAATATTTTTGAATAATTTCTTATTGATATTGCCGAATTTGTAATGGCTAAATCCGGAAGCGCCACTCGAAAACATCTCGGCTGTGTGAATACTGCTGCTGATTGCAGGCAAAGGAATCCCGATATACAAAAGCGCTGCTGTGCAAGTTACGCCATAACCCATTCCCAAGGCTCCATCAATCAACTGAGCTAAAAACCCTACCAAGAATAACCAGAAAAACCGCTCGTCCGTATTATGATTCAGATATTGATAAGCGACTTGCAAATCCTTGAATCCGATATAAAATGATAGAATATTTCCTATTAATAAAAGAACAAAAGCCAAAAAGAAAATCGTTGCAATTCTCCGCCATTTCTTTTCTCCATTAATAATGGAAAGAGATTTCCTCTCTTGTGAATTGTTATTTCCACGGTAGAAAAAATCATTTTCCGAGGGAAGACTTGGAGCAAAATATAAGTTTTTTCTTTCCTTGATTTTACTAATTATCAATTGGTCCTGAGCAGAATCTTCTGTCGCCACAATGAATAAATCTGCAATCTCTAAGTAAGAATCATCAAAATCTTCATTGATAATCTTGACCGATGTATTTTCCAACAACAGGTTTTTAATATCATCAGAAAGTCTTTTGGCAAGAACGCTGATATTCCCATCCGGAATATTCTGCATCAAATCATTGAGCTGTTCCGAGGCCAACTTTCCACCACCGACAATCAGGATTCTGTTAGTCGATGCGTTGATGAAAACCGGAAGTGAAATTTTTGATGTCAAATTTTTAATTTTTTAAACAGACTTCGAGAAGCCTTCGAGAAGCTCAGGATAACAATTACCAAGAAATGCTATAATTACTGAATCAAACCTGCGCCCACCGTTACTAAACTAGATTCATCGATAAAGATAATGCCACCATTGGACGCCAAATCTTTATACGAATCATAAGCCAAAGGTTTTGCGGTTTTCAGTTTTAATTTTACAATTTCATTGAGGGAGACCTGTTCCACTTCTTGCTTTTCCAAAGTATTGACATCCAGTTTGTATTCAATTTCTTTGATAACCGCTTTGACTTGTGTGGTATTATTTTGAATCAAATATTTTGCACCAGATTTCAAAGGTTTGTCACCCATCCAGCAGACCAAAACTTCCAATTCCTGCTCTACTTTTGGCAGGTCTTCAGATTTTACAATCAAATCGCCACGGCTGATATCGACATCATTCTCCAAATGCAAAACCACACTTTGAGGCGCAAAAGCTTCTTCCACATTTTGCTGATTGATTTCAATCGCAGAAATCTTACTTTCTGTTCCTGAAGGTAAAACCGTTACCGAATCTCCAACTTTGTAAATCCCGCTGGTGATTTTTCCGGCATAACCACGGTAATCGTGCAGGTCATCCGTCTGAGGACGAATCACGTACTGAACAGGAAATCTAGCTTTATCCAAATTGATGGTATTTTCTAATTCTACAGATTCCAGATAATCGAGTAAAGTTTTTCCTTCATACCAATTAAGGTTTTCGGATTTATCAACAATATTGTCGCCGTCTAATGCTGAGATTGGAATGTAAACGACATTGTTCAAAGACAATTGCTCTGCTATTTTGGAATAATCTGCTTTGATTTGATTGAAAATTTCTTCTGAATAATCAACCAAATCCAGCTTGTTAATCGCCACTACAACATTCGGAATATTGAGTAATGATGCAATAATCGAATGTCTTTTGGTTTGTTCGATGATTCCGTTTCTGGCGTCAATCAGGATAATAATCAAATCCGAATTGCTGGCTCCTGTAATCATATTTCGGGTGTACTGTACGTGTCCAGGTGCATCTGCAATGATGAATTTACGTTTCGGTGTGGAGAAATATTTGTAAGCAACGTCAATTGTAATTCCTTGTTCACGTTCGGCTCTCAGACCATCTGTTAACAAAGCTAAATCAAGTTCGCCCTCGTTTTTGAATTTACTGGCGCGTTCAACGGCTTCTAATTGGTCTATCAGAATGTTTTTACTGTCGTATAATAATCTGCCTATCAGTGTACTTTTTCCGTCGTCTACACTTCCTGCAGTGATGAATCTTAATATGTCCATAGTTTTGATAATAGATAATTGATAGTTGATAAATGATTTTGAGAAACTTTTCCCAATCTCATCATTCATCATTCATAATTCATCATTAATAATTAAAAATAACCTGCTTTTTTTCTGTCTTCCATTGCGGCTTCCGAAGTTCTGTCGTCTATCCTGGTCTCGCCACGTTCGCTGGTTTTGGTGGTGATGATTTCGGCAATGACTTGCTCCAGATTGGTCGCTTCTGATAATACAGCTGCGGTGCAAGTCATATCTCCAACCGTTCTATAGCGGACTTTTTCTTTAGTAACGACATCATTTTCATCAAGATTGACAAACTCATTCATTGCGATGAATTGATTATCGAGATTCAAAACTTCTCTCTCGTGAGAAAAGTAGATTGAAGGTAATTGGATATTTTCTTTCAATATATAATTCCAAACGTCCAACTCCGTCCAATTGCTGATTGGGAAAGCTCTAACCTGCTCGCCTTTGTGGATTTTTCCGTTATAGGTATTCCAAAGTTCGGGACGCTGAAGTTTCGGGTCCCACTGACCAAAATCATCACGAACAGAAAAAATTCTTTCTTTGGCTCTGGCTTTTTCCTCATCGCGTCTTCCGCCACCGATGCAACAATCGAATTCAAATTCTTCTACCGTATCCAACAATGTAAAAGTCTGCAAAGCGTTTCTGCTCGGCAGTTTTCCTTTTGGTTCTCTCAAACCTTTCTCTTTGATGGTATCTTCTACTTTTCTTACGATCAGTTTTTCGCCAATTTGCTCAGCTAATTGGTCACGAAATTCCAGAACCTCTGGAAAATTATGACCTGTATCGATATGAACCAATGGAAACGGGAATTTCCCAGGACGAAAAGCTTTCAGCGCGAGATGTACCAGCGTGATGCTGTCTTTTCCGCCACTGAAAAGCAAGGCCGGACGTTCGAACTGACCAGCGACTTCTCGGAAAATATGGATGGCTTCGGATTCTAACTGCTCGAGGTAATCCAAATGATATTTTGACATTTTAATCTTAATTAATTGTTATTTGTGAACGTGCAGACCACATTCTTTTTTACTGGCATCTTCCCACCACCAGCGACCTGCACGAAAATCTTCTCCTGGCTGAATGGCTCTTGTACAAGGTGCACAGCCGATGCTGACGAAACCTTTGTCGTGCAAAATATTATAGGGAATTTGATTTTTCTTGATGTAATCTCTCACCTGTTCCGTTGTCCAAAAAAGGATTGGATGGTACTTGATGATTTGGTTGGACTCGTCCCATTCAAATTGCGAAAGATTTTCTCTCGCAACGGAATGTTCTGCCCTTAACCCTGTAATCCAGATCTTGTTGTCTTTCAAAGCTCTTTTCAACGGATGAACTTTTCTAATATCACAACAAGTTTTTCTGTTCTCCATAGACCTGTAAAAAGAATCCGGTCCATTTTCCTGAATAAATGGCTCTAATTCTGCCGGATCCGGATAAAAAGCTTTGATATTGATCTTGTACTTTGACCTTGTCAAAGTCCAGGTGTTGTAAGTTTCTTCGAATAGTCTGCCTGTATCTAATGTGAAAATTTTGATTGGCAAATCCTTAACCAAATCTGTAATGACCTGATCTTCGAAACTAAAACTTGTTGAGAAGCAAACTTTGCCGGGAAATCGTGATATTAATTTTTGGAGAATTTCTTGATTCGAAAAATCCTGCAAATTACTTTTTATTAAACTATCAAAATTTAATTTTAAATCCTCATCCATATCGATATACTTACAAGTTACAAATGTAGCAATTCACGTATATCTGACCAAATTAGTATAATTTAAAACGTGAAAAATAACTAGTAAAATCTTCGTACATCAATATCTGACTCAATTTTTACATCATTCTCCAGAAAGTCATACATTATTTTTGAGAAAAAAGTTCCATTCAAAACACCTCTTGCACCAAGCCCGTTAAATATGTGGAGATTTTGAAAATCCGGATGGGTCCCTAATATTGGTTTTCTGTCATTTACAGTGGCACGAAATGCTGTTTTGATCTTACTAATCGTAAAATCACTTTTATAGAATTCTTTGAGACCATTAGTCAGTTCCTCTACAGAGACTTGATTAACTTCTTTAGTTTTATCAAAGCGGTCATAAGTTCCGCCGTAGTAGAACCTGCTATCTGCAAGGGAAAACAGAAAATGCTTTTTCTTGATAACGTATGGGTCGATTGTTTTATCAATTTTAACTTCTAAGCAATGACCTTTATTTGGGAGAACGGGAATATTTTGGAAATATGGATTAACGCTGATGCCCACACCTTCACAAAAAATAATCTTGTCAAATTGACAGTTTTTATAATGCGAATTTGCTGTATCTAACAGTTCATAATCGAAATCTTCATCAATCAAATAACCTTTTTTATCTAGATAATTGAAGAAGTCATTAAAGAAATTTTGGACATCAAGACGACACGATCTATCAACAATTCCACTTTCGAAATCATTTTCTACAGAATTTAATCTGATAAAATTATTATTTAAGTAAGGACTTAAACTTTCTTTATCCGAATTTTTAGCCCATTGGATTTTCTCGGATTCATTGTGAAAAATACGGACAACCGGTTCATTAATTAAATAATTTTTGGAAGTATATTCTTCAATTTCTGAAAAGAAGGTTAGAAGAAATTCCATCTGCTCATCAGACTTCCAAAAAGAAGTAAATCTTTTTAAAATAACAGGATTACAAACACCCGCAGAAATATGAGATGCAGAATCTCTATTACTACAAAATAATCTAAATGACTTATTATTTTTCAGCAGCTGGTGTGCAAAAAAAACACCTGCAAAACCACCTCCGACAATAATATAATCTACACTTATCATAAAATAAAAAACCTGAGTAAAGATACTCAGGTTTTTTTGTTTTGAATATGAGAAATATTAGTAATTCCACAAATCGTTTTCCATTTGAAGAATCTGTGCTTTGATTCTATCACTTTCTTCTAATTGGCCTTCTGCATCATTCGGTACATACTCATCAATAATCCCGCTTCCTCCTCTACCAAGACCATTATCTGTTTTGTAGATTACTGAGGAAAACCTTCTTAGATTAAGAACATCATCAAAAGTAATATCTGATGTAGAATTCTTGGCATTGAATATAAAGTTGCTCGTCAAAACCTGTCTTGCGTCTGGGTAATATATCCAGAACAAGTCAATCAAATCTCCTGATTCATTTAGAATAGAAGGATCTACTGGAGCACCGGATTCCTGCATTTGCTGAGCTCTTTCTGCCTTTAAGATTGCGGCATTCGGATCTTCTCCCATAGCAGCGATACCCAATATTCTATATCTTAACTGAGTATCTCTTTTATCAACATACCACATCCCCATCAACTTTAACGCTTTCACTTTTTCACTTTTGGTTTCAGAAAAACCAACGTTAGCCTCGATATCACTTTTCTTAACTTTAAACCAAGAACCATCTAAATTAACAAGCATTGTTCCCGGCTCAATAACAGGTGCTTTAGAAGTTTTTTTAACTGTTTTCTTCTTTTTACCTTTACCAGTAGTTACAGTTTCTTCTGTTGCTGCTGGTTGAGCAGAACCGTTAAACTCAAGGACATCTGCTAATCTAGTAGAATATTTCATAAACATACCATCAACCTGCTTGTTTCCTGTTCCTTTAACTGACGTGAAATATTTTTTAAGTCTCTCAGCTTCGGCATTATCTATCTTGTTGGCGTTCATTATTTCAGTGAAATAATTATCCACCATTGGAACAGATGTTGCGGCGGCAATACTTTCAGGAGTTAGTCTGCTTGTAAAATCATCACCATTATAGACCTCTTTAATTTTACCAGAATTAACGGCATCTAAGAGAACCTGATAGAGCGATTTATTTTGAGAAACCAAACCATCAGAATTGTGATAAAATGGCTGATTGATTTTATCATTCATATCAATAATCTCCCATACAACCATACTTCTCAAGACATCTTTATCTTCGATAAATCCGTATTTGAGAGTTGTAATACTATCTTTCTTCACCTCACGATCTTCTCTGAACGTCTGAGGAGAGTTAGCATTAAGAATGCTTTGTCCAAAAACCATTGTTGAGGAAAGACAAATTAAACTATATATAATCTTTTTCATAATAAGTATTGAAATATAAAATCAATCAGATAAAACTGTTAGTTATTTTTTATAGTGCACTAATAACAACTCCACTAATATTAGGAAGTACTACACCACTTAATCCTTGTGCAGTTGCCTGAACATCAAAGATTGCTATGTTATCTCCAGATCTAAGACCTTTTGTTAAAGGCTCCACTGGTGCTAGAGAGTTTCCATTCACAGACATTACTGCTTTCCCTGGAACTTTCACTTTGAAACTTACAACATTGAACGAAACTGGGAAATCAAAATCTTTAAGCGTAGCTGTTAAAGTTTGTTTTGAAATCATATTAGCCGGCATCACGTCATAACCTTTACCTCTGATCTCTCCTCTTGGAGGTGGAATATTTTTAACTCTAAACTTAAATGCCTGAGAAATAGTTTTTCCACTAGGTGCTTTTCCAGCAATTGTAAGTGTTACTTCATTTCCACCACTAGGTGTTACACTCCATTTTCCTTTACCACCACTAACAGAACCTCCTGATGCTGACAAAGTTGTTGCGTTCAGATCTGCTCCTAAGATAGACCCAGAAATTGGATTAGCCAATCCTCTGTAAAGAACGTTCATTTTATCTGCAGCTAAGATTGCGCCACTTTGCTCTTTAAGAGCTTCTTGTCCTGAAACAACACTCAAAGTGTGAGAATATGGTAGTGAATGTGGCTTACCATTTTTATCATTAAATGTAATAGTACCTTGAAATTTCTGCTCTCCTGGAGTACCAGTCGCAGGCGTAATGATACCTTGACCGTTAACAATCTTTGCTCCGCTAATAGCCAAACCAGGTACAGAACTTGCAAAAGTACCAATCGCAACTTTAATTTGCGCAGGCTCACCTTTCATAACTGAACTAGGTCCTGAAACTAAAGCTTCATAAGCATCGAATTTAATATCAGCATCCACTTTTTCTTGCAACATAGAAGTCAGAGCATCAGACTGTAAGTTTCTCGCTTCCGATTGAATAATTTCTAAGTTTGAAAGAGCAGCTACCAAAGGCTGATTGTAAAACTTATATTGAATCCAACCTTGTGTACTCCTTTTGTCATCCTTAGGGAAATCAACAATTAATGTTTTCTGAGCTCTTTCAGCGACAGCTTTTAGCTGTTGACTTGATCCAAAAGTTGACACAATATAATTTCTTAAATCGTCAACTTTAGTTTTTAAATCTTGAGAATTTTTGGATGGTGTTTTTTCGTCACCATCTTTGAAAAAAGTTTGAGTAGCTGGTTCTGTATTATTGAGAGCAGTTAAACTCTCTTCGATTGGTAATTTAGAATCATATTCAGCTTCAAGACTCATTTTATTCTTAAGCCCTTCAATAAAACCCACTAAATCATTGGTCTTTGCTTCTAAACTGTTGTATTGTCCTAACAATGGAGCATAAGATTCTGGAGAAGAAACTGCTTTAGCCTCAAGCGTCTTCTTAAAGATTTTATCGTTTCTTTCTTCAACTGTTAATCTGGTATCAGTCAGTGACTGATTTGTATCTTTATAAGATCTGATGATTTGCTGATCAATTGTCATCGCAAGCATAGCAATGAAAACCAAGTACATCAGGTTAATCATCTTCTGACGTGGTGTCTGTTTACCTCCTGCCATTTTAATAGAGTAATTTAGATGTTGTTAAATAATAATTAAAATGATAGTGATTAAGACTTCATTGCACTAAGCATACCACCATAAACTCTGTTAAGGCTGTTAAGATTAGTAGTTAAACCTTGTAATTCGTCGTTGAATTTTTCTGATTGTGCTGCAGATTTCTGAATATCTTCTACATATTTTTTACTGAATTCAGACTGTTTTTGTCCTTGCTCAAGTTGTAAAGCATATAAAGCGTTCATGCTCTCTAGGTGAGAAGCCGCAAGATTCAATTGCTCGTTATATTTATGTGTAGAGGCAGAAACATCTACAGTTTGGTTGATTTGATCTACAGAAGAAGAAAATTTATCAATTCCACCTCTTAATCTTTCAAACAAGTTAACGTCCAATTTAGCATCAGCTAACATTTTGTCAAGCTTATCAGATAATGAAACTTCTAATTCTTTATTTTCCACTTTAGCAACAACCTTTTTTGGTTGTCTTTCAGCAGACTCGTCCAATAATTCCGGATAAACATTTTCCCAGGCATAGTGCTCCTCCTTTGCTGGTGGATCGAATGCAAAGAATAAGAAAATTACAGCTTCAGTAATCAAACCTGCGGCAAGCGCTACGTTACCTGTAATAGGACCTAAATGCCAGTGCGTCATTTTGAATAAAGCACCCAAGATTACGATAGCTGCACCAAACGAATAAACAAAGTTAGTTATTGATTCTTTAGTTTTAAACATTTTTTCAATTTTTAGTTAGTTAGTAAATAGTTAGTTTATTGTGAAATTTATCTTGTTTTTCTGGAGAATCTACCTGCACCAGATGGAATGTCTTGAATAGTTCTGAATCCGATATAACTTCTTGCAGAATCTTTTCTCTCCCAATCTCTGTATCCAGTCATCAACAGGTAACCTGCGTCTTTCCAAGAACCACCTCTTACTGTTTTTTTAGCTTCTCTGTAACCTTCATTAGAAAGATTTGGATTTAAGGTAGATGAAAATTCATAAGATGAGTTGTTGTATGGCGACTCTGTCCATTCTGCAGCATTTCCAGCCATATCGTAAAGACCGTAACCATTTTTTGGGAATTTCTTTACAGGACCTGTATAAGTATAAGTACCCTTTTTCTCATCCTCTATATAATTACCTCTTTTAGGTTTAAAGTTTGCAAGGTAGCAACCCCTGTCATCTTGTAAATAAGGGCCACCCCAAGGATAAGTTGCGTTTTGAATACCGCCTTTTGCAGCATACTCCCATTCAGACTCTGTTGGTAGACGGAATCTCATTGATTTTTGCTTTTTCTTTTTAAGACTATTATTATAATCTGTTTTTATTTTAGTTTTGAAATCACAATAAGCTCTCGCCTGATCCCAAGTCACACCTACCACAGGATATTCTTTGTAAGCATTGTGCCAGAAATATTGATCAAACAATGGCTCATTGTAAGCATAGTTAAAATCCCTAACCCAAACCGTTGTATCTGGATAAACTCTGATGCTTTCTTTTTTCAGATATTTTGAACCTCTTTCTTTATCTTTTACTGCGCTGGCAATGTCTTCCCATTGGTAGCTGTATTTAACTTTGTCCCAGTCAATAATTCTTTCATTATTAATTCTTTTCTCAGCTGGTAAATACATAGATTCTAAAACCTCTGCATATTTTTCATCAGGATAAGCTGATGTATTATAGGTCAATGGCACTTTTTTATCCAATTTCTTAGATTCATCGTAACCATCTCTCCCACCCTGAGATTCTAAAAACTTTTGATAAGGACTTGCCTCATCACCAGTTTTCTTGGAAGCATAAGCATAATCTGCGATAGAACCTCCGTTTCCGCCTTCTTCACCGCCGCCGCCTTCACCAGCAGCCTCTGCTAGCAAACCTCTGGCAATTGAATCTCTCACAGCATTGATAAAAACACGATATTCTGCATTTGTAACCTCTGTCTCATCCATAAAAAATGAGTTAACAGTTACTGTTTTTGGCATTGCTTTTTCTGGTGTGCTGGCAAAATCCTGATCTGCCATACCCATTACGAAAGATCCACCAGGGATTGCAACCATTCCATAAGGCCTTTCGGCTACAAATGATTTTGACGATCCTCTCGGAACAAGCTCACCTTTGATTCCGGGGTTTCCAGTTATACCTTTCCCACCCCCTTTGGAGCAAGATATAATAACAGAAGTTGACAATAATATAAATAATATCCTTTTCATCCTATTTTGAAGAAATTAAGCGGTAAATATATAATTTTTTTTATGAATAATTATCAATTTTAATTGAAAACGTAATTTGTTAAAGAATATTTCACAAACCACAAAATTATTCTACAGTAACTGACTTTGCAAGATTTCTCGGTTGATCAACATTTGCTCCCCTAGCTACAGCAATATAGTATGATAATAGCTGGAGAGGAATTGACGCTAGTATTGGGGAGAAACATTCTGATGTCTCTGGAATCTCAATAATAAAATCTGCCATTGAGGAAACTTGGGTATCACCTTTATTTACAATCGCAATGACTTTACCTTTTCTAGCTTTGATCTCCTGTACATTACTAACAATCTTATCATAATGTCCAACTTTAGGCGCTATGATAACGATTGGCATATTTTCATCAATCAAGGCAATTGGGCCATGTTTCATCTCTGCAGCTGGATAACCTTCTGCGTGTATGTAAGAAATTTCCTTTAATTTAAGAGCACCTTCTAATGCAGCAGGGAAATTGTAACCTCTCCCTAGGTACAAGAAATTAGTCGCATCAACAAATTTAGACGCAATATGTTTAACATTTTCATCCACAGAATTAAGGACATCCTCCACTTTTTTAGGAATTGCATCCAATTCTGTAATCAATCTCATAAAATCTGCCTTTCCTAGATTTCCATTGTGATTTCCTAACTTAATTGCTATTAATGACAATATAGTTAATTGTGCAGTGAATGCTTTTGTTGAGGCCACGCCAATCTCTGGTCCTGCGTGAGTGTAAGCTCCAGCATCTGTATAGCGGGCAATAGAAGAATCTACCACATTACAAATTCCGAAAACGAAAGCACCTTTTTCTTTAGCTAGCTTGATAGCTGCCATTGTATCAGCAGTTTCACCAGATTGCGAAATAGCAATTACAACATCTTTTGAACTGATGATGGGATTTCTATATCTAAACTCAGAAGCATATTCTACTTCTACAGGTACTCTCGCGAATTCTTCAATCAGGTATTCACCAATCAATCCTGCGTGCCAAGAGGTTCCACAGGCAATAATTATAATTCTTTCGGCATTAGTCAAACGATCTAAGTGATCCCAGATACCAGCCATTTTGATAATGCCTTCATCAACCAACAAACGACCTCTCATCGTATCCAAAATAGATTTTGGCTGTTCGAAAATTTCTTTCAACATGAAATGTTCATAACCGCCTTTTTCAATCTGTTCCAAATTAAGTCTTAACTCCTGAATTGCAGGCTCTATCTTTGCGTTTTCAGTGATTGTTCTGATATCGATTCCAGATTCTAAAGAGATCGTTGCCATATGACCTTCTTCCAGATACACAGCCTCTTTCGTGAATTCTACAAAAGGAGAAGCATCAGAAGCAACAAAATATTCGTTATCTCCAATCCCTACTGCTAATGGAGAACCCAATCTTGCTACAACAAGCACTCCTGGAAAGTCATCGTGCATAACAGAAACTGCATAAGCACCATAAACTTCGTTTAAAGCATATCTTACTGCTTCCGGGAATTCTAGAGTAGGTTCCTTATCCATAAAATATTGAATAAGATTGACTAGAACCTCCGTATCAGTTTCAGATTTGAAATCGAAATCTTTATTGATAAGCATAGTTTTAATTGTATCATAATTTTCGATGATACCGTTATGAACTATTGCTATTTTACCATTATTAGAAAGGTGTGGGTGTGAGTTATTATCACTAGGAACACCGTGCGTGGCCCATCTTGTGTGCCCCATTCCTAGTTTCGATGTTTCTTTAAACCCTTGGGAAATAGCAACTAGATCATCAACTTTTCCCTTTGTTTTTTTTACTTCAAAATCTCCATTTTGAGATTCCAAAATGATTCCCGCACTGTCATAACCACGATACTCCAAGCGTCGTAATCCATTAATTACAATATCATAGGCATCTCTAAAACCTGTATAACCAACAATTCCACACATAGTTTATGTTTTATTTTTTAGTATATATTATTCTAAGCTGAGCAGCCTTAGAACTATTTAATATTTCTTGTCCTGCAGAGTTTGCATCTGTAGTTCCTTTTAGAACGATACGATAAGGATTATAAGCTCTGTCATTATAGGTCTGACCTAGTAGAAGACCTGTTGCGGAATTAAGCAAATAACTTCCAATATTGATAATGAAATCTTTACCTTTACTTGCATCATACGTATCATCTTTAATGATTCTATTCAATGATTCTGTAATTCCTATGTCGTACGAAGCATCAGTGGTAGAAAGATTAGATGTTTTGACTAATGAATATCCCGCACTGGACAGAACTGTCATATCTGGTAGAAATCCTGTTTCATTATTTTGGCGAACGGTCAAACTACTTGGCTTCAATAAGTTGCTTTTCCACGTAGTATCGTCATTAAACAAACGAATTTTTGCAGAAACAATTCCTACTTTATTTTCTTTGTATAATTTTTTAAGCGCTAAAATCGTTGTGGCTGGAATTCTTAATCCAACACTACTGCCGCCCATTCCCTGTAAATAAAGTTTCGGTGCTGCATTAACAGGAAACTGTGGTGTTTCGGATTTATCCAATTCTTTAACGTTAGTTGCACCACTTGTTCCAGAAATATAATCAGAAGATCTATTATAAACAATATTACTGAAGTGTGCATTGGAAGAGCCTAAACTCAATGCTACTTCTGCTTTAGTTTTTGTGACAGTTCCATCGGTTGCAGTCACATCATTTTTGTAATAAATTGTGATTGCTGCGTCATTCGGAGCCATTGAGAATAGGTAACCGTTTGGCTCATCAACAGAAATACTGATTCCTTTGAAATATCTTATGAAAGAAGCTGCGTCTTTCAAAACCTGATTACCCTGTTTAGCGATGATTTTATCTTGAAAGAATGGTTTATCCAAAGGTATTCTAAGAGAAACATCGCGTTTAAGTAGCTCAGAAGCATCAGAATCCTTAGTTACAACAACGGAATTAACTGTTCCCTTAAACATCTTTGTGCCTATCACAGCGCCAGTAGCAAACACTTTATTAGAAGATAATGAATCCGAAGGTCCTCCCATAAAATCAGTCACTTCTTTTACCATAATATTCACCTTAAGCGTATCCTTTCCATTTTTACTTCTTCCATATTTACTAACAGGATACGTTGTTACCACTTTTTTAGCAGCTACAGCGCCATCTGGATAGATATAATCTTCATTAGTGCTTGTTTTAACAGAATCTGTAGCAGTAGCATATCTTGGCTTTAAAGACAATACAACTGAATCTATAACAGGATTCTTTCCAAAGTCAGGATTATAGGTATTAAGTCTTACCTGAGTCAGATAAGAAATCTTTTGATCTCCAAAAACAGATTCACTAATATTTCCAATTCGTACACTATCTAGTTTAGAAGCATCCGATTGGATAACATCGTTATTCGTAATATTATAAGCAATAATACTATATGCTTTATCAAAACCATCCGCACCATCAACCAACTGAGAACCTAAGTCATCCAATTCTCCTTCACATGAATTAAATACAAATACTCCCATCAATAATAATGGAAGTAATTTTATTAACGTTTTTATTTTTATCATTATATTATAAACAATATTAATTAATAAACCTGAGCTATAGAATCTGCATTCAGATAGTCTGATTTCTCCGCGTTAGATTTCCCATAGGCCTCTTCTAGTTTTTCATCCAAGAACTCATTTCCTTTTACAATCACATCTACATAATCCATACTGGTATTAACAAAATTCAGAAAGCTAGGTTTATCTAACGACTGTAATTCAGAAATATTATCAAACTCCAAAATTTCTTTGGTATTTTCATTCAAAGGAAGATCCTCCTCATTATAAACGGAAAGAACAATCTTGGTATCTTTAAAATATGTATCGTCTTTGTAATAAGTTTTTAAATAAATTGGAATCAAAGCAGACATCCAGCCATTCAAATGAATCACATCGGGAACCCAATTCAACTTTTTGATGGTTTCTATAACGCCTCTTGCAAAGAAAACGGCTCTTTCATTGTTATCTTCGAAAGGAGCTCCTTCATCATCAAAGTAATATTGTTTTCTTTTGAAATACTCCTCATTATCTATAAAATAAACCTGCAAACGCTCACCCGGTAAAGAAGCCACTTTAATAATCAATGGCTGATCCAAATCATTGATAATAATGTTCATCCCAGATAGTCTGATTACTTCGTGCAACTGGAATTTCCTCTCACTTATTTGTCCGAATCTAGGCATAAAAACCCTTACATCGTTACCTCCGCCGTGCATTTTCAGCGCCATTTTGTGTACTAAGCTTCCGATATTGGTCTCCTCTTGATAGGGAAACATTTCCGTAGTAACGTATAAAATCTTTTGATTAGGCATAAAATTTTCTTTTGTTGAAGTATAAAAACTTCATTTTGCAAAATTACAAAAAATTAAATCAAAACATTTATTTTCATTAATATTAATACTTATTACCAAAACACATTAAATATCAATTAGTTAATGTTATAAAAATGTTAATTCCGTAGAAACACGCAAGATTAATTGGTCACTCTATATCATCTTATTATAATTCTCGTCAATATTTCTATTTGAGGTAACATATTTGGAGGCGTTAAATTTCTTATCAATGCGTTGAAAAAACTATTATCTTTGATTTACAAATATCCAAATCTATAATGCAGGTTTTTTACGATTACGATTCTTTTTCTCAATATATTTTAAAGCAGAAACACAATAACAAATCCATCGGTTTTGCACCAACAATGGGCGCTTTGCACGCAGGTCACATTTCACTTTATGAGGAGGCCAGAAAAAACAATGACGTTGTCATTTCTTCCATTTTCGTAAACCCTACACAATTCAACAATCCGGAGGATTTGGAAAAATATCCGAGAACGGTGGAAGACGACATCAAAAAACTTGAAATTTCTAAATTGGTTGATGCGGTCTATATTCCGAAAGTAAAAGATATATATCCTAATGGAATGGAGCGAAAACATTACCACTTTGGCGGGATAGAAAATGAAATGGAAGGCGCAGCTAGACCAGGCCACTTTGATGGCGTTGGAACTGTAGTGGAAGAATTGTTACGGCAAGTGCAGCCAGATGATGCTTATTTTGGAGAGAAAGATTTTCAGCAATTAAAAATTATCGAAAAACTGGTTGATATTCTGGATCTAAAAATCCAGATCCACGGCGTAAAAATACATCGTGAAGGTAATGGACTTGCAATGAGCTCGCGCAATATGAGACTTTCAGACGTGGAAAAAGAAACCTCTTCTCTGATCTACAAAACTTTGAAGCAAGTGAATGAGTGGATCAAAACTATAAGCATCTCTGAAATTAAGAAAAAAGTCGAATCCATTTTCAATCAAGAAAAAATGGACTTGGAATATTTTATGATTTCTGATGAGGAAACTTTGCAGGAGGCAGAATCTTTGTCAGAAAACAAAAAGTACAGAGCTTTTATAGTAGTCAATGTAGGAACTGTAAGACTAATAGACAATTTACATTTGGATTAACAAATAAAATTTGGACAAAAAAAAAGAAGCTTCTTTTACAAGAAGCTTCACACCAAATCACAAAATATTAATATGAAAAAAATTTACTTTCGTAAATTGTGACCCGGCTGGGATTCGAACCCAGGACCCATACATTAAAAGTGTATTGCTCTACCAGCTGAGCTACCGAGTCTTTCCAACTATTAACTGAGCATTAATAATTAAAAATATTTTTGCAGTGCCTGCGACTGGACTCGAACCAGCACATCCTTAGGAAACCACCCCCTCAAGATGGCGTGTCTACCAATTTCACCACGCAGGCAAAAAAAAACCGTATCACTACGGATTTTGTTGCTTTGTGACCCGGCTGGGATTCGAACCCAGGACCCATACATTAAAAGTGTATTGCTCTACCAGCTGAGCTACCGAGTCGGCCACATTTAAAATTCTATATTACTATTTCGTTTTAAAGTGGTGCAAAGATAGGCCTTTTTTTAAAATCTCAAAATTTTTTTCGAACTTTGTTTAAAATAAAATTATGATAATTTCTCTGTTAGGATACATGGGTAGTGGTAAATCTCACATTTCCAAAAACTTGAGCCAGAAAATAAATTTTAAATTAATTGACCTCGATCAAAAGATTTCTCAGCATCACCAGCAAACTATTCCAGAAATTTTCCAAAACAGGGGAGAAATCTTCTTTCGGAAAGAGGAAAAAAGAATTTTAGAAGAAATTTTAGATTCTGATGAAGACATTATTTTAAGCCTTGGTGGTGGCACACCAGTTTACTACAATAATATGCAAACAATCAATACCAAGTCCAAAAGTATTTTTCTAAGAGCTTCTGTAAACACATTGACAGAGCGTGTGCTTTTACAAAAACATACCAGACCGCTGATTTCTAAATTAGAAGACTCAGACGTTCCTGAGTTTATTGCGAAGCATCTTTTCGAAAGAAATCCTTACTATTCGCAGGCTCATTTTACTGTTGATACGGATTCTAAAAATCAAAATATGATCTCAGAAGAAATTAGAAAACTTTTGAAAATCTAATCCTCCTCTTCTGCGTCACTTCTGAAAAATACGTCCCAATCATCATTTTCCATATCGTTTGTAGAATCATTGGAAGAATAATCGTCCATATCACGTCGATCTTTTTTCGTAGGTCTTCCGATGCCTTTCTGTCTGTAATAGTCTTGCGACGATTTTCTCAACGCTAAAATTTCGTATTGGTCTTTTTCGGTCATATCGACAACATAGTTAGGTGCCAGTTTCGCTCCTACTCTGCTTTTCGGGATGTCTATTACTTTTATTTTGTACTCAATCTGATTTTTTCTCATCTTGATGACATCTCCATTTTTGACTTCTTTAGATGATTTTGCCACGTTTTCTCCTATACTAACCCTGTTCTTCTTAATTTCCTCTGCGGCAATGGTTCGTGTCTTATAAAATCTAACACTCCACAAAAATTTATCTATTCTCATAATTTTTTATACTTTTGTCTCGTTAAAATTAATCGCAATTTAACATTAAATAAAAAAATGAAGAAAATACTTTTAGGAATAGCTCTTTCTGTAGTTGCGCTACAAGGTTGCAAGAAGGATAATGATGAGGAGGAAGTGGTGGCAGAAATCTCTATAGAAGATCAAAAAACCTATGACGATGCAGCCGCAAAAGATTTTTTAACCAAAAACTATCTTAATAGCAAAGGTGTAATCACTGCTTTTGATGATACTGTAACAACTGATGACAACGAGAAGAAACTGATTGATTACGATTATAAAACACTTCCTTCCGGCGTTATCTACATTATAAGACCCGGCGCACAGCCAGTACCTGGAAAAGTGGTGGGAACGACAGATGTGATTAGTTTAATGCAGATTAGTAAAACTTACTTATCAACCAAAACTAATGATAAGATTTCTTACTCAAGCGAAACTACTTTTGTCAATAACGTTACGACGTCTGGGATTCCAAGTTTCGATCCCGCTTACTACTATGTAAAACAATCTGTTCTTGACAAATATAATACGGATAACAAGACCACCTACACCAGAAGTTTTTACGAAATGGAAGGTTTGCAGGAAGCTCTGAAAATCTTCACTGCTTTTGATCTGGATAATTCTGCAGAATATAATATGCAAGGCGTGATTATTGTACCATCCAGAGCTGCTTACGGAAGAGATGATACCGTATATGGTACTGCCTTCAGAAACAGAAGTTTTGTTTTCAACTTCCAACTGTATAATACCAGAGCAAGAAAAACGACAGAAAATTAATTTCAATTTTCAAATACAATAAAAAAAGGAGCAAATTCAGTGGTGAATTTGCTCCTTTTTTATTCTAATGACTGATTTTTAAATCTTAGCCAAAAAATCTTCAAACTGCATTTCTTTGATAGAAACATTCCCTTCTTCCGTGATTTTATCTAAGACAATCATTTCAATTTGATTGATAGATTTGGCGTCGAATGGTTTGGAAACTCTCACATAATTTTCTGTGAAGCCATACATCAATTCGTTTTTGTTCTCGTGTTCCCAAAGAACTGGCAATGTTTTCCCAAGTTGACTTCTGTAGAATTCCATTTTCTTTTTTTCGGAAAGTATTCTCAGCATTTTATTTCTTCTTTTTCTTTCTGGGATCGGAACTGCGCCAGACATTCCTGCAGCTTCTGTATTTTCCCTCTCAGAATAAGTGAAAACGTGAAGATAACTGATTGGCAAACCATTCAGGAAATTATAAGTTTCCATAAACAATTCTTCTGTCTCACCAGGGAACCCGACAATCACATCAACACCAATTGCCGCATCCGGCATCACTTCCCGGATTTTATGAACTCTGTTGAAATATAATTTGGTCAGATATCGACGCTTCATTTTCTTTAGTAATTCATCACTCCCAGATTGAAGCGGAATATGAAAATGCGGTACAAAACTTCTGCTTTTGGAAACCAACTCGATACTTTCATCTTTCAGAAGATTGGGCTCTATGGAAGAAATCCGGATTCTCTCAATACCTTCTACTTTATCCAGTTCAGAGATCAAATCCAGAAAAGTATGTTCGTGTTTTTTATTCCCAAACTCGCCTTTTCCATAATCTCCGATATTGACGCCGGTTAAAACAATTTCTTTAATATCTCTTGCCGCAATTTCCTTTGCGTTGTTTATCACATTTTCGATAGTATCGGAGCGGGAAATACCTCTAGCTAAAGGAATGGTGCAATAAGTACATTTATAATCACAGCCATCCTGAACTTTCAGAAAAGCTCTGGTTCTGTCGCCAATGGAATACGAACCCACGAAAAAATCGGTCTCATCAATCTCGCAAGAATGAATCTCCGCACGACTTTCCGACTTTTCCAAATCATCCAAATAACTCAGAATATTGAATTTTTCTTTTGCCCCCAGAACCAAATCTACGCCTGTAATGGCCGAGATTTCTTCTGGTTTCAACTGAGCGTAACAACCAATAATGGCAACTAGCCCGTCTGGGTTAGCTTTCGCAGCGCGCTTGACGTGAAGTTTACATTCTTTGTCGGCATTTTCTGTGACCGAACAAGTGTTGATAATATAAACTTGAGCAGGCTCATCAAAGTTGACTTTTTGATAACCAGCGTCTGTCAGTTGCCTGGCAATTGTCGAGGTCTCTGCAAAGTTGAGTTTGCAGCCAAGTGTATGAAAAGCAACAGTTTTGGGTTGTGAAATAACATTTGACATAAGGCTGCAAAGTTATTAATAAAATTGCAACCGTTCCAAATGATGAATAAGGTGACTGCATTCTACAGCCAAAAGTAAATTTTAAGGATTGCAGTAGTAATATTTATACTTTTAGAATAGCAAATAGTTTTTCTGCTCAATCTTTTCAGGTGGATTTGTATGCTGAGATTCTGTCTGTCGATATGGTTGGTAGCATACCTTTTAACGGAGTGTATTTCTTCAGGAATAAGATATTGGTAATTGTTCAGCTTGTCGGTGTAGATCGTTTCGGCTTTTGCATTTATTAAAATAAATGTTTTTTTCATTTGATTTTAGGGTTAAAAATTGTCCAGTTTTCAGGGGGACTTACAGGCTGGCTGATACCGTGCTCCCGGCAAATCTCATTCACCGTTTTCCCTTGATTTTGTTCAGATAAAATATTGATAATCTGAACTTCTGTAAACTTGCTCTTTTTCATAGTCTTCCAAATTTAAAAACTATATTTTTAAATGTTACGGTTTTTCGGGAAGATTACACTCTTTCAAATGTGCTACAGGATGTAAAATAAAAACCCTCGCAAATTACGAGGGTTTTTTATTTATCTGCCACACGATAAAATCGTGCGGTAGCGAGGAAGAATCTATCTTTATCTACATATAGGATATAATATAGGTTTAAAGTCATCGCCCTCTTTTAAATATGTCTTTTTATTGTTTGATGTTATGACCCTTTTATTATAAAAATTAGGTTTAACAAACCCTAAATAAAATTTGTTTATTTCTGAAGGCAGTTTCATAATTATCAGATTTTTGTTCTCATTTCTTTGAATATACGAACACTCTCCAATACTAATACTATTTTTTTGCCTATCTTTTGAACTAATAAAACCAATTCCATCATCATTATATAAGAAAATCTGATGATTTTCAATTGCTCTTTGAATATTCTTTGTAGATTCCAACAAATCTTCACTCAAAATGAACTTGCCATCATATCCTTTAATCATTATTATAATTGGCTTATTTATAGTAACAGTGTCTTTAGTTACATAAGACTCGCCTAATGATTGAGAGAATAATTGATTACTTAAAATTAAAAGCAAAATAATGAAAATAAATTTATTCGGCTTGTTGTATACTTCCATTTCTAAATCTTTTATATTCTTTATCTGTTTACAAATTATTATTTTGAATATGAATAGTTGCTTGTCCTAATCCACCTGTAGCAGTTTTAGCTTTATTAGGTTCTGAAGGAGTACCGATAATAGCATTCATAACATCTGAGATATTAGAAGAAGTAATATCATTTGATCGATTAGGATCACCAGAAGAAGTCGTTAGAATACCACTCGTAGTGTGATCCGCACCAAGAGTATGACCTACTTCGTGAGCTCCAGTTTCGCTATCTGCTCTAGAATCTTTGACTCTTATACTATTTCCTCCTGCTGTAACTCCATTATCACCAGATTCCATATCTTTTGCTGCTGCTACTCTATAAATATTACCTTCTCCCTTAGTTGCTGATTCCATTTGCTTTATTGAGAACATCTAAGCGTTTTTCACCTTTACCAACACTTACTTCAGATGTTTGTAAGTCAAACTTAATTTTCATAGACACATCTTTGCCATTTGCATCTCTATAAGTGTAATTATACTTACCACTCACATCATTCCGCATTTTTACTGCTTGATTAGCTGATTTCATATCATTCGCTGTAGCATAATAAGTTGCTTTTATTGTAACAGTTCCTGTTTTGAAATCAATATACACACCATAATCTCTACCATCATAATCTACAAACATTGCAGGATTGTTGCCTGCGTAGGTGTATGGTGACATTCTTCTATACTTCTCCGCCAACGGATCCACCACACCCCATCTCCCGATATCCGGCATATAAAACCTTGCTCCATAATCATACATTCCCGTTTCCTGTAGCTCCTTACCGTTGTACTTGTAATTAAATGAAGTATCTGAGAATCAAACTCACATTACTGAAAAGTTCTAGCCTTGTTTGTAAATTCAACAGTATAATTCATATTAGATTTTCCAACGTAAATAAACTTGTATTTTGACAATTTTTCTTTGTTTAAAATTATCTCCTTCTTATTATCAATTTTTATAGAAACCTCTTTATCATTTGAAATAATACAAGCACCTGCGAACCCCAATTGTGGGACGGTTACTAGTCTTTCATTAAAAACATTTTCTTGATCCCCTTTAATTTGAATCATATTATCAAATGTCTCCGTAAAGTAAATTATTGATTGATTCTTTTTTATTTCTAATTTTTCTAATAAAAAAATTGAACTCTTATCATCTTTATCAACGGATAAATTATTTTCGTAGATAAATTTTGTACTTGAACAATTAAAAAAGAATAAGACTATGAAAGCGAAACTTCTATTTAATAATTTCATTATTTAGTTTTTTTTGTTGTTCTTCAATTTGATTGATTACCTGTGTTCGTTGAACAGGGCTTACATTACTTCCTGAAGCGGTGGGTCTGAGTAAATTTTTAGGATCTTTTTGCACTTCATTATCCGAATGTTGTAATCCCAAAACATGTCCATCTTCATGGCTTCCTCTTACAGCTACATCAGATCTTTTTTGACTATTATTGAAGTTAATCGTTCCATCATTATTCCATTCCATATTTATCTCTAATCCTACATTGATTTGGGTTTTATTGTTTTGGGTATCACCAATTTTGTCTGTCACTCCCCCTGCCATAGCTTCATATATTGCTCTAGAATTAGCACTTAATTTATCGTTTCCTTCAACTCCAGAAAAATCATATGCCATATTATATTCCCATGAAATTGTAGCTTTATCACTCTGACTAAAAGAAATATTAACTGTATTTCCATTAGAATCTGTACCTCCAAAAGATGAAACAATTTGAGCTTCACGCTCTTTTGTCAATGTAGACATTTGCTCTTTTGAGAGTGCGCCCATTGTATTATTAATGGGTTTATATGTCAGATGTAAATTAACTGTTTTATCTTCCAGATTTCTACTTGACACCCATTCTAATCCCTCTAATTCCCTACCATCGATAACCCTATTTTCAGAAAATGCATAGGTACTATTATGCGTATATTTTTCTGCAAGCGGGTCAACATTAAAGAACCTTCCTACATCTGGCATATACTGTCTCCATTTATAAGCGTAGAATCCAGCTTTCTGTAATTCCTGCTCCTGCATTTATTATTAAGATAAAGAATTATATTGAAATATTGATGCTAAGCATAATACCTTGGCACATTAGAGAACAGTAACTTTATGTTATCATTTTCATTTGTTATATATAAATATTTGTATTTATGTACATCTTTAGTTTTTAAGATAACCCTTTTATTATTAATAACAATAACCAGACTATTAATCAAATTAAAATTATAAGAAAAAACACTGGCTTCACCACTAATATTATCCGTAGTGATTTTTTTATAATCTTCTCTTTTATTGTCAATGAAAACTTCTACTAAATCATTACTAAATTTTTTTTCGAAGACAATATAAAATTTATCTTTATAAAATGAATTAATCTCTTTTTCCTTATCATTCATTTCTTTATTATCATATTTAATTAGTATTTTTTGATTTTGATATAAGTTTTTACAGCTTATAAAAAATATTAAAAAAGTGAAAAGAAAATTCATTCTATTAATCTGTAAAAAACGGTGTAACATATTGATTTTTATTTATTTCAACTTTAGTTTCAGTAGGTACATTTTGTTGCATAGTTGATATTTGTTCTGAAGTAACATTTAATTCAGTCACCTTTGGATACATTAAATTTGTTGGGTCGTTTGTATGCTCATTTCCTGTAGAATGTCCTATTTCGTGAGTTCCAACTGCTGGTTCAATTGTTCCAAAAACTTTATGAACCTGCATTATGTTTGATTGAGTATTACCTATTTCGGCTTTTCCAGCAGTCATTACACTTGACCCTCCTTCGACTTTATCAACATATTTAATTCCATAATCCCCTGCCTGTAGACTACTTACATTTTCTGTATTGATTACTGTATTAAAAGGTATGTCATTTTGCGTTCCGGAGAAAGTACTTTCCGTATTTTTAACAATTGTTTGTGTTAAATTACTTACCTCAGATTTTGTTAGCGAAGAATTATTTTCAATCTTTAGATTTACAGTATAATCAATTTTTTGAGAACCATCTTTATTGTAATAATGTATACCTTTCCATTCCAAACCTTCTAATTCTCTCCCATCAATAACCCTATTTTCAGAAAATGCATAGGTACTATTATGCGTATATTTTTCTGCAAGCGGGTCAACATTAAAGAACCTTCCTACATCTGGCATATATTGTCTCCATTTGTAAGCATAGAAACCTGTTTCCTGTAATTCCTGCTCTTGCATCTTATAGTTAAACAACGAACCCTGCGCATCAAACACAGAATAATAGCCCACAAAGTTCATCCCAAAAGGATAGAAGTCATTTCTGTCAAGAACTTCTATGCTGCCACTTACAGGATCCTTTGCATAACTTAGCCTTACGTTGCCTAAGTGATCCTTGTACTGGTAAATATACTTAGAATTTTCTACATCATAAAACCCTTCCGCTGTCGGGAAGAATGACAATACCATTGTGGTCTGTGGCTGGGGAACAGCGTTGGCTTCATCTATACGGGACACAAAAGTTTCTTCCTCACTTGCTGATCTGGCATCCATTGTCGCTTCATCTGTCTGCCGGAATGCCTGAGCTATCTCCGCACTTCTGGTCACATACTGGAAGCCATCCAGATATTCCGAATTGGTCACCGTGCTGCCCTCCGAGTTATTCAGCGTAAAGGCTTTCCTGATCTTCACACCATCAGCTCTATAATAGTACTTCGTGTTGTTGACCTGTGCTATTTCCTTCGGAAGGTTCAAATGGTTATAGGTGATGGACGTGATGCCTTTGTCCGGCATTTTGGTCATATTGCCATTGGCATCGTATTCTATCAGCCCGTTGTCGCCTTCGTAGCCACTTAGGTTGTTAGCCGTATCTGCTATGTTGGTCACCCGGTTGCCTCCGCCCGTGTAGGTGTAGGTCAGGTTATCGATCATTGCTGGCACTGTGCTTTTGGGCTTGAATGCAAAACGCTTCAGCTTTCTAATATTTCCATTGAGATCATATTCTTCGATGATTTCATTGTTGGTGCCTTTTCCGGGGTTGTAGGGATCTTGGTAGAAGCCCGCCAGTAATCTGTTCAAATTATCATAAGCATAGCCGTAGCGCATCGGTGCACTGTAGGACACTGCCCCTGTGGCATCTACCGCATTCCAGTCGATCTCTGCTATGTTGCCGTTGTATTTCGGCTGTACGGTCAGATTCGGGTAAGCTGTGCTGGGATTCTGCAGACCGGCTAACGGCTCATTATAACGGATCCTATACCCGAACAGACTGCTGCCCATCGTGGTGGCATTCGTAGGATCATTTACGGATGACAGCCAACCGCGGATGTTGTATTTGTAATCAATGGTCTGCAAAGGATTAGATGCGGATCTTCCAACTTCTTTCTTGGTTAGTTGCCCAATTTCATTGTAGGTGTTCTTGGCAAGCGATACCACCGGAGATTTGCCTACTACCTCGTGGTAATGTTCCAAAAGCCGATTCTGATGGTCATATTCAAAGTCTTCTTTTATCACCGTTTCCTCACTGCTGCTTAGCCGCTTGTGGTAGGTCATTGTTTTCCGGGGAACGCCTGAAAAGTCCAGCAAAGACTCAGATTTGGTGTAGCCGCTCAAGTGGTTGTAGCTCCACGTTCCTATTGGTCTTGCTTTTTGGTCATAGAAGGTGTAGGTTTTGGTCCACTTGTCATCCTCCAGATTCTTCACAAAAGAGGCTGTGGGAAGGGATTTGGTACTTAGGTTACCTGTCTGCGGCAGAACAGTCTGATTCTGGATGCTGGCGGGAACCGATGCGAGATCCGGGGGATACGTATCATAATAGTTCACGGACAGCAGCTTGGTGATAACGGAAGGAAAAGCATTATTGGTATAATACAAATTGATCCCATTATAGTTCAGCGCTGTACCGCTTCGGGATTCGTTATTACTGATGATGGTGGTGCTGGTATCTACTATATTCTGTACAGCAGCCCGTCCATCCGTGCTGGCTACAAAGCCTGTGTAAACCACCCTGCCGAACTGGTCATATTTGGTAAACAGCCAGCCTTGGGCACCGAAAGTATTGCTGGCTGAAGCCAGATTGGCGTCCTGTGTAAAGATCAGCCTGTCCTGCTTGTCATACACCATATATTCCCAGCCTTTGCCCGGGAGTTTCTTTTCGATCAGGCGGTTTCTGCCGTCGTAGCGGTATTGGTAGCAGAGGTGGTCTATAATATTCCTGGTAGCCGGATCCAACGCACTGCTTCCCCCGGCAACTGCTGCATCCAGTTTTTGTGAAGCCTCCGGAGAGATCACGAAAGAAAGTCGGTTGTATTCATCATAAACATAGTAAGTATCTGCCGATTGTGTGGGAGTCAGCATCTTTCTTACCAGTAGGGTTTGTCCTTCGCCATTTTTAAACTCGATGCTTACATTCTTGTCCTCGTCAGTAACGATGTTTTTGTAAAGCTGGTTGTCCCCGAAATATTTTGCTGTTTCCAGCCTGAGGTCATTGTTTTTCTGGTTAGGCCAGTAGACATTGCTCCAGAAGCGCATCACCTTATCTGTGCTTTTGCTGGCTTCGTAGTCAAATTTTACCGGATTGTTGCTCCAAGCATTCCCAACTTGTACCTGTTGTTGGATGCGGTCTAATGGCGAGTTTTCCAATATTTTGTTAGAGTAGAACTTGGTCTCTGATGGAAAAATACCCGGAAGAACAGGATTGGACACTGGAGGATCGGACTGAGGATTCTGAGGATAAATGGCTCCATTTGAGCTTCCTGTCTGAGGAATCGGCATATAATCCTGGACTTGTCTCCCGAAGCCGTCGTAAATAATCGGAGTTACTACATCATTTCCCTTGGGCGAGCCTTTCACATTAACCACCTGCTTTGGGCGACCTAGGCCGTCATAATATGAGACTGATTGGATTTGTTTTACAGTGGTGCTAGTTGAACTAACGGGTTCAAGATAAGTTCTACTTTGTATATAATTCTCAGTATTTGTCTGTGCATCATATAATATAGATACAAATAGAGATATGGTTAAAATATAATTTTTCATAGTTGTATTTTTTATTTATCGTATGAGAAACTAACCCCCACTTGAGTATTATTAGGAGGAGCCGAACCAGTATTTGAACGTATCATAACATAGCCATTTGTATCTACTGTGATTGTCCAATTGGTTTGATTTATAACTTTGACACTATTTGGTCGACAGTTGGCACCAATAAAACCAACTGATACCCCTGACCCACTAGTATAGCTCATTCCCAAACCAGTTAAATCAGCTTTAAAAACTAGAATTACTTCTATATGGTTAGGCTGAGTTTCTTGTATTGAGTTATACCCTTGCAATGCTACATAATAATTGGGGGATAATTGACAGCTTAAAAATTCACAACTTCCATTTTGATTAGCGGTCTGCTGACCATTTTGATTGATTTCAGCTATAGCCATCTGATTAGCTGTCGCAACATCAACATATGAAAAATATATGCCTGCAGGTACAACATAATTATAAGCACCGCCAATCTGCCAGCTAGGACAATCGTTTTTATAAATCTTTCGTTCTTGCCTTTCGTTATAAAACTTTGTAGGCGCATAGTTGTACTTAAATTCCTTAATAATATTATTGTCCTTATCTAAAATTCTCTCTAACTTATTTTCATTATCATATTTATAAAATTCAGTAATCCCATTAGGGGATGTAATGCTTCTTACGCCTATCAAAGGGTCATAAGTAAATGTTGTAATCTGGTAACTCATTAAAGACGGATCATTTCGGAACGTATTGAGAGCCATAAGAAACGTGGATTCATCGCTTCTTGGGGCAAGTGCCGCATCAGCATCAGATGCCGTTGCAAGAGTAGTCATCAGAGATTTCGATATATCCGTAGACTTCGGATTCTGTGGATCGGGATAGGTTGCCCCCTCTATTTTGGCAATTGGTTGAGTGTTGTTGTATCCCCAGATAATTGTTGTTGGTATACCAAGTTTACTGGTATATTGAACAGGATTACCATTTCCATCATATTTATCATATTTTATTTCATTACTCATCGACGAACTTCGAATATCCATATTAAATAGATCAAATGGCACAGGTCTGTCCTTGTCATCTACATTTCTGCTTTTAGCATCAGCAATAGATGCAGGATAAGCTATTTCTGTTTTTGATATTGTTTTTGAAATATTATTTTGCGTTTCTATATTTTCAGTGACCAACGGGACATTTAGAATATTTTTATCTACTAGGTATTGTTTGCCAAGATTTCTAGCATACAAATAAGATTTTGTTAATGTTCTATCAGGCAATATTGTATTTTGTTTGGTTAAATTATTATCGGATGAATTCTCATAAAGGTATTCCGATTTGGTATTAATCAAACTTCCATTTAGATACTCTCTGGTTATTGTTGATGAGAGTAGAGACGGGTAAATAAACTCCTTGTAAAAATAAATCCAATCACCTTTGCCGCCAACACTAGAGTAGTAATAGTTTGAAAATCTATTGGTAGAAAGAAGCTTGGTATACTTATTTTCGATTTCTTTCACAACATCATTGTCTTTGTAAAAAATAGTTTTTAATAAACTATTTCTATAACTTTCTTGACTATTATATCTTACAGCTAAATTTTCAGCTAAAAAAGGTGGGTTAAAGTTACTTGTGGACGAATAAGGTTTTGTTTTTCTTATTGTTAAAGTATCAGGATCAGTATCTAAGCCGGAAAACAGGAATTTTTTATTGAATCTATTATTTAGTAACTCTGTAACTTCAGTGTAATTAATAGGAGAGTTCGTATATGTTGAGAGAACCATATTGTTAGCTGTTTCTGTAAGTGAACTTCTTCGAATACCATTTGGATTTCCAGGAGTAGCTTCACTATAATTTAACAGTTCAAAAAATCTGACGTACGAGTTAGAAATTCCTGAAGATTCTGTTGTTTGTGAATTGGGAAGTAGATTTTTGATATATTTATATTCTCGAGTAACAGATTGCAAACCGTCAAAATCAATTATCTTTTTTATTCTTGCTCCTCCAATTGTTCCAATCTGATTTACTAAGACAGGTAGAAAATCTGAAGAAGCATTTCTATCAATTTTTTTTGAGTATTGATGGGGTTCATATACAAATTCTGAAAACCCTTTGGTTGGATACGTAACCTTACTTAGCAAAGTAGCATCAAAAAGTGTAGAGCTAGGATTTCTACTTGTTCCTATAATAGTAAAATCCCCATTTTGCGAGATTTGATATTGCGGAATAAGTTTATTTGTTGTTTCACCACCTCCGTTCCAATATCCTAAAAAATCAACTCCATAAGTATATGGCGTTGGTAATGCTATATCCTTTTTGTAGTAATCAAAAGTATACGGTTTATTATTAATATTTAATCCGCTCAAAAAAACGTAATACCCATTTCTAAAATAACTAAAGTCAATATTACTAACATCTGAATTATTATTTTTGATTGTAATGTTAGACAATTTATAAGATTTATAGTCTTTAGTTGTTGAAGCTCGGTCATATATAACATAGTTAAAAAGTATTTCAGAAGATTCAAAAGTTATTCTCTCTGGAATTACTTTTTTAACATGACCGTAGGCAACTGAGTAGCTATAGGAAAAATCCATTCCCTTCGCCCCAATAATGAGAACCTCCCCAGTCAAAATCTGCGGTCATAGAATACCTTGTATTAATCTGATTCATAGCTACGCTTAAATCATACATAGGCTCTCTTACAGTATTTAATACCCCAGATGGATTCCACACACCTGCATACATACAAAAATTATTTATTGATAGTCCAGAATCTGTTTTATAGAAGAAATTCAGTTCTTTACCATTGGTGAAGATCACCTTTCTCAAGCACCAGGATGTTATATGGTGCTTGGGACTTGAATCAATAGGAACAACACTATTTGGGCCCCCACCTCCCATATCATAAGACACTTCTAAGTTTTCTGCAGAGCCACCAAAATAATAAACAATGCCTTCTCCATCGGTAATTTTTATTTCTGATACTTCTGGTTCGCAATTATAATTATGTTGAGCAGATACACCCGAGATATCAATTTTCATATTACTATCATCAGAAAATATTAAAGGAATTCCATCATTACCAATATAGAAATATCCATTTTTTCCCATGAAACTAAAACTATACTTGTCTGATACAAGTTCAGCATATCCTCCATATCCTCCATTATTTAAAATATCAATCGTTGCTCTATAATTGGTACCCTGTGTAAAATTTCCTCTGTAAATATCACTATTGGTTTTTGAATATTTTCTTAATCCTACCAAGTAGCCCTTTACTCAACCGCTGTAGTGGTCAAGATCATCTGCAACGCCTCTTACCTCACGTGTAATTGCGCCACCATAATTTAAGAACCAGTTTAACCCAACGTAATTCGATCTTTTTGCAGGAATAAATCCAGAAGAATTATAACTTAAATTCATTAAAAAGCTTTTGCCAGAGCCAGAAATATTGGCAGAAAACAAAGGAATTGATAGATCAATTCCTCCGACATTCATGTTGACGGGAATATTTCCGTACCTCTCCATCTCATAACTTTGAGGTGATTTTACACTTAAAGGTACTATTTGACTACAATAAAATAATGTTATAATGCAGCTGCATACAATTAACATCTTTCTAATAATATTTGTGTTCATCATTCTTTCACGATTTTAGCAGTTAGTTTTTTGTTTTGTGTTTTGGCCGTTACCACATACATGCCCTGTGGCAGTTTAGCCGTATTGATTTTCGTAATCGGATTATTTGTTCTCAAAGCCTGGACTTGTCTTCCGCTCATATCTGTCAGCACAATCTCAGTCTCAAGCTCCCCTCCTTCGGAGGGGCTGGGGGAGGATAATTCCACATAGCAGTAATCCTTCACCGGGTTTGGGTAGATTCTCAGGTCACGGTGCTCCGCCAGGTCTTCCAAAGCCTTGCCGCCCAGTTTCACCACCTTCCAGTTCTCTTCGCCCAGCTGGTCTGCGCTCGTCCCTGCCAAGAGGTAGCTGCCGTCCCTTTGAAACTTGGCACTCACCAGCCGCTCCTCATTCTTCTTTTCCTTGCCTTCCACATACTGGCGCCATTCTTCTTTGCCATTTTGGTCAATGTAAAGCATCCAGAACTTCTCATCATCCTTCTTCACTTTTTCCTCAGTCTGAGTGTAACCCCCGAGCAGGAAACCTTTGGTTGTTTCTTTATTCTTTTCTCTTTGTTCTTTAATCTCACTCACGCTCATCACCACATCCCGGTTCCCGAAATTGTAAGACTTCTGCCAGAGTTCATTGCCCTGTTTATCAAGATTCATTAGCCATAGATCGGTTCCTTCCTTAACATTGTCTTTCTTGTTGCCGGATGACGGGCTGGTGGTTTCACCTGCTACCAGGTAGCCGGTATCGGTGTAAGCCACGCTTTTCGGGCGGTCATCACCGCTGCCGCCATAGGTTTTCTGCCATTCCACCTTGCCGGTTTTGTCCAGCTTTAAGATCCAGAAATCCCCGGCGCCAAAGTTGTCTTCGGTTTTTAGTTGTCGGTGGATGGTTGTTGGTTGATGGTTTGCCATAAAAATGTCATCATTGGTATCAATCACGGATACTTTATCATTCATCTTCTGACTTGTTGAATATATAAGCACAACAGCACCGCCGTCCGGGGTGGCGATCATATCCGTCACTTCGTCCACGGAAGTGCCGCCAAGAATCGTGGTCTGTTTCAGTTTTCCGTCTTTGTCCAGCTTGGAAACAAACACATCCTTCGATCCGAATGCCCTGGAACCCGGAGCAGAAACAAATGATCCTGCCACAAAGAAGCCCTGGTCTGTAGACTGCACAATGGCAGAAGCCTCGTCATTGCTTTTCGTGCCAAAGGTTTTCTGCCAAAGCTCGTTCCCATTCTCGTCCAGGCGGAGCATCCAGACATCGCTGCCGCCCATATTATGGTCTTTCTTGTCGCCCGATTGGTTAGAAAATGATGTCCCTATAATTGCGAAACCGCCTTCCTGCGTGGCAACAGAGCTCATCAAATAATCGTGTCTGGAACCGCCGAAATACTTTTCCCACACTTTCTGACCTTGCTGATTCAGTTTGAGGAGATGATAGTCGTAGCCGTTGTTGGTGGATGGTTGTCCGTTGCTGGTTGAGGGACTTTGGATTGAACTTCCCGAGAGAAGAATTTGTCTGTCAATAGTAGAAGTCATCGTGGTAAGGAGATCCTGGGTATTGGATGCGATATCCCGCTGCCAGCTGACCTGTTGGCTATAGGAATAGCCCATAGCGAGGATTCCTATGCTTATGCAGAGTTTTTTCATTGGTTTAATTTTTTCGTTAGAAAATTAACAATATTTTAGCGTATTTCAAAATAAATTTTCAATGTTTTACTGATGTTAAACTATATTTAATTATAAATCATTTAAATATTAAGAAATTTAATTATAATGATTTACAATACTTATTGAACACAATTAAACAGCGATATGTTGCAAAACTGAACTGTTTCGGCGTCAAAACCTGACGCATTATTTATTTTAATGCATAATTATCTTAGAAATTGGTTTGGATATTTTTAGTTATTCATACCTTAAACATCGAACGAGCATCGAACAAGGGATATGCAACGGATATAGAATGGGTATACAACTATCGAAGAATGGATATACAAAGGATATAGAAACTTAATATTACAAACGTTCAAGAGATTGTAATTCAATCAATTGCGATTTATAATGCGACAAAGTTTGGCGTGTTAAGTCGTTTAAAAACTGAGTTCGGGAAGAAAATTATTCAATATCAATAGGAATGGGCTTTAGCCCATTTTAGTGGAAAAAGAATGTCCGGCTTTAGCCAAAACTTGAAATATGTTTTGGCTAAAGCCTTTTTAATTACATATTTTATACATCGGGCTGAAGCCCGACGTTATTGACAATGTATTGTTGTTTGAGATTCATAAACTTACAGTACATCGTTAACCCGAACTCAGGTTATCCTAATTGAAAATATAATCTCAAAATATTGAGAGCCTGTTTAAATTTTATTTAAAAAATTTTATTGCTTTCTCCTCATTTTCTTAATCAAAATAAACTTTGTTTGTTTTCTACTTTAACATTAAGGATTTCAGTGAATTAAGTCAATTATTATTAAGAAATCATCAATTGATTTTCATTAAGAAATTTAAGCTAAATTACCTTAATTTTCTTACTGTTAAAAATAAATTACGAATTTAAACAGCCTCTGAGTCTTTGTTAAGTTTTTATGTCTTTGTAAAACTAAAAACGGTTTATTAAAAAAACTTAGTGAACTTTGTATTCAATTATTTTTAGGTCTAAAGCGGACAATCATAAAAAAAGATTATAACACGTCAGCTTTTGACGTTACCCCATAATAGCTTTGCTCCATCATTCAGCTGATGAAACAATTTATTAATTAACTTAAAAAACATTTATTATGGGAAAATTATATGACTCATTACTTTCAGGCACCTCCGGCCGAACAGGCCGCATTGTGGTAGCCAACGTCTATGGAAACGAAATCACGAGAGTGAGACCAAAGAAAAGAACCAGCCATCCCACAGCCAAGCAGCTGCTGATACAGAACAGAATGAAGCGCTGTGCAGAATTTATGCAGTCTTATCGCGGGTATGCCTGCAAACACTTCGGAATAAGAAGCGGGATGAAGTCCTGCTATAATCTGGCGATGACCAACCTGATGGAAAATTTTAATATCAATTATAAGGATTATGCGATTACACCGGATTATCCGAAGATCTTCTTTTCAAAAGGAAATCTGCTGGCATCACTTCCTTTGTCGGCAAAAGTTACAGGCAGCCAGATAGAGATATCCTGGCAGAATAATGCGGCAGGCGATACCGAAAGAGAAGCGGATCTGGCACAGATTCTACTAGCTGCACAGGACGAAAACCTGACAGTTTTTGTGGAAAATGCTGCTGCAAGATCCGATGGCTCTTTCACTGCCAATGTTCCTGTCGCCTTCCAGGGAAAACCGTTGCATATCTGGCTGGCTTTTCGCTCGGCTGGTGCTGAGCAGGCTTCCAACTCGCAGTATTTAGGCGTATTTTCATAAAATAAAACCCCCGCCGGGCTTTCCGGCTGGGGTTTATTTTGATTTCTTTTGTTTCGTGAATTTGAGCCCTTCTTTTTTTGCTTCGAAGATGCAGATAGCAATTGCGTGCATTCTGCTTTTGACCTTTTCACAAGAACCGGATTTGAGTTTCCCTTATATGTACTCGTTCATCACCTTACAGACTTTTTCCTGAGCTTTGTCAGAATATTTTTTTTTCTGGCATTTTATTCTTCTGATTTCGGAACTTCTACTGCCAGTTCATAAACCTTTGTATGCATCAGATATTTTGAACGTTCACGCGAAGTTACTTCCTGAAATTCGTCATTGAAAAGAACAATCACTGCATCCTCTTCAATTTGCCAATCGGCATCAGAAAAATATTTCTCATCTGGGCTTTTCTCTTTCAGTTCATTCTTTCTTTCTTTCAGGCGCTCTGCAACTTCTTGGAAACCGTCATCCGAAGAATGCAGAATTCTATAATGTGGACCAGCAAACGCTTTATAGTATTTATTTTCAGCAATTAAGTTTTGAGAAGCATCTTCCACAGGATTATCATTTCCATCCAAAAAACCAACTTCGACTAATCTTCCATTGCTTTCTTCTGCAAATGTTCTGGCTTCTCCCACGGAATTAAACCCAGTATACAGATTACTTTTTTCAAATCCATATTTGGTAAGTCTTTCGATAATATTTTCTGATTCCATAATTTATATTTTTGATTAATTAGATTTTATTAATGATGTCTAACGCCCTTTTGATTATAATTCACACTTTTTGGAACATTTCTATTATTTTTATATCCTTTCTCACGATAGTTATCAATGAAATGATTGGCTTCCGCAAAAAGCTCAGGAGTTTCAAAATGCAATTGTTTTCCGTTTTTGAAAATCTGACCTTGTGCAGTTCTATACATTTGATTTTCTTCGTAACGATTTCCATCTGGAGCAGTAAAAGCCTTCTTTCTATTCTTTTTTGATCTCAATAACTGACCTGCCAAAACCAAAGTTCCACTGGCGATAATTCCTAAAGCTATTTTTACGTTCTTGTTCATAATCTTTTTATTTCCTTGTAGAAAACAAAAGTTTTGCCAAAAATTTCTATTCAAATTTTAAGAAATGATTTTAATCCGAGGTTAATTTGGAAATGCTGACAAATTAAATGTGACAAAAAGTCATTGATGAAAAATAGTGAGAGCTAAATTACTAAGAGAATTTTAATAATTGATATTCAATATTTTATAATAAGATAGTACTGTTTTTTATTTATAAAAAATACATATCGTAATGATGATTGATAAAGTGTAATTTATTAAGAAATTTTTAAAATTGGTTAAACTTCGTTAAAAGTGTAACACTAAGTTTTTAGTTCATACTTATTTAGCACTAAATTTGTGTAGCAATAATCTCAAAAAGAAAAGATATTAAGATGAAGAATACATTAAAAAAACTAATGCCATTTGCATTGACCGGAGTTATTTCCGGAGCAACAGTTTTCGGAGCAAGTCAGTATTTCAGCCACGAAAACAATGGAGAAGATTTCTCATATTTTACAACAGCTTCTAAAAAATCTGCTTTCGTAGGAATGGGAACGGCAGTTGGAGACGATTTTGTAAAAGCTTCTAAAGCTACGGTTCCGGCAGTGGTAACTATAAAAAATTATCAGGACAGAGCTACCCAAAGGCCACAAGAATCTGATATGTTTGATTTTTTCTTTGGACCTGGCAACAGTCCTTTCGGTGGCGGTGGGCAGCAAAGACAACAGCAGCAAGTGCCTAAAAACATGCCTTCTGGTTTAGGTTCTGGCGTAATTATCTCGCCAGACGGTTACATTATCTCAAATAATCACGTGGTTGCTGGTGCAAATAAACTTGAAGTTGTATTAAGTAATAAAAAATCTTACATCGCAACATTGATCGGAACTGACCCGAATACAGATATCTCTCTTCTGAAAATCGAGGAAAAAGGTTTGCCTTACTTAAACTTTGCCAACTCAGATTTGACAGAAGTTGGGCAATGGGTTTTGGCAGTTGGAAATCCGCTTGGACTTAATTCTACTGTAACTGCGGGAATTATTTCTGCGAAAGGTAGAAGCATCGATATCCTGAGCCAACAATCCAGAACACCGATAGAAAGTTTCATCCAGACAGATGCAGCAATCAACCCGGGAAACAGTGGTGGTGCGCTGGTGAACGTGAATGGCGATTTGATTGGAATCAACACTGCTATTCAGTCTAAAACAGGCTATTATGAAGGTTATGGTTTCGCCGTTCCATCCAACTTAGCCAGAAAAATTGTTGAGGACATCAAAAAATTTGGTTTGGTACAGAGAGGTTTCCTTGGTGTTGGAAGTTTGGATTTGTCAAACGAAATGCAAGTTGCGGCTTACAACCAGCGAGAAAAGAAAAATCTGAAAGCTGGCGACGGAATCTACGTGACCGAAATCACGAAAAAAAGTGGTGCCGAGGATGCAGGAATCCAAGTGGGAGATATTATCACAAAAATTGACAATACGGATATCAGCGGATTCTCCGACCTTTCTTTAGCTATTGGAAGCAGAAGACCTGGTGATAAAGTGAATGTGACTTACACGAGAAATGGTAAAGTCAACAATGTGAGTGTCACTTTGAAAGATCAGAAAGGTGGAACGTCATCCAGAAGCAAAGATGATCTTAGCGTAACAGAGAAAATCGGGTCTGAGTTTGAACCTCTTAGCGAAAGGGTAAAAACAGATTACGGACTGGAAAGCGGTGTAATTGCTAAAAATGTTCTGGAAGGAAGTGAGATGGATAAAATTGGTGTTGTGGATAATTACATCGTGATGGAAATCAATGGAAAACCAGTTAATTCTCAGAAAGATGTTGAGAAAATCCTCAATAATTATAAAGGAAATGTCCAAGTGAAATATGTGGATGCTTACGGAAGAATCACTACAAGAGGTTTCAAATTGCAATAATTAGAGAAAAGACTTTAGACATTGGAGTCTATCTAAAATATAACTGGAAAGCCATTCGACTATCGGATGGCTTTCTTTTTTTTTGGTAGATTTGCAACTGTAAAAATCAAATATGAAACTATTCAATTCATATATCAAAACTTTCAAAGGGCTTTCCAGAGAAGCTTGGATGTTGTCTATTGTAATGCTTATCAACCGTTCTGGGTCGATGGTGTTGCCGTTTTTGGGAGTCTATATGACAGACCATCTGAATTTTTCTTTGGAAAATGCAGGAATTGTTTTAAGTTTTTACGGGATTGGTTCCGTTGTCGGCTCCTGGCTGGGCGGTTTTCTTACGGATAAGTTCGGGGAGTATTATATCCAGAGTTGGAGTTTATTTCTCAGCGCACCAATTTTCATCATCATTCCTTTTTTTCCTAGTGTGGAGATGATGGCGTTTCTCATTTTCCTCCAAAGTACAATCAGTGATACGTTTAGACCGGCTAACTCTGTTGCCATTACCAAATATGCGCGACCAGAAAATTTGACGAAGGCTTTTTCACTCAACAGGATGGCTATTAATCTTGGTTTCTCAATTGGGCCTGCTTTGGGCGGAATTTTGTCTGGTATTTCTTACAACTTTTTGTTCGTGGTAAATGCCATCGGTGGTATGACGGCGGGTATTATTTACGTTATCTTTTTCCGAAAGCGAAATAAAATCTTCCGTGAGAAAAAGAGGCTGGAGCCCGAGAAGACGATTGAAAAATCTTTAGTAAAGTCGCCGTACCGAGATTTTCCGTTTATGATTTACAGTGTTCTGTGTACCATTTTCGCCATTTGCTTTTTTCAGTTTTTAAATACGATTCCTATTTTCTACAAAGACGTTGCGAAGCTGAGCCAGAGCACTATTGGTTTCATTTTGGGTTACAGTGGCTTCATCATTGTGTTGATGGAAATGCCTTTGGTGAGTATTGCAGAGCGGACTTTGAAAATTCCTCAGATTTTGTTTGTTGGGATTTTTCTTTGTGGATTGGCATATCTCACGATGGTTTTCGGGAGTTCTCTTCCTTTTCTGATATTTTCTATGACGGTTTTATCTATCGGCGAGATGTTGGCGCTTCCATTTATGTCCACTGTTACCGCTTTGCGGGCAGAGCGCGGAAACAAAGGAGCGTATATGGGATTGAACGGGATTGCATTTTCTTTTTCGTTTATTATTACGCCATTTCTTGGGACGTATGTCGTAAGTCGGTTTGGATTTGACACGTTGTGGGTTGGGTCTTTTTCGATTTTAGGATTGTCGGCAGTTTTGATTTATTTCGTGGTCAAGAAGATGATTCCGGCGCGGTAATTTATTTTTTATGATTGAAATATTGTGGAATTTGGGCTGCGAAAGACAAACTTGATAATGTTAACTTTAGTTGTTTGGATACTGAACCTGCAACCCGACTTGAACGGAAATCCTTTTTTGCGTGCACTCAACTTCTAATTGATATTGAAACTTCCTGCAAAAAAGATTGGGAGTGGAAGGCGGAATAGTTGCCATAAAAATTACAATCGGCAACTTGTTTCGGGGTGTGATGGGTTGAGGCTAATTAATTCGGTTACAAATCAATAAAAAAACTATTTTTGTTGCACTCAAATTTGATACAATGAATCCGGGAACTGTTTTATTACTTTTCGTTTTTGCCTATTTTATTGGCCTTTTGATAATTTCTTATTTCACGAGTCGCAACTCGGACAACCAGTCTTTTTTCATCGGAAACAAGAAGAGCAAATGGTGGTTAGTGGCGTTTGGGATGATTGGAACATCACTTTCTGGCGTTACTTTTATCTCGGTTCCAGGGACGGTTGGTAAATTTTTGGGTGGCGAAAATCCATTTGGCGGTTTTGAATATTATATGATGGTGATTGGGTTTTTCATCGGCTACTTCATCGTTGCCGGGGTTTTGCTCCCACTCTATTACCGGATGAATCTGACTTCGATTTACACTTATCTGGGAAAAAGATTTAATGTAGAAGCGCATAAGATTGGATCTAGTTTCTTTATTATTTCCAGAGCTATAGGCGCCACTGCAAGATTATATCTGGTGGTTAATATTTTGCAGATTTTTCTGCTGGAGAATCTGGGTGTTCCGTTTTGGGTAACGGCTTTTGTACTGCTGCTGATGATTTTGCTCTACACTTTTGAAGGCGGTGTGAAAACGATTGTGATTACCGATACATTGCAGACTTCTTTTATGATTATCAGTCTGTTTGCTTGTATTTTTTATATTTTGTCTAATCTTAATTTGTCTTTTGGCGAGGCATTTACAATTCTGGAGCAGAAGCAATACACGCACTTTATCAATACGGATGTGAATTCCAAAACCTTCTTCCTGAAAACCATTCTGGGCGGGATGTTTATCACTATTGCGATGACGGGTCTGGACCAGGAAATGATGCAGAAAAACATCTCTGTGGACAACCTGAAAAACTCCAAGAAAAATATGCTCACCTTTGCCGGAACATTGCTTTTTGTGAATCTGGCGTTCCTGTTTTTGGGTGGTTTGCTTTATCTTTTTGCGATACAACACGGTGCAGATTATGGTCATATTTCTACAATTACAGATGGAAAACAAGTGATTACGAATACTTTTGGATTCAAAGATTCTGCGGGCAACATCAAGAATATAATGGGCGACGATTTGTTTCCTGCATTGTCTCTGAATCATTTTCCGATGGCTATTTCCGTGATTTTCATCATCGGGTTGATTTCCGCTTTGTTTCCTTCTGCAGATGGCGCATTGACAGCCGTTACCAGTTCCTATTGTGTTGATTTGCTGAATCTGAACGAGGATAAAAACAAAACCGAAAAAGAAAAAAAGAGTCTCAGAATGAAAGTTCATTTGACCTTTACAGTGATTTTCTTTGTATTGATAATGATTTTCAAGGCGTTGAATGACAAATCTATTGTTTACCTGATAATGGAAATCGCAGGTTACACTTATGGGCCACTGTTGGGATTATTTGCTTTCGGAATTTTGACAAAACATCAAATCACGAAGAAATATTCCATTTTGGCAGTGACGATTTTGGCGCCTGTTGCGACTTATCTGATTAATTATTTGGTAACTAATAATACGGATTACAAAATTGGCGTGGAATTGATTATTCTGAATGGGTTTTTGACGTTTGTTGGGTTGTGGATGGTGAAGGCGAAAAGTAATATTGGAGGTAAAGTTTCAATTAATTAGTTTTTATATGATTACATCGGCTGAATTTAAAAAACATATCTCAAAAACTTTATCTGAAAGCTTAAAGGAATTTGGTTTTAAAGGAAGTGGATTTCATTATAGAAAAGAATCTGAAAATTTTATTTTTATAATTGGAATTCAAGCAAGTCAGTATGGCGGAAAATGTTGCGTAGAATTAAGAATTCATCCAAAGGAAATGACTGATTTATTTGGTAGTGAAATAAATTTCAAAACCTTAAAATATTATGAATGTGAATTCCGAGCAAGACTAATAAAAATTCAAGTAAAAAATTGGTGGAATGTTTTCATTAAAAACTTTGACAACCAATGGTGGGATTATTCTAATTCTGAAAAAACAAATATAAAAACTGCTGAAAATATAATTTCAAGTATTAAAAATGAAGCACTTCCAATTATAGAAGCATTTCAAAATGAGAATTACATTCTTGATAATTTGGGGTTTTCCGACTTGCAAAATCCTCGTAAAAAATTATCTGGTTTAAATGTTATTGGTACTGAAGTTCGTCTCATTTGGGCTCTATCAAAAATTTATGAAAAAAGAAATTCACAAAAAGCAGTTGAATATGCAAAACTTGGACTTTCTAAGTTAGAGCCAAATGATAAATTTTTAGGGAAGCAAGATTTTGAAAATATCATCATTAAATTTTCAGAAAATAATTCTAAATGAAAACCCACACCACCAATTACACCAATACCTTGATAGAAATTGAGGAAGATTCTCCGGTTTCTGCATCGGTGATTTCGGTTGTGAAAAATGATAAAAAGACCATAGCCAATTATCAATACGAGAAATTGTCCAAACATCCTCTGAAATATACTTCCGACGAATTGCTGTTCGAAATTTTTGCAGAACGTAATGAGATTTCTCCTTCGGAACTGGAAGAAGAGCAACAGAAGTTTTTCTCCAAAGGTCAGCCTTGTTTGCGGACTTCGCCTTTGGCCAAGAAAAATGGATTCGGTATTTTTCATAATCAGGATTCGAAAATTAAGCTGGTTCCTGTGGAGTCCGAGGAATATCATGAATTACTGCGAAATGAAAGTGTTGTGAAAGTGAAGGCGATGCGGTCTAAGAAATGATTTTGGAAACACTTAAGTCACTTGAGCATTTTCATCTAATTGAAAATTAAGTTCACTTGAGATTGAAATTCATAGATTTTCGACTTGCGTGTTCTAAGGTTTACTTAATATCTTCAAAGCTAAAAAATCTTAAGTGTTTAAATGACTTATAATTTTAAAATCAATTCCGACCAAGAAATCTCTCGACTATTCCTGAAAAACAATTGTTCAGATTTTCTTTCAGCTTCGAAATTCATCCGAAATTTGCCTTACCGAAGAAACCCAAACAAAGATAATCTTACAACAGTCTTCATTGATGAATGTGGAACTTGCAGCACAAAACACGCCGTTCTGAAAATATTAGCTAAAGAAAATCATCAACAAGATTTCAAATTGATCCTCGGGATTTTCAAGATGAACGGCAACAATACACCGAAAATAAAATCGGTTCTAGAAACTTACAATCTTGATTATATTCCAGAAGCGCATAATTATCTGAAGTCCAATAATCAGATTCTGGATTTCACAAAAAAGAATGCGTCTGAAAATGATTTTATCGATGACCTTTTGGAAGAAACAGACATCCAACCTCATCAAATCAGTCAATTCAAAATCGAATTCCATAAAAACTATCTGAAAAATTGGCTTTCGGAAAATCCTGAAATCCCTTATTCTTTGGACGAATTATGAAAGATTCGGGAAGAATGCATCGAGTCCTTAAGTTAGATTTTATGAATCATCCGCAATGGATTAATCAATCTGCAAGGCATCATTATTGTAGCGGAAAAGCTTTATTATTGTTCTATGAAAAAGTTTTTCGCACTCGCATTTCTTATTATTTCACATTTAATTTTCAGTCAGTCAAGCCGTCCGGTTCTGGACATTATGCTGACGAATTACAAATATCCTTATTCCGTTCAATTCATTGATATCAAAAGTCAGAACCAGGATTTGAAAATGGCCTATATGGACATCCAACCAGAAAAATCCAATGGAAAAACAGTGGTTCTTCTTCACGGGAAAAACTTCAATGGTGCATACTGGAAAACGACAATTCAGGCTTTGACGAAAGAAGGCTATCGGGTGGTTGTTCCTGACCAGATTGGATTTGGAAAATCCTCAAAGCCAGCGGAATATCAGTTCACCTTCCAGCAATTGGCTCAAAATACGATGGCAATTTTGGATCATCTGAAAATCGACAAAATCTATCTTCTCGGACATTCTATGGGCGGAATGTTAGCGACAAGATTTGCTTTGATGTATCCAGAAACAGTTGAGAAATTAATCCTAGAAAACCCCATTGGTCTGGAAGACTGGAAGCTGGTGGCGCCGTACACTTCCATCGACAAAAATTACGAAACTGAACTGAAAGCAGATTACGAATCGACCAAAAAATATCAAAGTAATTTCTACTACGACAACCAATGGAAACCGGAATATGACGAATGGGTTTACCTTTTAACCGGCTGGACGAAAGCACCTGATTATCCAAAAGTCGCTCTGGTAAATGCCAAAACTTCCGATATGATTTTTACGCAACCTGTGGTTTATGAATTCCAAAATCTGAATGTGCCCACGCTTTTAATCATCGGAACAAGAGACAGAACAGCGATTGGAAAAGCCAATGTTAAAGACAAAAAAGTGGCTGAATCAATGGGACGATATGACTTACTGGGCAAAGCCACTCAACAAAAAATAAAAGGTTCAAAATTGGTAGAAATTGAAAATGTAGGGCATCTTCCGCACATCGAAGTTTTTGAACAATTCATAAATCCTGTCAAAGCATTTTTAAAATAATGAGTGACATTTCTTCAAACCAGGAATCTCAACTTTCCAAATCCCAGGTTCTCGGGATGGCTGTTGTAGCCGGAATTTGTGTTTCCAATATCTACTACGCACAACCGATTTTACATCAGATTGCAGAAACTTTCAAAGTCACAGAAAGCAAAATGGGAATTATGGTCGGTCTGGGACAAGTTGGTTATGGTGCAGGATTATTGACCTTGGTTCCACTCGGCGACAAAGTCAATCGGAAAAAACTAATTCTTATTTTGCTGGCCATTTTATTCTGCATCTTGGCTGGAATCGGAATAGTTTCCAATTACTATTTCATTTTCTTATTCAGTTTATTATTGGGTCTGACAGCCGTTGCCGCGCAGGTTATTTTACCAATGGCCGCGGAATTATCCGGCAATGAAAAAGGTAAGAATGTTGGTATTATCTTTACCGGAATTCTTGTCGGGATATTGATGGCAAGAGTTTTCAGCGGTTATATTTCCGAATGGAGCAACTGGAAAATGGTGTATTACATTTCGGCTGGATTGACGATTTTCTCATTGGCTTTTGTTTATTTTAAGTTGCCGAGCGTCCAACCTACGTTCAGGGATTCTTATTTTAAATTAATTTCGTCATCGTTTTATCAGCTAAAAAGATTTCCGCAACTCAGATTATATGCTTTGATGGGCGGTATTGCATTCTCCATCTTTTGCTCATTCTGGACAACACTCACATTTCTTTTGATTGAACAACCTTACCAATACAGTTCAGACACTATCGGACTTTTCGGATTGCTGGGAATTGCAGGCGCTTTGGTTGCGCCGATGATTGGAAAAGCTTCCGATAAAGGCGGTTCTGGAAAAACACAGTTGATTGCAAGCATTGTTCTGCTACTTGGTTCAGCGGTCATTTTTCTCTTTCCTAATTATTTAATATCCATTATTTTAGCTGTGATTTGCATCGATGTTGGCGTTCAATCGATTCAGGTGACCAACGTTGCGCTGATTTACAGACTGGACCAAAAAGCAAACAGCCGAATCAACACCATTTATATGACTTCCTATTTTGCTGGCGGGGCCATTGGAACTTTTATCGGTTTGAAATGTTGGGAACTGGGCGGATGGCATTATGTTGGGATTCAGCTTGTGGTGTTTAGTTTAATTGTATTTTTGATGAACATATTCAAAACAGTAAAATCAAATTATAATAAAATATGAAATTTTCCATCTCACTTATGGCGTTATTTTTAGGATTAAATCTAACTATGTCGCAAAAATTAAAACCAGTTGCCTACAAAGACGGCGAACAAAAGCTTAACGGACTTGTGACTTCCAACGCAGGGAAGAAACTTCCCGGTGTTTTGATTCTGCCAGCCTGGAAAGGCATCGATGATGAAGCAAAAAATGCAGCAATAGAATTGGAAAAGCAAGGTTACATTGCTTTTGTTGCAGACATCTATGGCGAAGGCAACGTTCCCGCTGATAATGGCGCGGCCGCTAAAATCGCAGGACATTACAAACAGGATTACAAAGCATATCAGCAAAGGATTTCTCTTGCTTTGGAAGAACTACAAAAGCAAGGCGCCAATGTCGATAAAATTGCGGTCATCGGTTATTGTTTCGGCGGGACGGGCGCTGTGGAAACGGCGAGAGCCGGATTCCCGGTTGCCGCCGTTGTCTCTATCCACGGTGGATTGGCAAAAGGAATCGACAGACTCAATGTCCCGATTAAAACCAAAGTTTTGGTAGAACATCCGGCGGACGATGAAAGTGTGAAACCGGAAGATATGAGCAATCTGATTGCAGAACTTAAAAACGGGAAAACAGATTTTCAAATCATTACTTATGCCAACTCCAAACATACTTTTACCAACCCAAAGTCTCCGGATTACAATGAAGTGATGGCTAAGCGCGCCTGGAATCACACTTTGATGTTTCTGAAAGAAACCCTTAAGTAAAAGCTTAAAATCAATTGACTTACCAACGCTTCCTTCGACTCCGCTCAGGATGACAGGAGTCAATTGATTTTAATTTCTCCCTTTAGGGCCGGGGAAAAAATTAAAATCAATTTTATTTTTTAATCAACAAAGAAACGACGTCTTGAATCACTTTCTGTGAAACAAAATTCATAAAATCCTTTCTTTCCAGATGCGGTAGAAATAATTTTGAGGTCACTTCTTCATTTCCAATTCTAATGGTGTAAAAAACTGTTCCCACATCTTTTCCATCTTCGCCTTTACCAGGTCCTGCAACGCCAGTGGTAGAAACTGCAATATCGGTTTTAAACAAATCCTGACAACCGTTTGCCATCTCAGACGCCACTTGCTCGCTCACAACCGTGAATTCTTCAACAGTTTTTGGATGGACTTTTAGAATTTCGATTTTTTTATCCGTGGCATAAGTCACGATGCCACCAAGGAAATACTTTGAGCTTCCTGCGACCGATGTGATCAGCTTTGCCAGTTCACCTCCAGTGCAACTTTCAGAAACGGATAAAGTCAAATTTTTATCGATCAGCAATTCACTTAAAATTTTCTCTATTTTATCTTCGTGCGTTGCAACAATATTTTCGCCGATTAGAGGAAATAATTTGGCGATTTCGCTTTCCAAAGCTTGATTCAGTAATTCCTGAGAACTTCCAAAAGCCGTAAGTCTCAACTTAACTCTCGTTCCGACAGGCAAATAAGATAAACTGATGTTTTTAGGCAAAGCCAGTTCCCATTCTTCAATCGTGTCAGACAGAATACTTTCTGGAATGTTGACCACGGAAACGATTCTGGAAACGATGTGTTCCAATTCTAGTTTCTCCTGCAAAAACGGAATAATCTGGTCTTTGACAAAAGGTTTCACTTCGAAGGGAACACCCGGCAAACTGAAGCAAAACGTTCCATTTTTCTCCATCATCATACAAGGCGCCGTTCCAAAATGATTCATAAAAACTTTAGCTTTGGAGAGTACAACAGCCTGTTCTTTGTTATGTTCCAAAATCCAAAGTCTGTCTCTTTTGATAAGGTATGCACGAAGATGCTCATAAACCTCATCTGAGAAAATCAACTTATCCTGAAAGAAGTTCGCATAGGCTTTTTTGGTAATATCATCCTTTGTTGGTCCCAATCCGCCAGTTGTAAAAACCGCATCAGCCATCTCGAAAGCTTTTGCCAAAGTCGAAGTGATTGCTTCTTCCTTATCCGGAATCGTAAAAATCGAAAGGACTTTGATTCCGCTGTCTTTCAACTGTGTCGCTATGAAATTAGAATTGGTATCAACGGTATTCCCTGAGAGAATCTCGTCGCCGATGGTGATTAAAACTGCTGTTTTCATAGAGACAAATTTCGGGAATAATTCTATTACTTAAGCCAAAATAAAAAGTTTTTGCTAACCCACAAAAGTCACAAAACTTTTACCAATCTTCACTTTCTTTTGTTTCTTTTTGTGGTTAATAATTAATTACCTTTGATGAAAATCAAAGAATGAAATCATCTTTCTGGAACAACTACAGCAACATTATTCTGCTTCTCATCGGGATTTTCTTTGGAAGCCTTGTCGGGATTTTCTCACCGGATTTTGTGACTTATCTGAAACCGATTGGTGATATTTTCCTTAATCTATTATTCGTGACGGTCATTCCGCTTGTATTTTTCGCCATCGTCTCCGCCATTTCCGGCATCGAGCAGCAAAATCAATTGGGCAAAATCATCGGAACAATGGTCTTGACTTTCCTCAGCTTCATCTTGATTTCCGCTACGTTTTGCATCATTTTAGTCTACCTCTTCCCTACCGAAACACCGAAAAACATAAGCGAAGCCATCTCAGAAAACATTCAGAATACCACGAGCATCAACGACCAGATTGTAGGATTTTTCACCGTCAGCGAGTTTTACCATTTGTTCTCAAGACAGAATATGCTCGCCCTTTTAGTCTTTTCATTTTTAGTCGGAATCTCAATCAGAAAATCCGGCGAAATGGGAAAAGCGTTTCAAAACTTCATCCTTTCCGGTAACGAAGTGATGAAACAACTTTTGCTTTTGATAATGAAAGTCGCTCCAGTTGGATTGGGCGCTTATTTTGCGTACCAAGTCGGCACCATTGGACCTCAGCTTTTCGGATTTTATGCCAAACCTTTGGGCTTATATTACATTGCTGGAACTATTTATTTCATTCTATTTTTCAGTCTTTATGCTTTCATTTGGAAAGGCGGAAATGGCGTAAAAGCATTCTGGAAAGAAAGCCTTTTACCAACGGCAACAGCGATTAGTACTTGCAGCAGTTTAGCGACAATGCCCGTGGCTATCGAATCTGCAAAAAGAATGGGCGTCCCAGCATCCATTGCCAATGTTGTAATTCCGATTGGAACTACGATTCACAAAAACGGTTCTTCCATTTCATCGATTATCAAGATTTATGTCGCATTCCAACTGCTTGGCTGGAATTTCTTCGAGCCAATGAACCTCATAATGGCTCTAGGAATCACAGTCTTCGTTAGCGCCGTCGCTGGCGGAATCCCGAATGGTGGTTACATCGGCGAAATGCTGATGATTTCTGTTTACAAAATCCCGCCCGACGTAGTTCCTGCGGTGATTATCATCGGAACTTTGGTTGACCCTTTGGCAACAGTTCTCAATTCGGTAGGAAACATTCTCGCATCGATGATTGTCTCGAAGTTTGTGAAAACCGAAGCTGTTTAAATTTTTTAGGAGCTTAATCCCGCTATCCACTATATCTTTTTTGCTTTCAGAACGTTTGGTTTTTGAAAGAAAGCTACTACGAAAAGCAAAAAAGGATGCCGTTCCTATCGGGGCTAGTTGGCAATTGGCTGTTTATTCACTTCGCTTAACTGGTTCCAGATTTTGTAATTCTTCCGGTGTAAACAATCTATAATGAATTTTAAAAGTTTTGCCTAAAGGTGTTTCCAAAGAAAATCCACCTGGTCCCCAACCGTCCAAAACATCCAGCGTGAAATGCGAATATTTCCAATACTCGAAAAGGTCACGGTCTATCCAGAACTCGTGACCGTTGATAGTACCAATCATTGCGTCATTCATTCTCGGGAAATAACCGCCTTTCTCGAAACATTGTGGTTGTGTGCCTTCACAACAACCACCAGCCTGGTAAAACATCAGGTCTCCGTGTTTCTTTTCCAGCTCCCAGATGACTTCTAACGCTTTTTCTGTGACGGATAATCGCGGTATTTTATTTATGGTTTCCATATTTTTCTTTTTCAATTAGATGTAATAAATCGTTCAACAGGTCGCTCTTAAAGAGCTTTGCTTATATCGTAATTTTTTTGCTATTACTAGTTCGCTCCGCTGGAGCTTAGCTCATTTTGCGAATTTATATTCCTACAAACAGGTCACTGCTCTGTAGCTTAGCCTTTTTCTTCAATTTTTTTTATCTACAAGAAGTTGGTTCTTCTGCGTTTTGTCCATCGCTCAAAACGAATTGACATTCCTATTCCACATTTGAATAACATATTTTTATTCCTATGACATTAAAGTTAAACAAAACCCGACAAGAATTTCTGTCGGGTTTTTAATTTTTATGTTAGACGTTAAAGGTTTTGAAAATCTTAACGTTCAAAGTTATATTAGAAAAACCCTAACTTATTCTTATTGTAAGAAATCAACATATTTTTGGTTTGACGGTAGTGGTCTAGCATCATTTTGTGATTTTCTCTACCAACGCCGGACTGCTTGTAACCTCCGAAAGGTGCTCCCGCAGGATAAGCGTGATACTGATTGACCCAAACTCTACCCGCCTGAACGTGACGCGGAATCTGATACAACTGATGCGCATCTCTTGTCCAGACGCCGGCTCCAAGACCATAAATCGTATCGTTGGCAATCTCTAGAGCTTCCGCCTCATCTTTGAAAGTAGTAAATGCCACCACCGGTCCGAAAATCTCTTCCTGGAAGATTCTCATTTTGTTGTTTCCTTTGAAAATGGTTGGCTTGATGTAATAACCGTCCTCCAGACCATCGATTTGGTTGGCTTCTCCGCCTGTCAACACTTCGGCGCCTTCTTCCTTCCCGAGTTTCAAATAACCTTCGATTTTATCCTTTTGAATTTTAGAAGCCTGCGCTCCCATCATTACAGTTTTGTCCAAAGGATTTCCAACTTTGATGGCCTCGGTTCTTTCGATCACTTTGGCAATAAAGGCATCAGCGATATCTTCCTGAACCAACAATCTCGAAGGACAGGTACAAATCTCACCTTGATTCAAGGCAAATAAAACAGCACCTTCGATAGCTTTATCCAAAAACTCATCATCGGCATCCATCACAGAATTGAAGAAAATATTTGGTGATTTACCACCCAATTCCAAAGTTACCGGAATGATATTTTCCGTTGCATACTGCATTACGAGACGACCTGTAGCTGTGGAACCAGTAAAAGCAGCTTTATTCACCTTTGGATTCGTGACCAAAGCTCTTCCGAGTTCTGCCCCAAATCCATTCACAATATTGACAACGCCTGCCGGAAGCAAATCTCCTATCAATTCCATCAAAACCATAATAGAAATTGGTGTACTTTCCGCTGGTTTCAAAACCACGCAGTTTCCTGCCGCCAGAGCCGGAGCCAGTTTCCAAACTGCCATGAGGATTGGGAAGTTCCAAGGGATGATTTGTGCAATGACACCAAGCGGCTCGTGAACGATTAATGAAACGGTGTCTTTATCCAATTCATTGTGCGAACCTTCTTCTGCTCTGATCACTGAAGCAAAATATCTGAAATGGTCAATTGCCAAAGGAATATCCGCAGCCAAGGTTTCCCTTACCGCTTTTCCGTTATCAATGGTTTCAACTGTTGCGATATATTCCAGATTTTCTTCTATTCTATCCGCGATTTTGTTTAGAATAATGCTGCGTTCTGTTGGAGAAGTATCTTTCCAAGTTTTGAAAGCTTCTGATGCCACATTAACTGCAGCTTCCAAATCTTCTTTGTTGGAATGCACAGCCTGTGTAAAAACTTTTCCGTTAATCGGAGAAACCACATCAAAATATTGTCCGCCAGCCGATGGTACAAATTTTCCACCGATGTAATTATCATATTTAGCTTTGAATTCTGGCCAAGCCAAGGTTGTAGAATTTTGTGAATGTTCTGCTGTTGTGCTCATAGTAATATTTGGTTTTGTTAATACTGTATTAATATTTAATTAAAGCTAAATTAACCACACATAAATGGATTATGTAGCATAATTCTCCATAAAAATAGCAAAATGCTCTTTTTATGATTCTTTATATTTTTTGTGAAAACATTGTATTTTTGTTTAAAATAAAAATCTTATATTTGAAAAACAGGATGTTATAAAATCTGGATAGATGAACCCAAATCATTATCTGCTAAACAAACCCAAGTTGACTCAAGAAAACAGACTGAACACACTGGTGGAAAATCAGACCAAGTTCAGTTTAAATAATTGTGAATTCAGCATTTATGAAACGCATCAAGCGGCTTACGATGTGAAATTGCATTTTGAGCATCTGGCGTTCACGGGAATGTTGAGAGGAAGAAAATGGATGAAACTCCAAGATAAAAGCAATTACTTCGAATATCTTCCGGGAGCAAGCGTTTTGGTAGCACCTGGAGAAACAATGGTTATTGACTTCCCAGACGCAGATGCAGAAGCATCACAATGCATTTCTCTGACTTTGAATCCCGAATATGTTCAAAGATCTTTGGAACATTTGAATATTGAGGAGAAAAAAATTGACGATTCTTCTCAATGGAATATTGCTTTGGATGAGTTTTATCTTCTGAACAGCAAGGCCCTAGCCTCTGTTACCAATAATATTATGAGAATTGCTATGGACGATAATTCTTATAAAGATGTGATTGCGGATTTTGCTTTAAAGGAACTTTTAATAAGATTGATGCAGACTCAGGCAAGAAATCTTGTTGAGAAAAACACTTTGAAAAACAAGTCAAGAATTGGTTTTGTTGCAGATTACATCAAGAAAAATCTTCATCAGAAATTATCCATTGATGCGATTGCAAAATTGGCTTATGTCAGCAAATCGAATTTCTTCAAAATGTTTAAAGAAGAATTGGGAATTTCACCAAACGAATTTATCATTCAGGAGAGAATCAAGAGAGCGAAGGAATTGTTGATTCATAATAGTTCGGTAAGTGAAGCGGCTTTTAGTACTGGTTTTTCGGATACGAATTATTTTATCCGGGTTTTCAAACAAATGGAAGGGGTAACACCTAAAATCTTCCAGAGCAAAAAATTATTACGTAGTTAGTTAGTAGTTAGTTATAGATTTTCAAAAGAAGACGAGCAAATAATCATTTGCTCGTCTTCGATTTTTGTGTTACGTTTTTGGAATTTTATTTTTGATAAGAATAATATCTTGCACCTTTCAGAACCGGGCTTTCTTTTTCAACTGCGGTCAATCCGAAACCTCTATAATTTGGGTTCACAGATGAATCCAGCTGTTTGCGGTGAAGTTTTTCATAGGTGTCAAAATCAATCGCTAAACGGTTTTTCAAATTTTCAAACAAATTCCATTTTTCTACAACAGATTTCCATTCAGAAGAAATTTTCCCTACAAAAACTTTGGATTTCGAACCACTTCCATAAGCCAAGAAACCAATTTCTTTTTCGGTCAAATCATCATTTTCATTGAACGAGGTTTGTAAGGCTGAAAGTAAAGCCATAAAAATAGAAGCCGTGTACATATTTCCGATTTCGGAAGAAGCTCTTTGAGATTTCTCGATCTTTTCATTGATGAAATTGATGTAATCTTCGGATTTCGCAATGGCTTTTTGTTTCTCGGCATCAGAAAAGTCAAGGTTATTTTCTAGACTGTAAATCTCGGTAAACACTCTTTTTCCGTGAAAAGCATAAGGCAAATGGAAAATCAAATAGCGCCATTCTTCATAAGGTCTAACGGTGAAAGTCTGTTCTTTGTAATGCTGATAAGCCTCGCGGATTCTGTCCTGATAACATTGGTTGGAGTATTGTCCATCGAAAACCGGTTCATCTGTAAAGACCTCAATTTTATCCGGAAAATTTTCTGGAGCTGTTGGAAAATCATCCTTCAAAAAATGACGTCTTGGTTTGAAAAAATCAAACACGCTTTCTGTTGCAACGCCCCAATTATTATCAATCTCAATCAACCTTGGATTGGCAGAAACCACTAAAGCCACCGCACCGCCGCCTTGTGTATATTCTCCGGAAGATGCCAATTCGTATTTAGCATAATCGCTGGCGATAACTATTGCCTTCTTCAGCGGATTGGCTCGGACGAAATCCAATGAATTATGAAGCGCATCGACGGCGCCAACGCAAGCAAAAGTCATATCAACCACATCACAGTTTTTAAAACTTCTTTCCCCAAATTGGTCGCTCAGCAAGTTTTCCACCATTTGAACAGCGTAAGTTGCGGTTGGTTTTGCAGCGTCCAAAGCGCTTTCTGTTCCGAGATAAACTCTGGAAATTTCTTTTGGGTTGATGTTGTAATCTTGAATTAATTTAAGTAAAGCTTCTGCTGCAAAAGTTGCTGCATCCTCGTGAACATCAGGCAAAGCCATTTTGTGTAAGCCTAAACCTTTTTCCAGTTTTGCTGGTTCTATTCCTCTTTTCTCTGCAAGGTCTTTGATTTCTAAATATAAAGAAGGCACATAAAAACTGGCCGCATCAACTCCGAATTTCGTCATTTTAAAAATTTTATGATACGAATTTAGAAAATCTTAAGTAAAGCGCCTAAATATACTGGATGTTTATTATCTTGCAGTTCATTTTTTATTCTGAATGTACAAAACTCTAAAAAAAGTCGTCATAAATATTTTGCCTCAGAAATTTCTTTTCGAAAATGAGGTTTTATTACGATCACTAATTTATCCACTTTACAAAGGTGAAAATTATGAGTGTAATATTTGCAAAAAGCATTTGAAGGATTTTGTACTGGTAGAAAATGGGAATTTGGTTTGCCCTGTTTGTGGTAGCTTGCCAAGAACGAGAAGGCTTTGGAAACTCCTAAACGACAAGTATTTAAGACCTGAAATTAAAATTTTAGATTTTTCACCTTCAAGAGCAATTTACAGAAATCTTAAAAAAAATAAAAATATCACCTATTTTTCCACAGATTTTGAGAATGAATTTCTAGCCGATTACCGTTTTGATATTACTAACATTGATTCAGAATCTGAAAGTTTCGATCTGATTGTCTGCTACCATATTTTAGAACATATCGATTCTGATCAACAAGCGATGGATGAATTATTCCGGGTTTTGAAATCTGATGGAACTTGTCTCATCCAAACACCTTTTAAAGACGGAGAAACTTACGAAGATTGTTCAATCACAAGTAAAGAAGAACGATTAAAGCATTTTGGACAGGAAGATCACGTTAGGATTTATTCTGTTGAGGGCTTGAAATCTCGTTTGGAAAACAGTGGATTTTTGGTTGATGCTCAGACATTTTCAAAAAATATTTTTTTTGGATTGACGGACAAAGAACATATTTTATTTTGCACAAAAAAATAAGAACCGAGTTGGTTCTTATCTTCTTCTTCATATCATATCTAAAGCTTAGAAACTCTCATCGTGCTGAGAAATATCCAAACCTGAGTTTTCCGACTCTTCAGCTACTCTGAGCGGAATAATTATATCTGTTAATTTATATAAAAGTAATGAGCCTAAAAATGTGAAGGATGACACCAAAACCAGCGCCATCATATGATGCGCAAATACAGGGAAGCCTCCGTGAAGCAGACTAGCATTTTCGCCTTGAGCCAAAATAGCTGTTAGAATCATCCCCATAATCCCACCAACGCCGTGGCAAGCAAAAACATCTAGCGTGTCATCTACTTTTTTAAGCCTTTTCCAATTGCACATCAGATTGGAAACAATCGATGAAATGAATCCAATAAATATCGCGTGCGGAACGGTCACGAAACCAGCAGCCGGAGTTATCGCTACCAGACCTACAACTGCACCTATACAAGCTCCCAAGGCAGAAACTTTTCGTCCGTTCATCCTGTCAAAGAAGATCCAGGTCAACATTGCGGTGGCCGAGGCTACTGTAGTTGTTGCGAAAGCCATTGCAGCAGTTGCATTGGCAGCTAATGCTGATCCGGCATTAAAACCGAACCAACCAAACCATAGCATCCCGGTTCCAAGAATTACAAAAGGAATATTGGAAGGTTTGTGGTGTGGATTTTTTCTTCTTCCGAGCATCATTGCCCCTGCTAATGCGGCAAAACCAGCACTCATATGAACCACGGTTCCACCTGCAAAATCTTTGACCCCAAAATATTTGTTCAACAATCCGTCTGGATGCCAAACCATGTGGCAAAGTGGTGTATAGATGATCAAACTGAACAATACCATAAATAATAAGTAAGAAATAAATCTTACTCTTTCTGCAAAAGAGCCTGTAATCAACGCTGGTGTGATGACAGCAAATTTCATCTGAAACATTGCAAATAGTATGAACGGAATCGTAGAAGCCAGCTGACTGTGAGGCAAAACACCAACATTGTTAAAGAATAAATATGTCGCCGGATTTCCTACCAATCCATAATGAACATTATCAATCGTAATCCCAATAGAATCACCAAACGACAAACTGAATCCCACAACTACCCAAAGAATACTGATAACGCCCAAAGCAATAAAACTTTGAAGCATTGTAGAAATAACGTTTTTCTTACCAACCATACCCCCATAAAAGAAAGAAAGCCCGGGTGTCATCAATAATACCAGACCAGATGAAGCCAAAATCCAGGCGACATCAGAGCCAACAATATGCTCTTCTCCCAAAAAAGTTCCTTCTTTTGATAAAAAAGTTTGCTCCGGCCAGAATAATGCAGCAATTGAAATGAGACTGATAATCACAAATGACACAATCCACCTTTTCTCAATTTTCATAATTTTTGAATTTAACCCCACAAATATAATAGGATAATTTTAAATAAAAATAAAATATCACCCTTTAACCCTTAAATTTTACTGATTAAAAACAAATTCAAGTGTATTTTATAATTCGCAAAATTTCAAAATATTAAGGCATTAGTTTTGTTATATCTTCATAAATAATAAATTATGAGATCAGATGTACCAAAATCCGACAGCGAGACAAAAAAGGTCCTATGATGGCAGTCATCATTATAATAGCACTATTTCTTTTTGGATACTTTGCGTATATGATGTTTATCCCGAAACAAGTGGAACATATGAACAAAACAGAAAACATCCAACCCGCTGAACAAAATGCAAAAGACTCCATATAGGAGTCTTTTATATTATATAATGATGTAAAAATATCAATGAATATGCTTCTCGGCATGATAAGAACTTCTTACCAATGGGGAACTTTCAACGTGACGGAAACCTAAATTTCTTGCAAACTCACCAAACTCATCAAATTGTTCTGGTGTAATAAAACTTTTAACAGGAAGATGCTTTTTGCTTGGCTGGAGATATTGCCCCAATGTGATCACATCAACATTCGCATTTCTAATATCTTCAATAGTTTGGAAAACCTCGTCTTTGGTTTCCCCCAGACCTAGCATCACACCCGTTTTGGTTCGTTTTTGTCCAGCCTCTTTCAGATACCTAAGAACTTCTAAACTACGCTCGTATTTTGCTTGGATTCTCACTTCTCTTGTAAGACGTTTTACCGTTTCCATATTGTGAGAAATCACTTCTGGAGCCACTTCTACCAATCTGTCGATATGTTTTGTCACGCCTTGAAAATCCGGAATCAAAGTTTCCATTGTAGTTCCCGGAGAAATCCGGCGAACCGCATTCACTGTTTCTGCCCATAGAATTGACCCCATATCTTTCAAATCATCTCTGTCCACGGAAGTCAGAACAGCGTGTTTGATTTTCATTAATTTGATAGAACGTGCTACTTTCTCTGGCTCATCCCAGTTCACATCCATCGGCTTCCCAGTCTTAACACCGCAGAAACCGCAACTTCTGGTACAGATATTTCCCAATATCATAAAGGTTGCCGTTCCTTCTCCCCAACATTCGCCCATATTGGGGCAACTTCCACTTTGGCAAATCGTGTTCAGTTTATATTTATCTACCAGATGTCTCAGCTCACGGTAATTTTTACCAGTTGGCAATTTTACACGAATCCATTTCGGTTTTTGAACTAATGCTTCTTCCATTTTATAAATTAAAAGAGTTAGAGATTAAGGAATTTAGGAATTCAAAAATCTTCATTGTCATTTTTTAGTAATTCGGCCAATATTTTTTTGGCACGCATTATTCTCACTTTTGTATTGGCCACAGAAAGATTAAGTTCTTCTGCGATTTCTTTAATACTTTTTTCGTCGAAAAACCTCAATCTGATTATATCTTGATTTTTTGCGTCCATCGTTTCGATGATTTTGATGATCTTCTGCTGGTCTTCTTCAGAAATCAAAAGTTCTTCCGGCGATCTTGCAAATTCGTTTTTGACATCTTGAAGATCATCTTTTGAATCTTCGTTATCTCTGCTTTTTTTCCTCCAAAAATCGATAACTGTATTCTGAGCAATAGTCAAAATCCAGGTTTTGAACTGAAAATTCGGATCAAAAAGATCTAATTTGTTTAGGACTTTAGAAAAAACAGAAACAGTCAATTCATCTGCATCATTTTCATCCTTCACTTTGTTCATGATGAAGGAAAAGACATCAACCCAAAACAAATTAATAAGTTGTGTCTGGGCCTTTTGATTCTTATCTCTGGCTTTTGTAATGAGCGCAAACAGCTGATCTTCTTTCATTTTTCAACGAACAAAGATAGCGATAATAATTAAAAAATATTCACAAGGAGAGATTGAGAGATTCTATTAAACCAACAAGAAATCTTTTAACATTATCAATCAATTACATAACAAATATCACGATTGAAATCCTTATAAAAACAGTATTTTTACGGGCTTGATTTTTGCAGAAGAGAAATCAATAATTAATTAAATATCAGACCAATAAAAAATGAAATTTTATAAATATCAAGGTACGGGAAATGATTTTGTGATGATAGACAACCGTTTGGGTGAATGGGATGATCTTTCTATTGAGAATATTCAGAAACTTTGCGACCGAAGATTTGGAATTGGTGCAGACGGCTTGATTAAAATTAATTCCGCAAAAAAGGTAGATTTCGAAGTCGATTATTACAATTCTGACGGTTCCAAAAGCTTTTGTGGAAACGGCGCAAGATGCTCAGTTGCATTCGCTCATTTCCTGGACATTATAGAAGATAAAACAACTTTCACAGCCATAGATGGGATTCACGAAGCGGAGATCAAAAATGGTATTGTGAGAGTGAAAATGAGCGACGTGAGTATAATTGAAAGTGATGGAAATGATTTTGTTTTGAATACAGGCTCGCCACATTATGTTAAGTACGTTGAAATGTTAAATAATTATAATGTTTACAAAAACGGTAACGAAATCCGAAATTCTGAAACATATAAGAAAGACGGAATCAATGTGAACTTCGTGGAAAAAATTTCTGACAAAGAACTTTTTGTGAGAACTTACGAACGCGGCGTAGAAGATGAAACCTACAGTTGCGGCACCGGTGTTACGGCTGCAGCTTTAACTTTTATGCAAAATAATAATCAAACGTTTGTTGGAATAAAGGTGATGGGCGGTCATTTAAAAGTCTATGCTGAGAAAAATGCAGCTGGATTTAAAAACATTTGGTTAGAAGGTCCGGCTGTCCAGGTTTTTAAAGGTGAGACTTGGGTTGAAGAGTTCTAGTGAAGACGAGATTTGTAAAATAATCTTAATAGAAATGCTGCTACTCAATTTTTAAATTAAACTATGAAAAAAATAATTCTTATTATATCTGTTGTAATCATCATCATTCTGGGATTTTTCGGAATTCGATTTTACAATAAATACCTTGGAAATAATGTTGAAAAAGAAGGCTTTGTATTGATTCCTCATCAAGCTAAACCTCAGCAAATTTTGGATTCTATTTCACCTCTGATTAAAAACAAAGATGATTTCAACAGCATTGCTGAAGATAAAAATCTCAGCAATAACTATAAAGCAGGACGTTATGAACTGAAATCCGGCATGAATAACCGGGAAATCGTGAATATGATCATCGCTGGAAATCAAACGCCTAATTCTTTCAGGATTAAAGACTTTGATGATGTCTATCAGATGATTGGAAGAGTTACAAAAAAAACAGAAATTGATTCTTTGAAATTTGCCAATCAGCTTAACGAAATAGCCGTCAGCAAAGGTTACAAGAATGCCGAAGATCTGAAAAAATATTTCCTCAATAACACTTATGATTTCTTTTGGACAGTGACGCCAAAAGAATTTTTTACCAAATTCGAATCTGACTACAAAGATTTTTGGACTGCGGACAGAATCGAGAAAGAAAAGCAATCCGGTCTATCAAGAGATCAAATATACGCTTTGGCGTCCATCGTTTACAAAGAATCTGGTGGAAAACCTGATGAACAGAAAACTATTGCAGGCTTATACATCAACCGTTACAAAAAGGGAATGAAGTTGCAAAGTGACCCGACGGTAATCTACGCAGTGAACACATCACCGCGCTGCGGGTCCTGGC
>JBCNLQ010000012.1:0-88714 GCA_039595375.1 Chryseobacterium sp.
ACCTGAGAATTTTGAAGATTTGCTTATGCTGAAAGGTGTTGGTCCGCGAACGATGCAGTCTCTGGCTTTGGTGAGTGAAGTGATTCACGGGGCGCCTTCCAGATTTACAGACCCTGCGCGTTTTTCTTTTGCACACGGGGGAAAAGACGGTCATCCGTTTCCTGTTCCGACCAAAACTTATGACGAAACGATTTCTATTCTAAGAACTGGTATTGAGAAAGCTAAGTTGGGAAACACGGATAAGAATCTTGCGATAAAAAAACTACACGAAATTGCAGTGAGAACCGAAGAGAATTTTACACCAGATTTTAGTCTTGAAAAAGTGATAGAAGAGGAGCGACAAAACTCCTGGCGATTTGGTGGGAAAACTGTTTTTGGTGATGCGAAGCCGGGGAAGAATGGTGGGATTCAGTTGAGTTTGTTTTAACGTTGTTAGCTGTTTTTGCAGTAAGGCGTTTTAAGCTTGCAGGAGCTAACTTTATACTTACAGTAACGAGTTTTATATTTGCAGGTGCTAGCTTTATAATTGCAGTAAGGAGTTTTATAGTTGCAGGCGCTAACTTTATACTTACAGTAACGAGTTTTATATTTGCAGGTGCTAGCTTTATAATTGCAGTAAGGAGTTTTATAGTTGCAGGCGCTAACTTTATAATTGCAGTAAGGATTTTCCTTTTTGCAGTTGCTCACTTTCTATTTGTAGTGAGGAGTTTTCTTTTTGCAGTAGCTAACTATCTAATTGCCGTAAGAAGATTATTTTTATTAATAGTAATTTTCTTAGTAGGCACAGATTGCAAATCCGCGCCATCGGGGGGTTCGTTATTTTTAGGTATTGTTTATGTTCTTCCAGAGAAAGGTACGAGAAAGATGCTCGCACCAGCGGGGGGTATTTTTTCCTATTCTTTATTAAATAAAGTTATATTTTAGTATTAATTTAAAAATAAAAATTATGAGTGATGAAAGAAATATTCCAGCTGAGATTAAGAGACAAGTTAGACAAAGATGTGGTTTTGGATGTGTAATATGTGGACTTCCAATTTATGAGTATGAACATATGGAAGAATGGGCAAAAGTTAAAAGACATAGAGCCGAAGAAATAACACTTCTTTGTCCCAATCATCATTCAGAAAAAACAAAAGGAAGAATACCCGTTTTTGTAATAAAAGAAGCTAATAAAAATCCTTTTAATAATAGAGAAGATTTTTCAAAGCCAAGTAATTTGTATTATTCTGGAACCGAATTGAAAATCAAAATGGGAGTTTTAAATTTTGTGTTAGATTCTACAAGGCAAAATCAATTTATTCCTTTAGTTATTGATAGATTACCGATAATTTTTATAAATGTCATCGATAATAATATTTTTATAAATCTTAATTTATTTAATGAGAAAAATGAACTTATTTTAAAGATTATTGATAATGAACTTATATATTCAAATAATTTTTGGGACATTGAATATGTAGGTACTAAACTTACTTTTAGAAACGGTTCAGGAAAAATATTTTTAGAAATAGATTTTGAAGTTCCAAATAAATTAACAATCTCAAGGGGTTCAATTTTTTATAACGGTATTAATATTAAAATTAATAATCTTGAAATGAATATTGGTAATACAAAAATTACAAATGGTATTACAATTCGTGGACAAATAGGAATTGGCATAGGAAAAGGAACTGATGAATATACACCAGTTTTTAATTTAGGTGATTTACCAAGAGAAGAATTTAAATAACTATTACAAGTAAAACGAAAACCCTCCGAAAAATTCAGAGGGTTTATTGTTTCAATTAAATTGATTTTTTAGTAAGAACCTTTCTCAATAAAATGCGCAGCAATCTTTTCTGTCAACGCAATTGGATTTGGCGTGTTCACGTATTTTGTAAAACGTCTTAATCCGGCTAACATCATTCTTTGCTCGTCGCCTTCGGAGAAAGAAACGATACCTTCTTTGGCGTTGGTGGTGATGATTTCAACCGCTTTGTAAAGATTCAGTCTTGCCATTGCAGCTTCCACAGAATCTGTTGAGAAATGCTTCTCAGCTCTCAGGATGGCGGATTCTGCCATATAGATTTGGTTCAGGATTTCGGAAGCGTTCAGTAGCAAATGCTGTTGCTTCTCGATGTCCATCATATATTTTTGAAGTGCAGAACCGGAAACCATTAAGAATACTTTCTTCAAATTCTTAATCACTTCTTTTTCTTCAGACATATATTCTGAATAATCCGGAATGTCAAAAGATGGAATGCTCATCAATTCTTTAGCCACATTTTTCGCAGGTGTTAACAAATCGATTTTACCTTGCATCGCCCGTTTGATTAACATCCCAACGGCTAAAAGTCTGTTGATTTCGTTGGTTCCTTCGTAGATTCTGGAAATTCTTGAATCTCTCCAAGCGGCTTCCATTGGTGTATCTTCTGAGAATCCCATTCCACCGTAGATTTGGATGCCTTCATCTGCTGTATGTTGTGCCAAATCTGACACGAAAACTTTCAAAATAGAACATTCAACCGCAAATTCTTCCACACCTTTCAGTTCTGCTTGTTCGTGGTTCATTCCTCCAGCAACCAGTTCTTCTATTTTGTTTTCGACATCTTTTGCAGCTCGGTATGAACCTGCTTCACTCACGAAAGCGCCAGTCGCCATCTCTGCCAACTTCTTGCGAATTGCTCCGAAAGTGTTAATAGAAACTCCAAACTGTTTTCGCTCCGTAGAATAAGTTAATGAATAATTTAGGATTCTTCTTTGGGCATCCAGACAAGCCGCAGCTAATTTGATTCGGCCAACATTCAGCGCATTCAAAGCGATTTTGAAACCGTTGTTTCTTTCGCCCAAAAGATTCTCAACAGGAACTTTCATATCATTGAAGAACACCTGACGCGTAGAAGACGCACGGATTCCCAATTTATGCTCCTCTTCTCCGAAAGTCAGACTTTCCGGATTTTCTAATTCAGAACGATTGATAACAAATCCTGTGATGTTTTTGTCATCATCAATCTTGGCAAACAATGTGAAAGTATCTGCAAATCCTGCATTGGAAATCCACATTTTTTGTCCGTTGATGATGTAATGCTTTCCGTCTTCGGACAATTTTGCTCTTGTTTTTCCGCTGTTGGCATCAGAACCTGCATCTGGCTCAGTCAAACAATACGCCCCGAATTTAGTTCCCGCAGCCAAGTCTGGTAGATATTTTTGCTTTTGTTCTTCGGTTCCGTAAAGTAAAATCGGCAATGTCCCGATTCCGGTGTGCGCGCCATAAGCCGTTGCCAATGAACCCGTAGAACCAGAAAGGTAATCGCAGGCCAGCATTGTGGTTACAAATCCCATCCCTAGTCCGCCGTAAGCTTCCGGAACAGCAATTCCCAAAAATCCCATTTCCCCGATTTTACGCATCACTTCTTCCGTGTAGGCGTAATCTTTTTTCTCGAATCTTTCCTTATTCGGAACCACTTCTTTATCGATGAATTCCTTTGCAGAATCGCGAAGCATCTTTTGTTCTTCGGACAATTCTTCGATAGAAAATATTTCATTTGCAGTAATTTCCTTTACAAGAAATTCGCCACCGTCTAATGTTTTAGTTTCTGTTGACATATTATTTTTATGATTTTAAATTTTAGTTTGAGATGATAGATGATAGACTGATAGATGAAAGACTTTTTTAAAATTGTAGTCTATTATCTATCGTCTATCATCTCTTAGTCTTTTAAAGTGTTTTGAAATACCATTGTTGCTCTTTGAAATTCTTCAATTTTGACTTCGAAGATTTCTGTTTGTTCATCGGATAAATATTTTCGATGATTCGCTAATAAAATTTGTGTCTGCAGCTCAAACGATGAACCTAAAGAAACATCTAAAAAGTGACTGAAAGATTTATTGGTTCTACTTGAACCTTCTGCAATATTTGATGGAATTGAAATTGAACATCTGTCCATCTGACTTTTCAAACCATATTTTTCATAAGTAGGAAAAGTATCCGTCAAGTCCAAAGTTAATATTGATAATTCCATAGCCATTTGCCAAATCTTTAGCTTTTTAAAATTGTGTCTTTTAAATTCATTCATTTGTTGCGTTTTTTAATTTTCAAATAGTCTATCCGTCTATCCGTCTATTATCTATTTGTCTTAAAGCAACTCAAACACACTTGCCGCGCCCTGACCTGTTCCAACACACATTGTCACAACACCGTATTTGCTGTTTCTGCGTTTCATCTCGTCAAGAAGTTGAACTGTTAATTTGGTTCCTGTGCAACCAAGCGGATGTCCTAAAGCAATTGCGCCTCCGTTTACGTTGACAATGTCTGGATTGATATTCAATTCTCTTAAGATTGCAACTGACTGAGAAGCAAAAGCTTCATTCAATTCAAACAAATCGATATCGGATTGTTTAAGTCCAGCTTGTTCCAACGCTTTTGGAATGGCATACATTGGCCCGATTCCCATAATTCTTGGTGGAACACCGACAGTGGAATAGGAGAGAAGTCTCGCAATCGGCGTCAGGTTTAATTCTTTCACCATTCTTTCGGACATTACCATTGTGAAAGCCGCACCGTCCGAAGTTTGTGAAGAATTACCAGCCGTTACAGAACCATTCGCTGCGAAAACCGGACGTAGTTTTGCCAAAGCTTCGATTGAAGTATCTGCTCTTGGACCTTCGTCTTGTTTAAATGCATATTCTTTGGTCTGAATTTTTTCCTTATCGTCAAGGAAATTATATTTTACATCAATCGGAACTATCTGATTATCAAATTTTCCTTCCTGTAAAGCTTTTATCGCTTTCTGATGGGAATTGTATGCAAACAAGTCTTGTTCCTCACGACTCACTTTGAACTCGTTGGCAACCGCTTCTGCGGTCAATCCCATTCCCCAATAATAATCGGGATTTGATTTTGCCAAATCGGTGTCCGGAATTGGTTTGTAACCGCCCATTGGGATATAAGACATACTTTCTGCACCACCAGCAATGATACATTCTGCCATTCCGGCTTTGATTTTCGCTGCAGCAATCGCAATGGATTCTGAGCCTGAGGCGCAATATCTATTGACGGTTACACCTGGAACCTTGTCTGTGTCCAATCCCATTAAAGAAATCAGTCTTGCGACATTCAGTCCTTGTTCTGCTTCCGGCATTGCACAGCCGACAATCAGATCGTCGATGCGAGCCGGGTCAAGATTTGGAACATCTTTCATAAGACGTTCTATCACAGTTGCCGCCATATCATCCGGGCGGGTAAAACGCAAAGACCCTTTCGGCGCTTTACCAACTGCTGTTCTGTATCCTGTTACTATATATGCTTCGTTCATTTTAGTTGTATTTTGTATTAAAGTATAATGTAAAATGTATTTTTATTTGCTTCCGTAAACTTGTTTTAATTTGGCTATCATATTCTGAATATGATGAATTTCCTTAAGCACAATTTCAAAATTTTCTACCGGAAAGAATTCACATTCTTTTGCAATTATTATCTGAGTTTCAAATTCGAAAGAAGAACCTAACGCAATATTCAAAAAGTGAGAAAATTGAGCATCAGTATCTCTTCCAGCTCCTTCAGCAATATTTGATGGTATTGAATATAAACAACGTCTTGATTGAGAAGTAATCCCAAATAATTCATCTTTAGGGAAGTTTTTTGAAAGAAAATAATATGTTTTGCAAAGAGTTATTGATTTTTTCCAAACTTCCAATTCTCTAAAATTGTGCATTATACTTTTTACGTTAATACATTTTACTTTTTACAAATTCTTAATTCCTCACTGGTTTTCCTGTTTTTAACATTCCTCCGATTCTCTCAAGCGTTTTTCTTTCGCCACAAAGTGAAAGGAACGCTTCTCTTTCCAAATCCAATAGGTATTGTTCAGAAACTTCTGTCGGTTCAGAGAGATTTCCGCCCGTCATGACGTAACCAATTTTGTTGGCAATTAGTCTATCGTGTTCTGATGCATAACCACCCGCAACCATTTGGTCTGTTCCAACGTAGAACATTCCCATGGCTTCATTTCCAAGAACTTTAATCTTCTCAGGAACTGGCGGCGTATATCCTAATTCATCTAGAACAATAGCCTGGCGTTTGGCTTCTGCAATTTGTCTGTCTTTGTTGACAACGATGATATCTTTATCGGTCAAAATGCCCAATTGTCTAGCTTCGTGAGCGGAAGTCGCTACTTTTGCCGTTGCAATATTCATAAAATAATTTCTGAGATGATTGGTTTTAACGTCATCAGGAAGTGCACCTTTCAAAGCTCTAAGTGCAAACTCCTTCGTTCCGCCACCACCAGGAATCAAACCAACGCCAACTTCTACAAGTCCAATATAAGTTTCTGCCGCAGCCACAATTTTGTCGGCGTGCATCGAGAATTCACAACCACCACCCAATGTCATTCCGAACGGTGCTGCGATAACTGGAATGGATGAATATCTCAGCTTCATAGAAGTCTGTTGGAACATTGCGATGGCCATATTCAACTCGTACCAATCTTGTTCAACAGCCATCATCATTACCATTGCCAAGTTGGCTCCAACGGAGAAATTATCAGCTTGATTTCCTACAACCAAACCTCTGTAATCTTTCTCGGCAATGTCGATGGATTTATTAAGACCTTCCAAAACGCCGCCGCCAAGAGAGTTCATTTTTGAGCGGAACTCGAAGTTAAGAATGCCGTCGCCAAGGTCAATCAACGCCGATTCGGAGTTAGACCAAATCGTTTTTTCTTTTCTGATGTTATTAAGAATAATGAAAGCATCCTGACCCGGAATCGGTTCATAAGTTTTTGTATTTTGATTGTAGAATAACTGCTTTCCATTTTCCAGTTTGTAGAACGATTCGTTTCCGGAAGCCAGCATTTCTTTGACCCAATCTGCTACTTTGTAACCTTCGCTTTCTATCAAATCAATGCCTTTCTGAACGCCAATAAAATCCCAATTTTCAAATGGCCCGTATTTCCACGCATAACCGGTTTTCATCGCATCGTCGATAGAGTAGAACACATCGGTAATTTCCGGAACACGCTGAGAAACGTAAGCAAACAATGAAGCGTAATGTTTTCTAATCAATTCACCAGCTTTGGTCTGGTCTTTCAACAAAATTGGCAAACGGTTTTTCAAACTTCCTGCTTCTTTTGCTATTGTAACTATTGGAAGTTTAGGCTGTTTTGTCGGTTCATAACCCAACGTTTCATAATTTAAAACAAAACGATTGAAATTTCCGCCAGCATCTTTTTCCTTATAATAAAATCCCTTTTTAGCTTTATCACCAAGAAATTTATTTTCAATCAAGAAATTCAAAGTTTTGGAATCTTTCAAAGCCTGAACCATCTCATCGTCTTTCAAATTGGCCTGAAGTCCTTTCGTAACATTGAAAGCTGTATCCAATCCTACCAAATCTCCCAATTTGAAAGTTCCGGTTTTTGGACGATTAAGCAAATCGCCAGTCAGGGAATCCGCTTCTTCAATTGTTAAACCGATTTCTTCCGTCAACTCCATAATCTTCGCCATCGAATAAACCCCGATTCTGTTTCCGATAAAACCTGGCGTATCTTTACAAAGAACGGTCGTTTTTCCAAGAAATTTCTCGCCGTAAGACATAAAGAAATCAACGACAGATTGATCCGTTTTTGGACCTGGAATCACTTCAAAGAGTTTCAAATATCTCGGTGGATTGAAGAAGTGCGTTCCACAAAAATGTTTCTGGAAATCTTCTGACCTTCCTTCTGACATCAGATGAATTGGAATTCCTGACGTGTTAGATGTAATCAAAGTTCCTGGTTTGCGGAGCTTGTCCACTTTCTCGAACATTGATTGTTTAATGTCTAGTCTTTCTACAATTACCTCAATCACCCAATCCGAATATTTGATTTTTTCCAAATCATCTTCGAAGTTTCCAACCGTAATTCTGGAAGCGAAAGACTTGTCGTAAATAGGCGATGGATTGCTTTTCAAAGCATTGTTAAGATGGCCTTGCGCGGTGCTGTTTCTTGTTTTTTTGTCGGCATTTTCCGAGTCTTTCGGAGGCATATCCAACATCAAAACCGAGATGCCGTTTCCTGCTAAATGACAGGCAATGCCGGAACCCATAACACCCGATCCTAGAACCGTAACGTGTTTTATTTTTCTGTTCATTTATATGAGATTTATTTATTGTTTTCTATTATTCTGCTTTTCATCGCAAAGGCGAAAAATTTTTAAAAATTTAAGCTGTTTTAAGTCGCAAATAATCGAAGATTATGTATTTTCTTTGCGACTTATGAGCTTTTTCAATTTTATATTTTTGCGACTTTGCGATGCAAACTATTTTCGATTATTAAGCTCGTTTGCAATCTTCAGTATGTCTGTCATCACCTCCTTGAAAATTTCAAATTTTTCTGGCGCGATTCTTTCCAAAACCTTTCTATTGAAATTAAGCACAACTTCTTTTGATAAATTTCTGGAATTCAGTCCTTTTTCTGTAAGCTTAATGATGACTTCCCTTTTATCAGTAGTTGTTTTTTCCTTGTATATATAGCCGTTATCTTCAAGAAGTTTAATAATTCTTGTAAGGGAAGTGGGCTCTATTGCCATTTTCGGGCCTAGATTGGTACTCCTTGTCCCTTCCTTTGGGTCAATTTTAAGTAGCGTAAGTGCCTGAACAGCAGTTGAATTGTATAATGACGCCTGATCCGAATACATCTTGGAAACTGCCAGCCATGCAGACTTGAGCATCAGGTCAACACTTTCAACTTTTTCAGTGGTTTTCTTTTCCATAATTTGAATATTAAAGCGTTCTTTACAAATATAAAAAAAATACTATGCATGCATAGTATTTTTAATGTTTGATGTTTAAACTATTGATTTACAATATTTTAAATGTTATGCAAATCTTACTAATTTAAATTTATTAAAAAGTATTTAGTTCTTTTTATTAGTATTAATAAGCTTTTCCAGAGATTGTTTAATTTCTGAAAAATTATGACAATTATCATAGAAATTATCTGAAATCACCAGCCAAAAATCATTTTTAAACGTCAATTTGATTTTTCTAAGGTCATTTGAAAAGTTTTTTTGTAGAAAAGAAAACATCATTTCTTTCTGAATTTCTGGTGCGATGATATCCGGTGAATGAAAAGTTTGGTTAAAATTCAGAATCTTTGGTGTTAACAATTCAGGATTGCTGAGTATTATTTCTTCAGAAATTCCTCCGATTAATTTTCTTTCCTTGATCCACCATATTTTATCAGAAAATTCCTTTGACAGTCGCCAATCGTGCGAAGAGAAGAGGATTAGTTTTTGTTCGGATTTTGCAAGATTTCTTAGTAAAGATAGAATCATCAGTTTATTTTCTTCGTCCAAATGCGTGGTTGGTTCGTCAAGAATGATGAAAGGAGAATTCTGAGCCAAAGCTCTTCCTATAAAAGCTTTCTGAAGGTTACCATCAGATAACTCCGTTAGCTTTTTATTTCGATGTTCAGATAGATTAAGCTTATTGATGATTTCATTAATTTCCTGTTTATCAATTTCATTTAACTTAAAATAATAAGGATAGTGAATATACTTCCCCAATGAAATCAAATCCGTAACAGTATAATTATCAGGAATTTCAGCTTTGGAAAAAACGATGGCAATTTGAGATGCAATTTCATTGAAATCCAGTTTTTGAATCGATTTTCCATTGATGAAAATTTTGCCATTCAAAAGCTTGTTTTGACCAAGAATTGATTTAATTAAACTTGTTTTCCCAATGCCGTTATTTCCCATTAATAAACAAACTTCGCCTAATTCTAAGGAAGTATTGATATCAGAAATCAATGGTTCTGAGTAACCGATTGATGTATTACTAATTTGTAGAAAACTCATTTTTATAAATCTTATTTGACATTATACAGAAATCTAATTTGCTGAGATTCTTTCAGAATGACAAAGATTATGTTTTATTATTTTAAACTTTTCTCATTAGCATCAATAAAATCACAGGAATTCCAAAAAAAGTCGTAATAATATTAATCGGAAAGTGACTGAGTTCTGAAATTATCGAGAAAACCTGCATGATGAAAATGCCCAAAATCATATTAAGCATCCATTGATGCCAAAGCTGTACAGGATTCCAGATCATTCTGCAAAAATGCGGAACCACAATTCCAATGAATAAAATCGGTCCTAAAAATGCAGTAACTGAAGAAGAAAGCAAGGAAGAGGCAACAATAATGCTTATTTTTAGTTTGGATTGATTGATACCGAAACTCTGTGCATACGCTGTCCCTAAAGCATTTCCAATTAATGGTTTTATGGATTTGAATGTGAAAATAAGACCAATAAAAATTAAAACTGTGAGAATTAAAAGCTGGATTAAATTCGCCTGATTATTTGCCCCGAATGTCCATAAAATGTAGTTTTTCAAGCTTTGACTTTCAACATAAAACTGTAGCAATGAAACTACAGCACCAGCCAAAGCTGAAATCAAAAATCCGAAAATGATGATGAAACTTTTGTCTCTGAATCGTTTTGAAAACAGAAGCAAAACCATCATCAGAACAATACTTCCAATAATAGAAGACAAGCTGATAAAGCTATTTTGAAGAAAATCCGGAATTACAATATTCTGTGAAAAAAAAATATAAAATGCGACAAACAAACTGGAAACCGAAGTGATTCCCAAAACATCTGGTCCAGCCAAAGGATTTTTAAAATATTCCTGCAAAAGAAAACCACTCGTGGGAATCGCAATTCCCACTAAAACCATTGCTAAAGCACGGTTAATCCTAAATCCAGCAATTTGAAAATTCTCAGATCCGTAGTTGAAAAAGTCTGAAAAATTAAGTTCTGCAAAGCCAATATTGAGATTAACAACAAAAGAAATTGCCGCTCCTAAAACGATTAGAAAACAAATTAAATTAAAGTTTTTTATCACCGCTGCTTACAGAGAGTAAGTTGGATTAATATTTCCTGCCACAACATCTTTTTCATTTACTTTTAAAGTTTTTTCTGGCTTATCGTCAAGAATTTTTTTGATTTTGTTATTTAAAGCATCTTCAGTCATTGACCCAATAGTTTCATCGGACTTATCTCCTTTTCTGATCAAAGTAAAAGGGATGGATTCGCCATTCCAAGATTGAAAATTTTGTTTGAAAAATTCCTGTTCCAAAAGTGTTCCATCCAGTAAAACTACATTTTTGCGGATGTTATACTCATCGGCAAAATCGCTTACAGCATTGGCCCAGTCAGATTTATTATCAAGGCTTACGAAAGTAAATTTCACGGGTTTATTAGCCATTTCTTCCATTTTTTTCTTGAAATGCGGGATTTCCTGCATGCAAGGTCCACACCAGGTCGCAAAGAAATTGGTCACATAAAGCGTATCGGAATTATTTGATTTTAAAACAGCAGACATTTTTTCGGGAGAAAGTTCTTTTAATTCCGCTACATCTGCTTGTGATTTTGACGGTTCAATAGCTATTGAATCTTTTACAGTGGATTCAGATACTTTTTCGTCGTTCTTTTTACAAGCTAAAAAGCTGATAGACAGAAATGAATATAATATTATCTTTTTCATTGAATTTTAATTTGAGTGAACTTACGAGTTTGTCTTGAATTTAGATTTTTTCTTCTGTCAAATTTCATTAAATTTGATTTTGATAATGGAGAATCAATTAACAATCGCAAATCAACCTCAGTTTCACAGGCTAAAAATAGCTAAAAAACGCCAACTCACCAAAAACACTTTTGCTCTGGAACTGGAAATTCCTCAAGAGCTGAAATCGCTTTATCAGTTTCGTGCCGGCCAGTATGTGACGCTGAAATATCATTTTAATGAAAAGGAAATCCGGAATGATTATTCCTTTACATCCGCTCCGTTTGAAGGTAAATTTGAACTGGCCATTAAAATCAAAAGTGAGCAAAGTTCTACTCAGTTTCTATTGGATCATTACAAAATTGGCGATGAAATCTCTGTGAGTGAGCCTTCGGGAAGGTTTTTTATTCCTGCAAAACCAAATGAAAAACGGACAATTCTGGCTTTTGCTTCAGGAATTGGAATTACGCCGATTTTCAGTCATGTAAAGAATATTCTGCACGAGGAATCTTTTGCCCGGATTTTTCTTTTCTATGGAAACAAAAGCTATGAGGACATTGTTCTGAAAGATGAATTGGAAAACCTTCAAAATGAATATGCAGGAAGGTTCGAGGTTTATTATTTTTTGTCACAGGAAGAACTTAAAGATAAACTTTTCCAAGGTCGATTGGATGAGAAAAAAATTTCCTTAATCATCAACCAAATTCTGCATCTGGATGAAGAAGATGAAGAATCTACAATCTGGGACAGTACGGACAAAGTGTTAATTTGCGGTCCGGGAGGAATGATAAAATCTGTCGCAAATGCCTGTTATAATTACGGAATTCCGAAAAAGAATATTCATTTCGAATTATTTGAGGCATTTAATGAAGATATTTACCCAACGGAAAAAGAGTTTCCATTGATTGAAAATGTGAATGTCAAAGTCAAATTCAATCACATCGAAAAAGATGGAATTGTTCTGAAAAATAACGAACGAAAATTGTTGCAACAATTATTGGATTTGGGTTACAAATTGCCTTATTCTTGCAAATCCGGCATCTGTGGCAGCTGTCTTTGTTATTTAAAAAATGGAGAAGTGGATATGACAGAAGACGAATATCTGACAGAAAAAGAAAAACTTCAGGGAAAAATCTTGCCTTGTGTTTCGATAGCAATGAGCAAAGATGTATCTTTAGATTTTGATTTATATTAATTAATGGTTCGCATTATCACAAATTTTCTCAAAGTAGCTTTTAGGCTTCTGGAACTAGGTATTTTGCTTTTAATTTTAGCAAATGTCTGGGTTGTGGCGCTTACCAGCGGACGGACTTATACCAAAATCAGCAAAGTTCCATCCAGAGATTGCGCTCTGGTTTTAGGAACATCTCCCAAGATGCGATCTGGTGTTGCTAATCCTTATTTTACAGCAAGAATGGACGCCGTGGGGACACTTTTCCATCACGGAAAAATCAATAAAATTATTGTTAGCGGAGAAAAGAGTGAGAACTATGACGAGACCGAAGCGATGACAAGATTCCTTGTTTATAATGAAGGTGTTCCGGAAGATATCATCATTAAAGACCCTAAAGGTTTCAACACACACAAAAGTATTTTGCGCTGTAAAAATATCTATGGACAAAAAAATGTGATAATCGTTTCACAAGGTTTTCATAATCTACGGGCTTTATTTTTTGCGAGAAATAACGGAATGAACGCGCTTGGCTTTGATGCGCAAGATGTGACCAAAAATGAAAGTTTTTACAGAAATCACACCCGCGAATTTCTTGCACGTGATTTGGCAGTTTTCTACTATGTTTTAGGAATTTCTCCTGAAGAATAATCGACGTAAATCCTTTTAATTCCATCTTGGCAGATTCTTTGTAATTACGTGATTATCATTAATGAAAATGATAATTTAAAATTTACAAAAATGAAAAATATATTTAAAATAATATTTCCGTCTGTCATCGCTTTAACAATGCTTTCCTGTATGACAACTTCTGATGTTTATACCACTAATAATCCTTATTCTCAAGGTTATTCAGATGGTTACCGAGATGGTTATTATCAGTCTCCAGATGGTTACTGGTACGCTCCAAATGTTGTTTACTTAGACAATAACAACAGTTATTACAGAAATGGAGTAGTCTATAAATCAAATTCTAGGTTGAGGAACAATATTGTGATTTCACCAAAGAGAAATTCTCTTCACAATCAAGATGGTAGAATTCAATCTAACTCAAACCAGAGAAATCAAGGTATGATCAATAGCAATCGTAATAATGTTAGGACGCAACCAGCCGCTAGAACTCAGAACAATGTCAGGACTCAGCAATCGACAAGAAATCAAAATAGCATGCGGACTGCTCCACAACAAGAAACTCAACCCCAAAGGGAAGTCCGTTCGGGAGAAAATTCTGGAAGAAGATAAATAATCAAACCTGCAAATTGCAGGTTTTTTTTGTCGAAGGAATTTTCACTTTTATTTGATTCTGAAAAAGAAATTGTAGTATTTTTGCAAAAAATGTAGAAATGCTCGTGATTGGTATTGCCGGAGGAACAGGATCCGGAAAAACAACTGTTGTTAATAAAATAATGCAACAACTTAATGTAGAAGGTGTTAATGTGCTTTCTCAGGATAATTATTATCACGACAATCCAAATCTAACTTTGTCCGAAAGAGAAGCTTTGAACTATGACCATCCAAAATCCATTGATTTTGAATTGATGTTACAGCACGTAAAAGCACTAAAAAATCATCAAAGCATAGAGCAGCCAATTTATTCTTTTGTAACGCATTCTAGAACAGGAGACCACGTGACTGTGGAACCGAAAAATGTTTTGATTGTAGAAGGGATTTTGGTTTTGACCAATAAAGAATTATTGAAGGAATTCAACCTAAAAGTCTTTGTACACGCAGATTCCGATGAAAGATTGATTAGAAGAATCCGCAGAGATACACAGGAAAGAGGTCGGGATTTGCAGGAAGTTTTGCACCGTTACCAAACGACTTTGAAGCCGATGCATCAGGAATTTATCGAACCATCTAAAAACGAAGCCGACCTGATTGTTCCGAATATGAAGCAGAATTCTGTAGCTATTGATTTCCTGACTACCGTAATTAATAATTCGTTGAAAAAGGTTCATTAATCTTAATTTATTATGAAAGAACTTATCAAAGATATCAAGAAAAAATCCCCTACACTTAAGTTTTTTAAGACTTATGTATTCAACAAGTACGTTTTGACTTTAGCAGGATTTTTGGTTTGGATGGTATTTTTCGATAGTACTTCTTTTTTGGTTATCAATGAGTTGAACGGCGAAATCAAGCGTTACGAAGGTCAGCGGGAATTCTATAAAACGGAATACGAAAAGAATGACAAGTTCTACCGCAAGCTGATGAACAACAAGCAGGAAAAAGAAAAATATGCCCGCGAAAATTATTTTATGAAAAAACCAAACGAGGAAATTTTTATTCTGGTAGTCGACAGTTCGAAAATTGCAAAAAAATAAATCCGGATGAAAACCTTTTCTAATTGAAGAGGTTTTTCTTTTTATTTTTTTTGATAAATCTTCTGCCTTATTTGCTCCGAAATTTGTACTTTTCAAAACAAAATTTTTTCTAAAATGAGTGGATTTGACAATTGGGAAAAGCTGGTTCAAAAACAATTAAAAACGGATGATATTTACGAAATTCTTAAAAAAGAAAATCTTGAAAATATTGATTTAAAGCCGTATTATCAAAACAATTCGAAGACTAAAATACTTCCTAAGGTAGAAGAAAGCACACATCTTGTAGCTGAATATCAAAGTGGTTTGGAAGATCAGGCTTTTGCCCTTCTGTTGAATGAAAATGTTGAAGGATTAGAAGAAAAAGCTGTTTTCATAAACAATTCGGATTTAGCTGAACATATTTTGACCGAAGAAACCAATCGTTATTTTTCTTTGATTGATCTCTTTTCGGATGATAAATCTGGTCAAATTAACGAACTTTTGGCTGGCGAATTATTAGCCAAAGCCTTCGAAAGACAGGTTTGTATCGATGTAAGTCGCCATCAAAATGCCGGTGCATCAATCATTCAGCAATTGGCTTTTGCATTGGCAAAAACTAAGGAATTGATGGAAAAATTTGGTGAAGAAATTCTGGAGAAATTGGTTTTCAGATTTGCAATTGGTTCCAATTATTTTTTCGAAATTGCCAAAATCCGTGCGTTCAAATATTTGTACAATCAATTTTCTAAGGAATTTGAGAAAGATTTAGTTCCTTTTATTTTCGCTGAAACGTCTTTTAGAAATAAATCGAGGAATGATGCAGATAATAATTTGATTCGTTCCACATTGGAATTGGCTTCAGCGATGATTGGCGGAGCAGACGCAGTTTTTTCCAATGATTATCAGTTAGAAAATAGAACGGAACTATCTAAAGAAATTTCTTTCAAACAACAGATTGTTTTGGCTTATGAAAGTATCATCAATGTTTTTGAGGATGCAACTTCAGGAAGTTATTTTGTGGAAGAAATCACACAACAATTAGCTGAAAAATCTTGGAAATTGCTTCTGGAAATTGAAGAAAAAGGCGGTTATCTGGCACTTTTGAGATCTGGCGACATTCAGAAAATGATTTTTGAACAAGCTGTAAAAGAACAAACTTGGCTAGAAGAAGGAAAAATCAAACTAATTGGTGTGAATCTATATCCTAAATTAGAAAAGAAAAAATCTGCGGAAGAACTTTATAATTCTGATGAAATCAAAGCAGTTCGATTGGCTGAAATGTTTGAGTGATTCAATTACTTTTATATTCAGCTTACATTAACATTTCAAGTGTGATTTACGAGTACAAATATCGCCCACCTTTAAAATATTTTTTCATAGGACTAAGCGGATTTCTGATGTCGTTTATTTTTGGTATGGGAATTAAAAAAAATGACAATTGGGCATCAATAATATTTGGAATTTTTTTATTAATAACATTGGCACTTGGATTGGGATTTTTAACAATCTTTCTTAGAAACTATAAAGGTAGCAATTTAATGATTGGAGATGACTTTATTGAAATCCCTGATCGGTGGAAGAATCGTATTAATATACAGTTTGAAGAAATATCAGAGATCGCAGAATTTGAAATTTATGATCGTGTGATTCAAATTGAAAGTGTAAAAGGCATTTATCAAATTGAAAGAAATTGGATGAAACATCAGGATTTCGAAGATGTCAAGAAAAGACTTATGGTTTATTGGCTTAGTAATTAATATTTAATTTCAAAACTGTTTAATTTTTCATTACATTATTCTCAATTTTCGTAATTGTTAAACTCAAAATTCGTAACTCCTAACTAATTCACTATCTTTGCAAAAATTTTTAGACAATGAGCGAAGACGGAAAGAGACCAGATAGAGATAGAAAACCAAGAAGTGCAGGTGGCAACAGACCGTCTGGGAACTCCCGTGGCTCTGGCGAAAGAACGTCCAAAAGCAGACCTTCCGTTGGAGGTGCGCGCAAACCAAAAACTACGCGAGGCGGAGATCGTTTCGAAAGTAGAGGTGAAGATGGCGAAAGAAAGCCATTCAACAAAAAACCTGCGAATAAAAAACCATATATCCGTCCAGAAACGTCTGAAGACAGAACAAAATCTTTCATCCAAAGAAGAAGGCTGGAGAAAATCACGAAAGAGGTTTTCAAGGATACGATCAGACTGAATAAATATATTGCAAATTCTGGGATTTGCAGTAGAAGAGAAGCGGATGAATTGATTTCTCAAGGTCTTGTGGAAGTAAACGGAAAGGTGGTGACAGAGATGGGTTACCAAGTTCAGAAAGCCGACAGAGTCGTTTTTGATAGTCAGAATATCACACCAGAAAAACCTGTTTATGTGCTTTTGAACAAGCCAAAAGGCTATATTTCTACAACTAAAGATGACAAAGCGAGAAAAACCGTTATGGATTTGACAGCCAACGCATCGCCATACAGAATTTTCCCTGTTGGACGATTGGACAGACAAACCACTGGTGTAATTTTGCTGACCAATGATGGTCACATGACGAAAAAGTTGACGCATCCATCATTCAATATCAGAAAAATCTACCACGTTACTTTGGACAGAAAACTGACCAATGATGATATGAAATTGATTGCTGAAGGAATCCGATTGGAAGAGGGAGTGGCAGAGGTTGACAGCATTTCTTTCATCGAAGGAAAACCTAAAAATGAAGTCGGAATCGAAATCCACATCGGATGGAACAGAGTTGTCCGCAGGATTTTCCAAAAACTAGGCTATGAAGTTGAAACGTTGGATAGAGTTATGTTTGCCGGATTGACTAAGAAAAATATCAAAAGAGGTCACTGGAGAATCTTAACGGATTTGGAAGTGAATAACTTAAAAATGTTGTAATTGGCTTTTGGTCGATTGCTTTTTGAAGTTGGCTTTTAGAAAGGAGAATAAATTAAAGACTGAAGTGATTCGGTCTTTTTTTGTTAAAATAGAAATGACGAAGATTTATATTTTTAGCGGACTTGGAGTCGATAAACGGGTATTTGATAATTTTAATTTTGGAAACCTGAATGTTGAATTTATTGACTGGATAGAAAATATTGCAGATGAAAGTTTGGAGAATTATGCTTTCAGGATTTCTAAGAAAATTACTTTTGAAAATCCAATTCTGATTGGTTTATCTTTTGGTGGGATGCTAGCTGTTGAAATCTCTAAAATCATTAAAGTCAAAGAGATAATTCTGATAGCTTCTGCTAAAAACCGCGCTGAACTTCCCAAAATTTATCGAATAGCTGGAATATTAAAACTCAACAAATTAATTCCAAATTCAATTTTAAAATCTCAAAATTACATTTCAAATTGGTTGTTTGGAATTGGTACAAAAGAAGAAAAAGAACTTCTCAAAAATATTTTAAAAGATACGGATCCCAAATTTTTAAAATGGGCAGTTAATGAAATTGTGAACTGGAAAAATGAAATCAGCCCCACAAATGTTGCTCACATTCACGGAAATAAAGATCGGATAATTCCTATTAAACATTTGAAAGCGGATTTTGTGGTTGAAAATGGTGGGCATTTTATGACTGTGAATAGAGCAAAAGAAATCGAACAAATTATTTTAAACCTAATCTAAAAGTAAGAAAGGCTTCCAAATTTGAAAGCCTTTCTTATTATTATTTCACGTCATCATAATAAAGCATCTTATCATCTTTATCAAAACTGATGATGATGATTTCTCGGTTTTTTGCGTCATCATTATTGAAGAATTTTGCTCTTGGCGCCAAACTGCCTTCTTGTAAAAGCGCAGGATTCCAATATAAAGTTTCGCGTGTGTCTGTGGTAATTTTCTTGTAGGCATCGCTGGTGATGTCCGGCAATTCAAAATCGACAGACTTATCATAACCACGCAAAACGGTTTTATTAATTTTTTCCGATGTTTTATCTTCTTCCGAAAGCATATTTCCTCTTTTGGTATAAATTGCAATTGCATTACCAACCAAACCATCGTTTTTAAAAACTTTTACCATTGCGATATTATTGCTTGGCAGAGAATTGATCATACTAGCGTCAACAGGCATTTCGTCTAAAAACAAATTGGCTTGAGATCCGCGAATTGACGGAACGTAATTTCCAGAACTATCCATTGTAAATGTCACACCAGCGACACGACCTTGCATCCACTGCAAAATATTCATTGATGTCTGTGCGTCTTTGTTATCATTTACCAAATCGAAAACTGTAGCATTCATACTGCTGAATCTTCCACTGGATAATTCCTTGTCCAATTCTGCTTTCTTATCTACTTTTTTGGCGACCACTTTGACCTCTTCGATTAAAGTTGCATCATTATAAGATTTCAGAGTCTGTTGATTTTTTTTGTTTTGGAGCGCTCTTGCAATTACAGGATTTGAAGAAGATGCCGAATTTGTCAACTGATAATTGCTTGCCGGGAGATTAGCTTTGTAAGGGACGTTCGTCACCAACGACTGAAAACTGATGTTCAAATTATCATTTTCTGAGACCTGTTTTTTATCTTTATTAAGGTAATATGAAACGGTCAGAGGCTCATCGAAATAGATGTCATCCAAATAAATAAAACCATTGTCATCTGTCACTGCGGGAACAAAATTCTTATCAGAGTTCTCCGTTTTAAGCAATAAATTAATGTTCTTATTGGGGAGAAAACGACCATTATTAGTTACTTTTCCTTTGAAAGAAAGATTCCTTTGAGGTTTGTAAATCAGTTCAGGAGTTTTCCCGGAAATAAGAGATTGCCAATCAAAACGGTTCCATTTTTCAGAAATTAATAATGCATCAAAAGCCTCACGATTAACTGTCTTTTGGAAATATTGAGAAGGATTGAAAATTAATGAAGTAAAATCTCCTGTGAGCCATTTTGCACTTAATAAATTATTTTCATTGATATTGTCAGATGGCTGTTTTTCTCTTACTAAGACAGTATAATTTGTGTAATCTTCATCTGGTTCTATATCGAAACTATTGAATGCACGAGATTCATTATTAAGAGAAAAGTTCAATGTTGGTTGATCCAGGTTTAGATTTTTTGGATTTACAAAAAATAATCTTTGTGCCACCGGATTTTGCTTCTCGTCGAAAATGGTAATATTCAGAACTGCCGTTTCATCATTACTTACCTTAGTCGGAATAATACTGGAAGCTTCGCTGTTTGGCGTTTTGATATTAGCTCTGTAAACCAGTACATTGTTGATGGTTCCAATGATGGAGTAGCCTTGTAAACCTTGTGGCAGAGCAGTTCCTTTGATTTGGTAAGCAACGCCTTTTGGATCATCTGCCAATTGAAGATGAATTCCTGACTCAGTTACCGATGGCAGAGCAACAGTTTGTTTTGTACCTTTGTTATCTTCAACAACGACTTTGTAAGATCTGCCAAATTTCGGAGTGATTGTAAAAATTCCAACGTTTTTGTCAAAAGCTTTAAACGATGCCAATTTCTCATTTGGTTTTTCAGAATCTATCACGTAACCGCCCCACGTATCCGGAGGGATGCCCTGTGAGTAAAGTCTTACAGCAAATTTGGTAGAGATATTATCCACGACAGTTCCACCTTCTGGAAATGCATTCGCTGTCCATTTAGTATTTTTAGTCAAGGTTAATTTCTGCTCAGAATTCGGATTATAGATTGGAATCTGTCTTATAAAATTATATTCCTCTGGAAAATTGGCCATCAAGGTGGTGTATGCCCGAACAAAATATATATCTTCATTCAGAAATTCATTCAGAACAAAAGTTCCGTCGCCTTCGCCATTTTTTAGGTAAACCGTTTTTTTATCCACCAGATTTTTATTGTGGTCATAAAGCTCTACAAAGAGCGTATTGGAAATCCTAGAGCGACCATAACCATTGAAGACAAACGTTTTGAAATAGATATTGTCGCCGACGATATAATTATCTTTGTCCATCAACAGGAAAACCTTTTCCTGAGTATAATTCTGTTCCAGATTCTGGATGGCTTTTTCAATTTTGTCCTGCGCTTTAAAATGCATCATCCCAACAACATAAAGAAAAAATATAAATGATTTTCTCATACTTAAAAGCTTATAAATTTTAATTTTGATTCTTTCTGCAAATTAATTAAACAAAAGAAAACCCTCAACATCTGCCGAGGGTTTTATATAATATTTAACAGCTTTTCTATTAAATCCCTTTCAAAATCTGATTCAAAGTTTCAGAAGGTCTCATTGCTTTGTCAGTTTTTTCGAAATTTGGTCTGTAATAACCGTCGATTTCCTGAGCTTTTCCTTGAGAACCAATCAATTCTTCGTTGATTTTGCTTTCGTTATCAGTTAACGCTTTTGCAACTGGTGCAAATTTAGAAGCGATATCAGCATCTTTAGTTTGATTGGCCAAAGCTTCTGCCCAATATGTTGCCAAATAGAAATGTGAACCTCTGTTATCAATAGTTCCCAATTTTCTTCCTGGAGACTTGTCTTCTGCCAAGAACTTTGCGTTTGCCTCATCCAAAGCATCAGCCAAGATCTGAGATTTTGTATTGTTCTGAGTTTGTGCCAAATGCTCCAAAGAAGCCTGTAGAGCCAAAAACTCACCAAGAGAATCCCATCTCAGGTAACCTTCTTCGATGAATTGCTCGATGTGTTTCGGTGCAGAACCTCCAGCTCCTGTTTCGAACAATCCTCCACCGTTCATCAATGGAACGATAGATAACATCTTCGCAGAAGTTCCTAATTCCAAAATAGGGAAAAGGTCGGTCAAATAATCTCTCAAAACGTTTCCGGAAACAGAAATGGTGTCTTTTCCTTCTCTAGCTCTTTCTAAAGTTTCGGTCATAGCATCTTTCACATCCAGAATTTTGATATCTAATCCCGACGTATCGTGGTCAGCAAGATATTTATTAACCTTTTTAATCATTTCTCTGTCGTGCGCTCTTGCTTGGTCTAACCAGAAAATCGCAGGCGTTTCAGATAATCTAGCTCTGTTAACAGCCAATTTTACCCAATCCTGGATTGGTGCATCCTTTGTTTGGCACATTCTGAAAATGTCAGATTTCTCTACTTTTTGTTCAAGAAGCGTATTTCCGTTGTCGTCCAGAACTTTGATAGTTCCGTCCGCTTCAGCTTGGAAAGTTTTATCGTGCGAACCATATTCCTCAGCTTTTTGAGCCATTAAACCGACGTTAGGAACAGAACCCATAGTTGTCGGGTCTAGTGCTCCGTTTTTCTTCATATCATCAATTGCAGCTTGATAAAAACCTGCATAAGAACGGTCTGGAATAATGGCTACAGTGTCATCCTCTGCACCAGCTTTGTCCCACATTTTTCCTCCATTTCTAATCAATGCTGCCATAGATGCATCAACAATAATATCGGAAGGTACGTGGAAATTCGTGATTCCTTTGTCAGAATTTACCATTGCTACTTTTGGACCGTCAGAAAAAACTTTGTCGATATCAGCTTTGATTTCTGCCTCCTGAGGGATTCCAGCAATTTTATCGTAAAGATTTTGTAATCCATTATTTGGATTGATATCTAATGATTTGAAAGTCTCAGCATATTTAGCAAAAACATCTTTAAAGAAAGTCTCAACAATAGCTCCGAAGATAATTGGGTCCGAGATTTTCATCATTGTCGCCTTCAAATGTGCAGAAAGAATCACACCTCTTTGTTTAGCTTCATCTATCGCAGTTTGAACAAAGGCTTTCAAAGCACTAAGATTCATCACAGAAGAATCAATTACTTCACCAGCTTTTAGATTGGCAAAATCTTTCAAAACTTTTTCAGAACCATCATTTCCAAAGAATACAATTCTGAACTTTGAATCATTTTCTACAGTTGTAGAAGTTTCAGTTCCATAGAAGTCTCCGCTGTTCATATGCGCAACGTCGGTTTTGCTGTCAGATGCCCAAGCGCCCATTTTGTGAGGATTTGCTTTAGCATAATTTTTAACAGCTTTAGGTGCACGTCTGTCAGAATTTCCCTCTCTTAAAACAGGGTTCACAGCAGAACCCAGAACTTTAGCATATTTAGCTTTGATTGCTTTCTCCTCGTCATTTTTCGGTTCTGCAGGATAGCTAGGAACTGCAAAACCTTTGGATTGTAGTTCTGCGATTGCTTCTTCTAACTGAGGTGCAGATGCAGAAATGTTAGGTAGTTTAATAATGTTCGCTTCAGGAGTTGTCGCCAATTCGCCAAGTTCTGAAAGAGCATCACCAATCTTTTGGTCATCAGTCAAAAATTCTGGAAAGTTGGCCAAGATTCTGCCTGAAAGTGAAATGTCTTTTTGAACGATATTGACGTCTGCAACAGAAGTGAAAGCCTGCACAATAGGCAAAAAAGAATGAGTTGCCAACATCGGAGCTTCATCCGTAAGCGTGTAGATAATTTTTGATTTTTCTGACATTATTGAGTTGATTTTATTTCGTTTTGAATCACAAAAATAGGTATTTTATAATGATTTTAAAAGTCTGTAAATATGATTTTTATTTCAATCCAGATTTAATTTTAGTTGATTGATATTAAAAGTTAAATTTTATTAAAGTGGAATTAAATATTGTCAAATTCCGAAATCAACCCTTAACTTTGATGCCAATAAATTATAAACAATGTCACAAATTACATTCAAAGGAAATCCTATAAACACAGTAGGAAGTTTGCCAGAAGTTGGAACTATCGCTCAAGAATTCACATTAGTTGGAGCAGATTTATCTGAAAAGCACCTTGCAGATTACACTGGAAAAAGAGTTTTGCTTAATATTTTTCCAAGCATAGACACAGGTGTTTGTGCAGCATCCGCAAGAGAGTTTAATAAGGAAGCAAGTTCTTTAGAAAATACTGTTGTCATCAATGTTTCCAGAGATTTACCGTTTGCCTTAAATAGATTTTGTGCTGCAGAAGGTTTGGATAATGTAGAAGTGTTGTCAGATTTCAGAGGGAATTTTGGTGAGGACTACGGTGTGACTTTGGACGATTCTCCTTTGAGAGGTTTGCTTAGCAGAGCTGTTGTAGTTTTAGATGAAAAAGGAACTGTACTTTACACTGAACAAGTTCCAGAAATCGGTCAGGAACCAAACTACACAGAAGCGGTAAATGCTTTGAAATAATTTTTAATAAATTCTTTAATATAAAAGGAAATCTAAATCAGTAGATTTCCTTTTTTTATTTAATGATGCTTTAAAACAATAGTTATATTATTATGACATACCTATCAATATTGGATTAAATTTTTGAAATTTAGAACTTTAGAGTTGATTTGGTCAATAAATTGTATAGACTTCTGTAGAATATTAAAATATCAAAGCTATGACAATATCTTTCTACGATTTTAAAAATCTTCCGGATTTTCAGCAAATTGAAATGGCCCAAAAAGAAGGTCATATTAAGGAGCAACGCATTATCAATGAACTGAAATTTGTACTTTACGAAGTTTCTTGCTTTTCTGTAGAAATTATCTATAGAAAAGATATAATGGCAGGAATGAATGTTTTTGAAAATAAAGCAGCTTATGCTTTTTAACTGAGTGCGGGTATTTTCTAGTTTTGATAATTTTCGAAAGTACCGTCATCGTAAAAAAATACAATTCGCTTAATTTTTTTTTCAACATTTTCTTTGCTGGCAACATTATTTGGTAATGGCTGAGAATCGGCTGTAATATTTTTTTTTATTTCAGGTACGGAATTTTCAATTTTTGGTGCGTTTTGTTTTGTTGATGCTCTAGCAGATTCCGACTGACCAAATTGCTCATCGCTGATTAGTGAAAAGAGATCTGGTATCGATTTCTTCCGTGTATTTTGTTCTTCTGGCTCAACCAAATTTTTATTGCTTGTAGCATTGCTATTGTTAATAAGCATCTCGCCCTCACCGTTTATCAACCAATCCCATTCTAATTCGGGAAATTTCGATTTAATTTTAGTGATGAAATCTAGGGACGGTTTATTCCTTCCAGAAAGTATATGTGAAATACTGGAACGCTGCACACCAATCTCTTCCGCAAATTCTGCTGGTGTGAACTGTGAATACTCAATCACTTTTGTAAATCTATCAGTAATATTCATTTTACAAATGTAATAATAATGATTTATAAATCAATCACAATTGTAAACTAATCTATTTTACATTTGTAACCACATATTAAAATTACGATTCACTTTGTAAAATATTGATTGTGAACATGTAATTGTTATATTGTGGAAAAGCTCACTTAGTATCATAACAATTTCCTCAATCCGCTAAATTTTGTGGATATCCACAGTTTGTGATTGAAAAATCACTGTTAATAACTCGCTAGACTGGCTTATATGTATAAAAAAAACCTTCAATCTGAAGGCTTTTTATCAACTTAAATGGATTTACATTTACATATTATCTGGCTTTTTCTCAGGAAAGAGTAGGGAAGTAATAATGCTTAAAAGCAGTATAGAGAGAATTATAATCAACGATTCTGAAGTTCCAAAACCAATAGCATCCAGGTAATGATGTCCAATCATTTTCAGTCCGATAAATGCTAAAAGTGCAGCTAAACCAACTTTTAGAAAACGGAATTTTGTTACAATTCCAGCCAGTAAAAAGAACATAGACCTCAGTCCTATGATGGCAAATATATTCGAAAAGAAAACGATGTATGGATCTTTAGTTATCGAAAAAATAGCAGGAATACTGTCTACCGCAAATATGAGATCTGTAGCTTCTACAATAATCAGCACCAAAAATAAAGGAGTCATTTTTTTTATACCATCAATTACCACAAAAAATTTATTCCCGACAAACTGGTTATGAATTTTGAAATGCTTTTGAGCAAATTTTACTATAGGATGATGCTGAGGATCGATTTCTTCTTCCTTATTTCTATCAATAAACATCTTAATTCCTGTATAGACTAAGAATGCGCCGAAGACATACATTATCCACTCAAATTTCTGAATCAAAGCTGCACCAATGAATATGAAAAGGAATCTCATCACTATTGCGCCAAATATTCCCCAAAAGAGAACACGATGATAATTCCGTGGTGCTACTCCAAAACCGCTGAAGACTAATAAAATCACGAAAATATTATCCACAGACAAGGCATATTCTACAAGGTATCCTGTGAGAAATTCCAGCCCGAGATTCTTATCATATAACATAATACTATGTTCGAGATTATCTGGGATGATTTTTACAGGATGTCTGTTTTTTGTAACAACTTCCTGCAATCTTTCGATACTGTCTATGCCGTGAATGAGATGTCCATAGTAAGTCAGCAAAATGTAGAATCCTAAAGAGAGTAGTACTATGAATACACTCATAAGCCCAGCCTGCTTAAGTGACACCGGACCATCTTTTTTGCTGAATAGTCCGAGATCTAGTAATAGTATAATTAGTATAAATAATATAAAACCTGAAAGGAATAGAATTTCGTTGCTCATTGTCATATAATATGCGCAAAAATAGGGAAATAATTGGAATTTAATACGTTGCACATTTGTAAAAATCGTAGAAAACAAGGGTAAAATACGTTTAGTGTATTGATGAACAAATCTCGTTCACAGCAAAAAAAGCACATTAAAGTAAATTTAAAAAACAACTTTAGTTGGTAAATATAAAGTACTGAAATTAAAACATTTAAAAATTAAAATTATTAATAATGTATTCCACAAAATAATCAACAGACAAAATGACATTTGTCACTGTTTAATTATTTTACAAATGTAAATTAGATTATTTTAGATTAAATGTTATTTTTGTTAAAAATCAAATTCAGAAATAATGACTAATAGTTTTCCGTACGCGCAAAATCCTAATTTCCCTAATCGCTATATTTCCCCTGAAAAATTATTTTCTTACTTACAGGACAAGTACAGCGATTTCATCAAAGAAGTTGGAAAATCAAGTTTGGGAAAACCTATATATATGATGACCATTGGCACGGGAAATCTAAAAGTCGCAGCTTGGTCACAGATGCACGGCAATGAATCTACTGCGACTCTAGCAATGTTGGATTTGTTATTTATTTTTGAGAATCATCCGGAATTGAAACAGAAGCTTTTTACACTTATCCAATTGGATTTTATATTTATGCTGAATCCCGACGGATCTGAAGTCTGGACAAGACGGAATGCTTATGATATTGATATCAACAGAGATTTTCTCAGAAATTCTAGTAATGAAATTAGAGTTTTAAAATCTGTAGTTGTTAATGGAAACTACAGCTATCTGCTCAATCTGCACGATCAAAGAACCATTTTTACTACAGATGGAACGCATCCTGCGACCTTATCTTTTTTATCGCCATCGGAAGATCAAGATAGAGAGATTACTGAGAATAGAAAGAAAAGTATGGCCGTTATTGCAGCAATTTATATGCAGATGAAACAAACATTACCAAACAGGATTGCTAAATATACGGACGAATTTTACCCTACAAGTAGCGGAGACAATTTTATGAAATCCGGAATTCCTTCGATTCTTTTTGAAGGTGGTTTTTATGAAAATGACCTGGACAGAAAAAAAACAAGAGAATTTTACACGCAGGCGCTTTATTTTGCTTTGAAAGCTATCTCAGTTCTTAGAGGCGATACGCTGAGCTACGAAACATATTTTGACATTCCTCAAAACAAAGAAACACATTTTGACCTTATTTACAGAAATGTAAAATTAAACACCGAATTCGAGTGTATTATGGACATCGCGGTTCAATACAGGGAAATTTTAGACGAAAATCAAAATCTGACATATCAGCCGTATGTCACAGAAGTTGGAGATTTGAATCATAAAAAAGGCTGGAAAGAAATTGACTGCACTGATAAAAAATTTATTTCAAGCAAGAAGTTCCCAAAATTAGATTCGTTAGCAGATTTTAGTTTTGAATAGATTGCAAAAATCTTATAGCTTACCCAAGGTCAAAACTTTCTTAGTACTTTAGAATGAAAACAAATATCCAAAATATCCCGTACATTTTGGATAATTTTTTCAGCCAATGTCAAATTGAAATCATAAATAAATCAGATAGTTACAATATCCAATTTAACATAATATAAATTATAGGACTTTTTACTTCTTAGAAAAAGAGTGGAGTCTTCTAGGATATTTATCTTAGTCCGTGATGATTTTTGTTATAAATTAGAGTCACAAATAATGCGTTCTCTTTTCAACTTCTATTAAAAAACAATGAAGCTAGATCCTACAAACAGTAAGCAAAAATTTATAATTAACGGTAATAATTTTTCTGATTTACCAGGATTTTATAAAGAAATTTCGGAAGTTCTTATGAATAATTATGATTGGACTGTTGGAACATTGGATGGTTTTGATGATATTCTATACGGTGTAAATAGTGATATTATCTGGCAGAATGCTGCAAAATCAAAGGAAGATTTAGGTTTTAATACTACCAAAGAGTTTTATGAAAATAAAATTAGACAAGGCAAGCCTTTTAACATAAAACTAATTGAGCAAAAACTAACTGATGTGATTAATGGAAACGGACAGACTTTGTACGAAATTTTACTCGAAATTATAAAATCTCATCCCAATATAAACTTGATTTTAGATTAAGACGATATTGTAAAATATCAAATCAGCTATCAAACCAATTTACAATTAGCACAATCTTTGAATGGTTTAAAAAAATTCAAATTTATGAGTGTGGACAATGTAAAGACGATATTTCTAAAAATTCTGAAGTGGCTGGGAATTTCCATCGCTACTATCCTATTTTTGATGTTCATTATTCCGATTTTATTTCCTGGTCAAATTTCCAATCAGGTCAAGATATTTGCTAACAAACATCTTGCTGGCGAGCTGGATTATAAAAAAACACATCTCACATTTTTCCGCCACTTTCCTTCCCTAACGGTTTCTGTAGATGATGTTTTGTTGAAAGGCTCAAAACCCTTCCAGCAAGATACACTATTAGCGGCAAAGGAGGTTTCAGCGGGAATCAACCTGAAAAATTTGATTTTTGATGGAGAGGTCAAGATTGATGAGATTTATGTAAATGATGCAGTTGCTAATGTTTTTGTTAATTCTAAAGGTGAGGCCAATTATAATGTTTATGTTTCCAAACCTTCAGAAAAACCCAAAGATACAACAGGCACCGGCGCATCAATAAAGTTGGATTTGATCAAACTGAAAAACTGGAATATTAAATATAATGACCACGCGGCCAATGTTTTGGTCCATGCAAAAAATCTGAATTACACTGGAAAAGGTGGCTTGAGTGAAGATATTTTTGATCTCAAAACCGATCTAGAAATTGAAAAACTAGATTTTGCACTTAACCGAATTTGGTATGCGCAAAAAAAATACCTGAAGGCTGATTTGATTACAAGAATCAACACCAATGCATTGACGTTTGTTCTGAGTAAAAACGAGTTAAGAATCAATGAACTTCCTCTCAAATTTACCGGTTTTGTGAGTATTTTAAAAGATGGTTATAATCTGAACATCAACGCGGCTTCGGAAAAAACGACTATTAAGGATATGCTGTCGGTTTTGCCTCCACAATATTTGAATTGGGTAAAGGACACCAAAATTGAAGGAAACAGTGATTTGTTTTTCAGTCTGAAAGGCCGTTTCAGTGAGCCGAAAAACCAGAAGCCGGATTTCAAAGCAAGTTTGAAAGTGGACAAAGGTTCGGTTTCAAACAGCAATGCTCCGGTTCCAATAAACAATCTTAATTTGAATTTGAATGTTGATTTACCAGCTTTGAATACCGACAAACTCTTACTCGATTTACGAAATCTGAGTTTTGACTTGGGAAAAAACAATCAATTCCGAGCAAAAGTGAGAACGCAAGGTTTAGATGAGATGAAAATTAATGCTGATATCAAAGGCGGAATTGATTTGGCGACTGTAGATTCAGCTCTGGGATTGAAGGATATTGAGCTGAAAGGTTTGATGAAGACAGATATTCAATCCAATGGCATCTTTAATCTGGATAAAAAACTTTTCCCTAAAACGAAAGGATATTTCAACCTTAAAAATGGCTGGATCAAAACCAATTATTATCCCAATCCGATTCAGAATATCAATATTTTAGCAAGTATAAATAATACCGATGGAACTTTTAAAAGTCTGGGAGTAAAGCTTGACCCGTTCAAATTTGATTTCGAAGGCAATCCTGTTTTTGTGAATGCAGATTTGCAGGATTTCGAAGATCTACTATACAAAGTTAGAGCAAAAGGAACGCTGAATGTCGGCAGAATCTACAAAGTGTTCAAGAAAGAAGGTTTGGATGTAAGCGGTTTGATAATGGCAGACTTATCTCTGAACGGACGACAGAGCTATGCGACCAGCGGTCAGTATGCAAGACTTGATAACCGAGGAAATTTAATTCTAAAGAATATCAAAGCCACCACAGAATATCTACCAAAATCATTCTACATCAAAGAAGGAAACTTCAAGTTTGAGAATGAAAAAATGTGGTTTAGAAAGTTTTTCGCCAACTACGGGAAATCGGATTTTGCTCTGAATGGCTATCTTCTGAACACGATCAATTATTTCATCGAGAGAAAAGGAACACTGCACGGGAAATTTCATTTGAATTCCAATTACATCTTAATTGATGAGTTTATGGCGCTGAAAGAAGGCGACAACAAAGACAAAGCGCTAGCCGTAGAATATGCTAAGGAGGAACATCCGAAAAGCAGCGGTGTTGTGATTGTCCCAACCGATCTGGATGTATCCCTGGAAGCGGATGCCAAAAAAGTGGAATTCAAAGGGCTGGCATTCAACAATCTCGTTGGTCTCGCGTCTGTAAGCAAAGGTGAAATTTATCTTAAAAACACCACCTTCGATATCATCGGAAGCCGAATGGGAATTGATGCAAGATACCAAAACGAATCGCCAATTACAGCCAATTATGATGTTGCTCTAAAAGTCGATAACTTCGATGTTCAAAGAGCTTATAAAGAGATTGATATGGTGCGTGAGATGGCGACCGCGGCGAAAGATGTGAAAGGCGTCGTGACGTTGGATTACAAACTGAAAGGTGATTTTGATGCCAATATGAAACCAATATTTCCATCTTTGGAAGGTGGCGGAAACGTAAACCTGAAAGATGTGGAAGTCAAAAACCTAAAAATGCTTTCAGCCGTTGGAAACGATATTGGTTCGAAAGCATTCGATAATCCGGATATGAAAGGCGTTGACATCAAAACGAGCATCAATAATAACCTGATACACGTAGAGCCATTTACCTTCAAAGTTTCCGTTCTGCGCCCCACGATTAGTGGAACTACGAGTTTCAATGGCTTATTGGATTTCCGTGTGAGAGTTGGTTTGCCACCTGCAGGATGGATTGGTTTTCCGGTGGTGGTAACGGGAACACACGAGAAACCGAAAATCAAAATCTTCAGCAAAACCGGACAAGGGATTTTGGAAGCTTTGTACAATCAAAAATCCAACAAAGTGATCCGACAAGAAAAACGTGCCGAGAAAAAATCCCGAGCACAACAGCGAAAAGAAAAACGTGCTCAGGAAAAGAAAGCCGAAAATGCAGAAAAGCAGATTGATAACGATCTGAAGAAAAAATAAAATGAAAGCTCCAAACTAATTGGAGCTTTTTCAATTTTACACGTATAATAATTTATTTCTCAAATATTGGTTGAAGGATTTTCATCAGATCGTTACGACTAATATCAATCGTCGAAATAATTTTTAATTAAAAATTTAATTACTTATTATAGAGTGATAAAAATAACCTTAATTCCAACATCGATCTGAAAAATAAAAACCTCATTTCATTACAAAACGAAGGTTTTTAAACCAAATGACTTCGACGGAAGTCTCCCACGATTCGTGGGAAACAAAATGACTTTTACTTTGGTTACAAAACGACGGTTTTTAAACCAAAGTAAAAGTCGATTGGTTACAAAACCCTAGTTTTATAACCTCTGCCAAAGTTGTGCAGGTGTCAAAACTATTTGCGGAACAATTATGACGTTTTTCAGAAAATGAATTATTTGTGAACAAAATTTTTTGGTAATTCAGGAAAAGCTTTATTTTTAGGCAAAACAAAAATAATGTCATACTATCCTTTAACAAGCATACCAGATTACTACTCCATAGACACTCTTTTGACCGAAGAACACAAGCTCATCCGCGATTCTGTAAGGAATTGGGTCGAGAGTTTTGTGATGCCTCAGATTGATGAAGCGGCACAAAATCATACCGATATTCCGGGATTGATGAAAGAATTGGGAAATATCGGTGCACTGGGTCCCTATATTCCTGAGCAATATGGCGGTCCGGGATTGGACCAAATCTCTTACGGATTGATAATGCAGGAATTGGAAAGAGGCGATTCTGCAGTTCGTTCTGCGGCTTCTGTTCAGTCTTCTTTGGTGATGTTCCCTATTTTCGAATATGGTTCTGAAGAGCAGAAAAGAAAATACCTTCCGAAGCTGGCTTCCGGTGATCTCATTGGCTGTTTCGGTTTGACAGAGCCTAACCACGGTTCCGACCCTTCTTCTATGGAATCCAAATTCACAGACCAAGGCGATCATTATCTATTGAATGGTGCCAAGATGTGGATCACCAACTCTCCTGTTGCAGACATCGCTGTCGTATGGGCAAAAGGCGAAGATGGTAAAGTACGAGGGATGATTCTGGAACGCGGAATGGAAGGTTTCACAACACCCACGACACATAACAAATGGAGTCTAAGAGCTTCCAAAACCGGAGAATTGGTTTTCAATAATGTAAAAGTTCCTAAAGAAAATCTGTTACCAAATGTTGAAGGTTTGAAAGGACCATTATCTTGTCTCAACTCAGCAAGATACGGGATTTCTTGGGGTGTGATTGGTGCGGCGATGGATTGTTATTGTACCGCTGTTCAATATTCTAAGGAGAGAAAACAATTCGGAAAGCCAATTGCTTCTTTCCAGCTTCAGCAAAAGAAATTAGCAGAATTCTTAACTGAAATTACCAAAGCGCAATTGCTTTGCCTTCAGTTAGGAAATCTTAAAAACGCTCATAAAGCATCGCCTGCACAAATTTCTATGGCGAAAAGAAATAATGTAAAAATGGCTATTGATATCGCCAGAGAATCCCGTCAAATGCTTGGCGGAATGGGCATAATGGGAGAATTCCCGATGATGCGTCACGCAGCCAATCTTGAATCTGTGATAACTTATGAAGGAACGCACGACATCCATCTTTTGATTACAGGAATGGATATTACTGGCATCAACGCTTTTGGATAAGACCAAATCAATCTTATATATTTTTTACAAAACCTGCGGAATATTTTCGCAGGTTTTTTCGTTTTAAAATTATAAATTCTCCGAGAGCCTCAGGATGACTACTCTAATACTAACAGTAAAATACGCGGTGTCAGGCTGGCGCTATCGAAGCTTTTAAAACAAAAAATCAATAATCAATTTAAGATGAAAAAATACTTTGCAATTCTACTCTTTGTTTCCATTACAGTTTTTGGACAAAATTTTCAAACCAAACTCTCTAATGCGGCTGTTAATCTGACTAAAGACAAAGTGGTTTATGACCCTACTTATTTCGTTTTGAAATATCCCAATGGCGATGTTCCAAAAGGTAAAGGCGTTTGTACAGATGTTGTCATCCGCGCCTACAGAAAATTAGGAATCGATTTGCAGAAAGAAGTTCATGAAGATATGACGAAAAATTTTTCCAAATATCCAACAAAATGGGGACTGAAAAAACCTGACACAAATATCGACCACAGACGTGTTCCAAATCTTATGGTTTTTTTCTCGAGATTCGGGAAAGTGAAACCAATTACGAGTGATGGAAAAGATTATGTTCCGGGGGATATTGTAACCTGGGATTTGCCTAAAAATCTGACGCATATCGGAATTGTGGTTAATAAAAAATCAGCTGATGGAAGACGTTATTTAATTTCTCATAATATTGGAGCTGGACAGGTTTTGCAGGATTGTCTTTTTAGCTGGAAGATTACGGGACATTATATTTATAAATGATAATTTACAAATGATAATTGATAAATGATAATTTATAATTAAAAAACTTTTGTAACTTTTGTGGCTGATAAAAATTTATATGAAATATATTCTCCAATTACTCTTGATATTTTTTTCTTTCCAATTCCAAGCTCAAAACCTTAAAATCATTCAAAAACCGATTGATTATTCTAAGGAAAGAAAGCAGCTGAGTCTGGATTATATGAAGCAGCATCACAATCTGATTCAGAAAAATCCGAATATCACTCCGAAAATCATTGTCCTGCATTACACCGCTGGCGGAACTATTGAATCTAATTTCAGATATTTTAATAATTTATATTTAGAAAATCAAAGAGCAACGCTCAAAAAACAAAGTTCACTGAATGTCTCTGCGCATTTTTTGGTTGATAGAGACGGAACAGTTTACCAATTGGTTGATCCCGAAATGTTCGCCATACATACGATTGGACTGAATTACTGTGCCATCGGGGTTGAAAATATCGGAAGCCAATCTCGGTCTTTGACCGATAAACAAATTGAAGCCAACGCAGAATTGATTAAATATCTTGCCAAAAAATATCCCATTGAATATGTGATTGGACACTATGAATATGGTACTTTCAGAAATTCTAAGATTTGGAAAGAATCTGACTCCAATTATTTTACTCCAAAAGAAGATCCTGGAACAGAGTTTATGAAGAAAGTACGGGCAAAATTGATTGATTTAAAATTGAAAAATAAGCCTTAAAATTGTCTCTTCGCAGATTAAGATAATCAACACAATTTGCCTCATCTGCTAGAAAATCCCTACCAACTTACTCTCCTTTTCCTCAAAAGCGATTTCAGGATTCAGAATTTCAAGAATCAAATTTCTGATAGAATCTTCTACTTCAGAATCTTCAATATCTATGAAATTCAACTTTTGAGGACCGTTTTTGACTTCTGCGAATGACCAGATTGCAGTTTCTACATTTTCTGGTTTTATATCAAGAGAGTTGGTAATGCAGAATTTATAAATTGATAATTGCAACGCTTGTTTATAGTCATCCCGGAAGAATAATTCGGGTAACTTTTCTTCTTTATTTTTGCCAAGATTGATTGTGAGATTCTTGGGTTTAGCCGTTTTATAGTCGATAACTCTTGTGATGCCGTCTAGTTTGTCTATCCTGTCGATAAAACCATAGAAACTGATTTTGTCGCTTTGGTTTTCGTCCAGATAAAAATCGCAGTTGATTTCTTTTTCCAAATCCAAAATTTCCAGCGCAGAACCTTTTTTAACCAATTCCAAATCATACTCCACGATATTGCGTACTACCCTTTTGGCGATTTCTTTGTGAATATAATTCATTCCGCGTTCATAAAATTCTGGCTGATGTTTCAGTTTTTCAATCGCAAAATCAATCGCGAAATCTGTTTGTTGGAGTGCATTTTCTAAATCACCAACCTTCAGAATTTTACCCTTGATATTTTTATACAAATGCTCAGTGGCAAAGTGCACCAGATTTCCATAATTCCTTTGAGAAAGCTCTTCCTCAATTTCACTAGTTTCTCTGGTTTTCAGAAGTTGATTGAGATAAAAATCAATCGGATTGTAAAGATAACTCACCAAATGTGATGCAGAAACACGGTTTTTCCACTCGTTCAAAAGCCGAATGACTTCTTCATTTTTTTCGATTTTTATCAGTTCCTGAACAATTGGTTCGGAGGTATTTTCAATGATAGTATGTTCGATTTTGTGTGGACTTTCCATCTCCAATTGGGTAATGAATCGGCTCTTCTCACCTGTATTCACACCAGAACTCAATGCATTATAGAGCAGATGAACATTCTCAGAATTCTGAATCAATCGGTAAAAATGATAGGCATAAATACTGTCATTTTCAAGAAAGGTATTCAAACCAAAATTCTTGCGGACGTCGAATGGGATGTAGGTATTTTGGGTATTTCCTAACGGTAATTTTCCTTCGTTGACGGATAGTAAAATAACATTTTTGAAATTCAAAAGTCTGGTTTCCAAAAGTCCCATAATCTGAAATCCAGCCAATGGCTCTCCCACAAAATCAATACTTTCGGAATTTACCAATTGGTTGATTAAAACTTCCAGCGTTTCTATTTTGATCTCAATTTTATAAAGTAATAATTGATTTTTGATGACTTTGAAAACGTTCTCAAATAAAGCAATATTTTCATACTGAATATCATCTAGCTCTTTGAATTTCAGTTCATAACAGAACGTAATGAGCAAGTCTAAAAATATCTGCGCGCTTTCTGGTTTTTGTAAAAGTTGAAAATAACTGAGATCTCCGAGCAGCTCTTGCAACAGGGTTTTTGAGATGTAAACAATGTTTCGCTCTTCAATTGAAAAAATGAAATTTCTGATGATTTCAGCATCTTTTTCATCGTTTGGAAGTTCTTCCAAAATTGGTAAAACATCGGCGTAATAATAGCTGGAGGATTTTTTTTCCTGTTGCTTCTGAAGGTAGAATAACTTTTTAACAGCATTACTGAAAGACAAATTCTTTAAGGGAAACCCCATCGTGATGTTGACGCTTTGCACAGAATTGAGACTGTCTAGAACGGCAGGTAAAAGATTCTCATCCAGCAAAACCAGTGCAGTGACAGACAATTCTTCTTTGGGAATTTTCCTCAATATTTCCGGAAGGAATTTGGCCTGAACAATGTTGCCCGAAACTTCGTAAGTTCTGATATTTTTTGGTCGCAAAAATTGATTTTCTACCCAAGTAAAACTTCGGCTCTCATTGTATTCTTTCCATTTCAGTGTTTCGCGCAGGAACTTTCCGGATTCCTGTCTTTCATCATCGATGTAATATTGGTCAGCTTGGAAATAAGTTTCTGCTTTATTCCATTGCAAAAGCTGTCTTACCAATTGCTCCTCGACTCTTGATAAAGCGTTGAAACCACAAAATATAAATTGACGCTTGGTTTCTTTGGCAAAATTTTCAATTTTGGAAAATGCTTCCTGATAAATCATTCCAGAAGTCGCAAGATTTTCTTTTCGCAATTCCGATTTCAGTAGTGGCAGAAACTCATTCATCTTTCGCCAAAAGTTGAGATTTCTTTTTCTTGGATTGTCATCTTCGCCCAGAAGTTCTCCCCAGTTTTTGATGCGCTCTTCATCCAGCATCCAAAGCAGGATTTTTTGATCATCTTCTGAAAATTTCATCATATCGTCCCAATCTTTGAGCAAGGTGGGAAACCATTTTAGGAAACCGGAAAAATCTTCGGAAGAATCGATTTGATTGTAAATTCTGAATGAGAAAAGCCAAAGAGCAATGCCTTTGATTTCTACATTGTCTGACAATTCTGAAATCAACTCATCGATGGTTACAAAATTGGGTAAAAGTCCTTGATATTGTTTTTCCTGCAGAATTCTTTTGATAAAAACCATTGGTCGTTTTCCGGGCAACACAATATCCAGCTCGGAAATTTCTTGATGATTTTCTAATAATTCTGTGATGATGTTTTGAAGAAACTGCATAAAAAAACCTTTAAAAACTTAAAGGTTCAATTTAATTATTTTTTGATTCATTTGAGCGCAAAGTGCGCAAAGATTTTTCTGAAATTATTTAAAATATTTTTAAGTTCGCAAAGATGAAAAAATCATCCAAGAAACTCGAAAAAACTAAATGTTCAATTGGAACACAAATCCCATAGCCCCGATTGCAGCGGCATCCTTTTTTGTCTGAAATGGAAACTTTGTTTTTGAGTACAAAACGCCGATGACAAAAAAGATATAGCGGAAAGCGGGAAATAGCTCCTTGAAATCTACTTTACAACAATTTTTCTCTCCAAGTAAGTATTGTTTCCTGCGGCGTCTTTTCCTGTAAAGAATTTGAAAGTGTACTTCCCTTTTTTAACAGGTTTGAAGTTGATTCTGCTACCATCTACGTAACTTCCGTCGCCACAGACGTCGTTGGTTTTATAGGCAAAATTGGCGATTGTGCGGACAGAATCGTTGGTGTAATTATAATCGTAACTGTAGATGCCTTCGCAAGTTCTGGTAAATGTTGAATAGGCTAAAATCTCTTGGGTAACGCCCAAAGCCATTGTATCCATCGGGATTTTTACGCTGTCGGTTTTGCTGGCGAAAACGGATTCGATCTGGCTGTAATCATCATTGTCTTTGCATGATACTGCGAATGATGAAAACGCTGCTAATGCTGATAAAATAAATACTTTCTTCATAATCTCTTCTTTTTATTTAGTTATTAAAATTGCCTTTTGAAAGGTACACTACTTTTTTTGTATCAAAAAACTCGCCGTCGAAGTAATTTTTCAAACTGAAAATCTCGCATTTCAATCCTGCCAATTCTTCTGCCAGTTCACCGCCTTTGAGGTAAAGAACGCCGTTATGTTTTGTATTGAATTGGTCTTTTTCAAATTTCCCTCGAAGCCACGTCAGGAAAACAGGCATCTGCGTCACAGCTCTACTGACCACGAAGTGGAATTTCTCTTTCAGCTGCTCGGCTCTCATATGATGAGCTGTTACATTTTTCAGGCCGAGACTTTCAGCAACTCCCTTGACCACAGTGATTTTCTTTCCAATGCTGTCTACCAATGTGAAGTGCGCATTGGGAAATAAAATGGCTAAAGGAATTCCAGGGAAACCACCTCCGGTTCCGATATCAAGAATCTTTGTGTTATCAGCAAATTGCATCACTTTCGCAATACCCAAAGAATGAAGAATATGTTTTTCATAGAGACTGTCTGTGTCTTTTCTGGAAATCACATTGATTTTTTCATTCCAATCTTTGTACAAAACTTCTAGTTCTGCAAACTGATTTTTCTGCTCGCTGGTAATATCGGGAAAATACTGTAAAATTAATTCTAAAGACATAAGGCGAAATTATGAAAAGATTTGTTAATACATCAACAAAAAACCATCAAAAATTAATCTGATGGTTTAATAAATTACTAAGTATCGGTTATTATTTTAAAACTTTTTTGGTCAGTGTAGTATTTTTAGTATTCACTTTCACAATATACATTCCTTCTGCAAGGTTTGTTTTATTGATCAATACCTCTTTTTTAGCATTCTTGACGCTGTAAACCAGTCTGCCAACAGAATCGTATAGACTCACTTCATCCAGGTTATCTTCAGATTTTACTATAAAATTCTGAGTGTCCTTTGTAATGATAATTTCCTTTTTTGAAATGTTGTCTGTACCAAGTGTTTGTAGTGATTTGTAAATAACTTCAAACCTATCTTCATACTGTCCAGCGCTGGTAGAGAAAGCGTATCCGTTATCAGTAATGTCGATTACTTTATTTAGATACTTATCTTTCAAGTAAACAGATTGAGTAGACTTGAAGATACCGTCTTTTTCACTTAATGTAATCGTGTAATTTCCGGCAACAGCTGCTTTGAAACCCACTTTTATTACATCTTCTGTGCTGAAGTTTTCATCCTTTGCCTGGATGGCCAACTTGTGACTGTCCAAAATACTCCAGAAAGAATCGTTTCCGATGGCTAAAAGATCTGCATCATAGTCGCTATCATATCCGTTAGTTGCTTTGGCGATGTAACCAATTAAGATTTCATTATTGACATCTGAAGGTGATTTGAACTCTAACCAGAATCTATTTTTTTGAGCACCTTTATTATAGTAGTTTGCGATATCTGGTGTTCTCATATCGTTGGTAAAGTTCAGCGGTTTATTTTTCCCTGCTTCTTTTGCTTGAATGATAAAACCTTGCCCAACTGCGATATTTCCGTTTGGTTTTCTGTTGTTGTATCCGAAATATGTTGCAGATGCGCCGCCCAGAGAGTTAAGAATTGCGTAATTATTCCCACTGTAATTACTGCTCTGCTGTGAAGTAATCTGCCCGTCATTATTAGTCCAAAAATAAGCCTTACCGTAAATTTTGTCTTGATTATGTTCGTAGAAAGCATCAAAACTTAAATTAGAAGGATAAGGATTACCTACCATATTATAACCTTTAGCAGAATTGGTCCACTTTAGATTGTAAGAGTTGATATCTCCATTTTGTGGTACACCTGTAAATTGGAATAATGCTGGTGGTGTAGAAATCGTTACATTTTCAGGGAAACTGTTTTTTCCTCTGATGGCATAACCTCTCGCCGGCTGGAATGTAGATGCAGAGTTAAGAGTAATATCATTTGCAATTGTAGTCACAAAATAATCATTGGCCTCGTTATAAACATAGAACCTGTTCCAAGGCGTTCCTGTTCCAGTTCCGCCGTTAGCCTGGTTGTAACCATCTGAAAATTGATAAAGATTCTGCTCTGTTACTGGCGAAGACCAATAGTTGTAACCCATTTTTGGAATGAGTGCTAATTTTTTTACCGTAACGTTTCCGATATTGTTTGAAGCGCCATTTTGCATTAGGTTTCCATTATTTTCTACTACAAAAGAAGATGCTGCAGTATTATTATTGGAAATCTGTCCGTTTACAGTGATATATCCTCCAGTATTAACAGTCAATGTACCGCCTGTTTTGATTGTCAGGTTCTGACTTTCGAAATTACCATAAGTGGTTGTGTCGTAAGCTGTTTCTACGATCGCATTTTTGGTGGCGGTCGGTGTTCCATTACTCCAATGTGGATTAGCTGGATTTAGCCAAATTGTATCATCAGATGCATAGGTGTAGTTATAGAAAATTCCGCTGATTAAAGGTCCGCTATCTTGCGGTAAAAATCGAATTACGACGTTGGAGGCACAGTCATAAAGGTATAAACGTAGATATAATTTTTCGTTTGGATTTACCTTTAAGTTATTAATAGCCATCGAGATTGTACTGTACGTAGAGCTAGCAACTAATGCTCCGGACGATACGGTAACACTGTTTGAAAAATCCAGATTTTTTGAATATCTAAGCTCATATTTACTAGAGTTGTATGCTCTTGCTATATAACTGAAAGATTTTGGCTCGATGGTTTTCTTTGTACTGTTGTTCTCCAGAATAAATTGCACGTATTTGGAAGTATTAACATTAGTATCTGTAATATTACCAAAAATAAAAACGGGTGTCGACTCATTACCTGTTGACATTGTCACACCGCCATTAGAAGTCATTTGGGTAGAACCTATAAAATTTTGAAATGGCGTCCCGAAATATGTATTCTTATCCCACCAGATTAACGATGATGGAGAAGGCGTAGCAACATTAACGGAAACAGTAGCATAGTTTGATGTCCCAAACTGATTGATGATTCGGTATGAAAAAGTATCGGTTCCAACAAAATCCTTATTCGGAAGATAATTGATGGTGTTATCACTATTAATGACCGCAGTTCCGTGTGATGGCTGTGTAACTCCTATAGAACCAACCTGATTACTGTAGTCATCATTGTACAATACATTAATGTCAATATCATTGTTCGTTCCTGTACTTGCTGTGTCATTATAGGCAACAGGTACGGAAGAGCTTGATTCGACAGTTCCTCTGAAAAGAGGACCAAAACTTTGATTATTTCTGAAAAACAGGTGAACTCTATTCCACGTATTGTAGAAATAGATTCTGATATAAAGCGTCTGTCCGTCAGTTGCTATAGGCGATGGAAAGTTGGTAATAGAAAAGTTGGACATACTGGACGTAATATTTCCGTTCAGAACCGTTATTGGACTAGAAAAATTACTGCTGACCGAATAATCAACTCGTACTTTCGCATTGCCACCTTGAGAAGCACAACTAAAACTAAACTCGGATAGATTTAATTTGTAGCCTTGTGATGGACTAACTGTCAACTGTATGTATTTTGAAGGACTGTATGCCACATCATTTTTAGTAGGCCAGTTCTCTGTTTCGAATGCATTATATCCACTTATCGAAGGATATTCAACATAAGACATTGGCACTGTCGAAGACAAATTTCCGGCAGTTAGATAATTTCCTGATACAGTTGGCGTGTAATTCGACTTGTTCCAGCGAACCAAATCGGTTTGTGAGAATAAGGTGTTTGTAAATAAAATTGCAAACAGTAATAAATAAATCTTTTTCATTTTAATTTGATTTTGAGGGCGCAAAATTAGCCATTAATAAAAACATCAAAATTGATATATGTTAAGAAAAATTATTTTCGAATTCCCAAATCATCAGGAGATAATCTGAAATAAATTTGAGGTTTGGAGTATTTAACTTGATTCAATAGATTATTCAATCGCTAAACAGAAAGCAATATTATTAAATTAACGATAAAATACCTTGAAAAAGTCTTGTAAAACCCTTTGTTTAAAGCAAAAACTACCCCTCAGGGTAGCCTTCGTATGGGTGATGTAGTAGGTATTTTTACGGGTATGTAGGGGTAATGTAGTAGGTAGTTTACTACTTGATTTTGAACTTTTGAAAGAAATCTTTCCTATCTTTTACGTTTAAAATATTGTAAATATTCTTGGTATGATACTTTACAGTATTTTCTGTGATGAAAAGTTTTTCGGCTATTTCTTTGTTAGATAAACCTTGAGATAAAAGTTCCACCAATTCTTTTTGGCGATCAGTAAGGCGTTCAAAATTTGGAAATAATTCTTCATTAGAACTCACATATTTTTCTAGAGAGAAACTTCGAGAATACAGATCAAGTTCTTCCTTAATTTGTGAAATTTCATCTCTCAATTTTACCCTTTCTTTTTTGATACGTTTATTCTTTTTGTAGAAATAGTATATACTTAGAAATAAGGGCAAAATCAATACGACTAATATAATACTTCCTTTCCACACTTCTGACTTTTCACTTGCAATTTGTTCTCTTTCTACATAAGCTCTGTCCACAAGATGCATTTCAGAAATTTTAGTTTCCTGATTATCGACACGTCGAAGAGAATCTAGTCTGGAACTAATGAGGTACGCTTGTCCATAAAGATTGTTCTCTTTATAAATTTTCTCCATTTCAGAAGATGCTAAAATACTATATTTTAACACATTACAACTGTCACAGATTCGTAGGTTTTCTCGATATATCTCCTCTGCTTTAGATATTTTTTTCCTGGCTGCATACAAATTCATAAGTTTCGTATAAACGAGAGGAAGATTGCATGGACTTGATAATTTCATAATATCCAGCGCTTCAAAATATTTCTTTTCAGCTTCGGCGTACTTTTTATCTAATAAAAGCAGATAACCTTTCTGCATCGTGAGATAGGCATAGTCTTCAGAAGAAGGATTGATATAATCTGCTCTGTCAATTTTTTTCATTGCTTCTGCAGCCTTTTGATACTCATTACTGTCAAAATATACGAATGCGTATTCATAATCGAGTTTTATCCTAAGCAAATTATCCTTTGGTAAATTTTTAGCAAGCATTTCTGTTTTGTTCAGATAGTCTATGCAGGTAGAATAATCATTGACACTTCTGTAAGTTGTTGCAAAAAGAAAAGATATATTAGCCTTCTCCTCATCAGAAAGATTACCTTTGAGAAGAACTTCTGAAAGTTTTTTTTGTGATATGTAATGCTTTCCTGCTCTATTATATCGGATGATTTCTTCTTGGAGAGAATGAAGGTTCAGACCTTTTGCAGTAATAGATACAATGAGAAAAAGAAAAAGTGTAGAAAATAATAATTTAGTAAATTTATTACTCATCATTGTGTGGAATTAATTCTGAACTAAATTTATAAAGTCGAATTTCCTTGCAAAAATAATTAATTATATTTGTTTTTAATTAACAAATAATTAAATTATATCACAAATTTTTATTTTTTTTCAGATAAATTTGTATTATTCACATAATATTTTCTCAGAATCAACTGTAATGCAGCTTTTTTCGTAAAGAAAAATTTTTATCTAAACACTTTTCGACGTATGATTTAAAAAATTATATTTGTGCTGAATCTAATTAGAAAATATTTTATGAATAAAATTTCGGATAGACTGAACAGGCTGAGTTATTCTCAGACTTTCGTTATGAGTAATAAAGCGCGGGAGATGAAAGCAGCAGGAATAGATGTCATCAGTTTAACTTTAGGCGAACCAGACTTTGATGTTCCTCAAAAAATCAAACAAGCAGCATTTGATGCTATTAATGAGAATTATAGCCACTACTCTCCTGTTCCCGGATTTTTAGAACTTAGACAGGCTATCTCTGCAAAACTTAAAAGAGATAATAATTTAAATTATAAACCAACTCAGATTTGTGTTTCTAATGGTGCTAAACAATCCATAATCAACGTTCTTTCTGCAATTGTGAATGATGGAGATGAAGTTATCTTACCTGCACCATACTGGGTGAGTTACGATGAGATGGTAAAATTGGTTGGCGGAACTTCAGTTTTCATAGAAACATCCATTGATACAGAATTCAAAATTACAGCTGACCAATTAGAAAAAGCTATCACGCCAAAAACCAAAGCGTTGCTTTACAGTTCACCTTGCAATCCTTCGGGAAGTTTCTATACCAAAGAAGAGTTGGAAGCCATTGCAAATGTTGTAGCAAAATATCCGCAAGTGACCATTATCTCCGATGAAATATATGAGTTTATCAATTATGAAGGCGAACACGCTTCTATCGCAAGTTTTCCTCAGGTTTATGAGCAAACCGCAGTGATAAACGGTATGAGTAAAGCTTTTGCAATGACGGGCTGGAGAATCGGTTATTCTGCTTGCCCAGAATGGTTAGCGAATGCTTGTGATAAAGTTCAAGGTCAAATGACTAGCGGTGCTAATACCGTGGCTCAACGTGCTTCCATAGCAGCATTACAGATGGATCCAACGGAACTTCAATACATGATTACAGAATTCCATAAAAGACGTGATCTTGTTTTTGAGTTGATGAAAGATATCAAAGGTTTCAAATGCAATCTTCCAAAAAGCGCCTTCTATTTCTTCCCAGATATTTCTTATTTTATCGGAAAGAATCTCAATGGAACAGAAATTAAAGATGCGGATGATTTTGCGATGTTCTTATTAGAAAATGCACATGTTGGCTGCGTGGGCGGAGTAAGTTTTGGAAGTCCAGAATGTATCCGTTTTTCCTATGCAGCGTCGGAAGCTGATTTGAGAGAAGCCATGAAAAGAATTAAGGATTGTCTAGAGCAATTTTAGAATCTCTAAAAATTTTCTGAACTAAATAATATTGAGGACATCACCAAACAGTGATGTCTTTTTTATGTTAATTATTTTAAATTATAAACAAATTCTCATTGAATTGTAGATTTGTTTATTAAAAATCACTATTTTAACAACGATTATTATCAAAAGAATATCGATAAAAGGGAGTTGCCGAAAATCCCATAAAGAGTAGGCTAAAAAAAATCAGACTATGAAAAAATTATTATTATCAATTCTTGTTGTAGCTGGAGCTACTGCATTTTCACAAAAGATGGACAAGTTTGGTGCAGATTTGGGAAAAAAATCTGTTTTAGGTAAGGAAATAAGATTACCATACACAGACATTACCAATTATTACGGATTTATAAAACCTGGTTCTACACCAGATGAAACAAAGAATGGAAAAAAAATGTATTATCTGTATGTTTGGATTCCTGTTGCAGCACCAGAATTGGGAATAAGAATGATCTCTCCAGCCCCGGATATGAAACAAACAGCGAAAGATTATGTTTCAGCAGATTACACGGCAAACTCCTCAGACAAAAGCAGCTTTTTTGATACGTGGATTACATTTGAAAGAGCCGACGGAATTTTTAAATTAGAAGATGTAGCTTCCAAAGCAAAAACGGCTAAATGGACCAGCATAGAGACCAATGATGACTCAGGCGAGATGCCGGCACAGCCTTCTGGAAACAAATATAACTCTTTGATGCGCATTACAAGCGACATCTCCAACCCAACAAAATCTCTGGTAATGGGATTGTATCGTATTGGTTTTACCACTTATAAAACGGGTGAAGTACAAGGAAGTTTTTTAGCCCAATTGGGAGCGCCTATCAGCTTACCTGGAGTTGCAATTGCTGTGAAGCCAGAAGATTTGGTTAATGCAAAAAAATAGTTTCTCAACATTTCAAATCAAAGTCAGCCTCTGCGCTGACTTTTTTTTGGACTTAAAGCATCAATTTTAATGTCAATTCTTATACACATAAAATTTAAGATTTTACAAAATTGGCAATCTAAAAACACAAAATTGTTAATTGTCTGTTTAACTTTCTGTATTTCAATTCTTAAAACTTATCATCGGATTGAATATTGATCTACATATTTTATTAATAACAGTGTTAATTTCAAATCTTTTAGTTCGATAGATTTTATAAATCAAAAGTCAATTTATCATTCACGGAATCTTTGTACATTTGCATCATCAAAATTTAACAACAATTTAAACTTTAATATTATGTCATTAGTAGGTAAATTATTTCCAAATGTTGCGATTGATGCAATGAGCGAAATGGGTGATGATCTTAAGATCAATGTTTTTGAAGAAGCTTTAAACAATCAGCAAAAAGTTATTTTGTTCTGGTATCCAAAAGATTTCACTTTTGTTTGTCCAACAGAATTACACGCATTTCAGGAAGCTTTGCCAGAATTTCAGAAAAGAAATACCGTGGTAATTGGTGCATCTTGCGACACCAACGAAGTTCATTTCGCTTGGTTGAACACGCCTAAAGACAACGGTGGAATTGAAGGCGTTACTTACCCAATTCTTGCTGATACTCACAGACAATTGGCCAACATTCTAGGAATTGTAGATCAGGATTTGGATTTTGACGAGGAAGGTAACGAGGTTTATACTGGTTCTAATGTGACTTACAGAGCAACTTATTTGATAGACGAAACTGGAAAAGTATTCCACGAGTCTGTAAACGATATGCCTCTTGGAAGAAACGTAAAAGAATATCTTCGTTTGATTGATGCTTATGCACACGTTCAAAAACACGGTGAAGTTTGTCCTGCAAACTGGGAAGAAGGTAAAGAAGCGATGAATGCCAACAGAACTGGCGTTGCAGAATACTTCAGCAAAAACTAATTGGTAATCATAATCGATTATCATTTATAATTAATCATTAATAATTGTAGAAATGTACATAGAGCTTACAGAAGATAACTTACAACAGATTGTGAGTGAGAATGATAAGGTGATGGTTCAGTATGGTGCAAATTGGTGCGGGAACTGCAGAATTATGAAACCAAAATTCAAGAAATTGGCTTCTGAAAATGACGAGATTCCTTTCTATTATGTAGATGCAGAAAAATTGCCGGAAAGCAGAAAATTGGCTACAGTGGATAATTTGCCAACATTTGCAGTTTTCGAAGGTGGATCTTTGAAAAATCAGGTTCAGACCAACAAAGCGGATAGTTTAACAGATTTATTTTCAGAAATCAAGAATTAATTTATCTCCCGCTGATTTTCCCGATAGAGCAAATTAAATTTGCGAAATCTGATCTATCTGCGATAAATTTTATAATAATTCTTAATCTAAATTTAAAATAATGAAATTACCGATCATAAGACAGTTTTATCAGAACCAAACACCAGAAAATCTGGAAGCAACTTTGGAAGTTTTAGAAAGTTTTTCAGAGTTCCGAAATGTTTCTGAAGAAGATCTGAACGTTACAGGCGAGCTCATCACAAACATTTGTGGAGCTCTAGAAGTTCACGCCAATGTCAACAACGGAATGAGTGAAAAAGATGCATTGAATTCATTTGCTCAAAAAGTAATGGGTTCCATCGATAAATAAAAGATAACTTTTATGTGATAAAAAAGGCTTTAGAAATTCTAAGGCCTTTTTTTCTTATTTTTATAAACAAATACGAGCCGTTTTAGTGAAATAATATGAAAAATAAATCTATTCAATTTTTTTTGATTCTCTTTTATATAATTTCTTTTTCTCAGCAGAAAAAAGACACTATAAATTGTAATCTCAATGCATCTAATGGTTCGATTTGTCCAATTTGCAAAACTGATAAAAAAATATTACCTATATTTTATGGATTAGTAACAACCAAATTCATTAAAGAAAATAAAAAGAAATACCATTTTGGTGGTTGTGAAATTTCTTATTGTAGTCCGAAATGGTACTGCAAAACTGATAGATTAAAATTTTAGTTTTAACTCAATCAATTTTTAAGAATCATCAAACTTCTCTTATGATTTTCAAAACCATAATGTTCGTAAAGCTTTCTAGCTTTCTCATTATGATTTTCTATTTCCAATAAAACAATTTTGAATTGATTTTCGGCAGAATAAGCTTTCACAAATTCCAAAGCTTTTTTTCCAAGAGATTTTCCTTGAAATTCTGGTTTTACAAACAACTCGTCCAAGAACAAAATCTCGCCACCAAATTCAAAACTGAAATATTTTGTTAAAATAATATAACCCGCAATTTCTCCTTCAAAAATGATTTTGAAACAATTCCCATAATTCTCATTATTGATGAATTTCTGAAAATTATCTTTTGTACTTTGTTCATCAAAAGGATAAAAATCAATCGCATAAAAATCCTTCATCATTTGAGATAATTCTGGAATATCGCAGATGTTTGTTTTTACAATTTGATAATTCATTTTTCTTTTTGTGTTCCCTCCACAGCCACGGTGCAATAGGAGCGTTATCTTGCCAAAGTCCTACTCTATTTTTGCGAGCTTCGGTTTCCAGTTTGGCGTAGTCAGTATTTTTGGAATATTTTTTATAATGCCAAGCCATTCCCAGCTTTAGCATTTGCTTGTTGACGTTTTGATTTTTATCGTTGATGACCACTGCAATTAATCTTCTGTATCGGTCATATTTTTCCGCCTGAATAGTTACCATTCTACCAAAACAAAGATTTGATAATGCAATTTTTGCTTGATTCCCAAAAGGCTGAGTTCCTCTTTTCTCCGGCGAATCTATATGTGCCAGACGAATTTTAATTGGATTTTGTTTGTAAAGAATTTCCATTGTATCACCATCAGAAATCCCGATAACTTTTGCTGAAAATGTTTGATGACTGAGCTTATCCTTCGATTGACTTTGTAGAAAACAGATATTCAAAATGAAGATTAATACTAACAATCTATTCAAAATAATTAGATCTCAAATTTCTTTTTAGCCAACTCTTTCCGTACTCTGCTCAAACTTTCTGGCGTGATCCCAAGATAAGAAGCCACCATCCATTGTGGCACGCGAAGCATCAGGTTTGGATATTTTGTCAGAAAATCCATATAACGTTCTTCAGCTGTGGTGCTGATCAAAGCGTTGACTCTATTCTGAAGATTTTTGATGTGATTGAACATCAATCGCTGATTTTTCTCAGCAACATCAGGATAGATTTTAGACAGGTTTTCAAAAAAACCTTCTCTGGTCACCACCACCGTGCTATCTTCTACAGCTTCGATAAAAAATCTGGATTTTTCATTCAGCAATTGACTTGTAGTATCAGAAAGCAGCCAGTTTTCCGGTGCAAACTGGATCACGTGCTCTTTTCCAGCTTTGTCAATAGAATACATCCTTAGCAAGCCTTTTTCCACAAAAAAAGTACAGTCAGAAACCTCACCTTCTCGCAGTACGATTTCATTTTTCTTAAATTCTTTTATTTCGTAATGTGACGTGCAAAAGTCCAAATTATCGATTGGCACACCCAGAGTTTTGGAAAGATGATTGCGAAAATTTTGATATTCCATCTGTTAAAATTGTGTTTGATGATAATAGTTTTATTCTAAATCTTATCCAAATCAATACTTTGGTGCGACGCATTATAAAAAGCCTTTCCGTTTTCTAAAGCGATTAGTTGCGGACTTTGATGCGTGATATCAAAACGGCTTTCGATTTCATTGGAAATATCGCGGTGTGCGATCAGATCCAAAAAATAGTAAGATTGCTCTTTGTCTGATTTTTCCATTTGTCTTTCAAAAGATTTCAACACCGTTTTGCTGATGAAACAACGTGTAGAATGCTTGAAAATCAAAACTTTTTGCTGGAATGATTTTTCTACAGCAAGATCCAGGTCTTTCTGCGTTTCAATCCTTTTCCAAAGACTTTTACTCTCGTCCTGCTCTTCTTTCTTCCCGAAAATTTGGTTTAAAAATCCCATCGAAATAATTTAAAGTAAATGTAATATTTTTCTGTTTAATTTAGAAAACTTTTTTAGTGATGATGAAACAAATGTCCGCCTAAAGCCAACAAAACGCCTACAATTACGAGGACAATTTTCTGCCAATCCATCTTGTGATTTTTATTGCTTTCAAAAATAATAACAGACGAGATATGAAGGAAAATTCCGCCGACTACGGCTAAGAAATAGACTTTCAAATCTTCATCAAAATATCTTCCAAGCAACATTCCTAAAGGAGAAGCCAACGCAAAAATCAAAACAATCATCCAGAATTTAGTCAAGAAATTTTTGCTGTGCGCCAGGAAACTTCCCAAAACAAATGATATTGGAATGTTATGAAACAGAATCCCTAGCAAATACGGTGAAAGCGTCTCCTCCTGGTGCGACAAAGGAATGCCTTCTATGAATGCGTGCACAAATAGTCCGATAATCAGTGCAACGGGAATGATAGAATGTTCATCCGAATGATGATGCAAATGCCCGTGTTCAAAGCCTTTTGTGAGACTTTCCAGCAACATCTGAATCAAAACCCCGAGGATTACAAAAATTCCAATATTGTGGTCTTCAGCGTGATAAACTTCAGGAAAAACTTCATTCAAGCAAATCGTTATCAAAAAACCTGCGCTTAGAATAAGAAGATTTTTGGCGAATTGTTGTTTGCTCCCGAAATATTTTCCGAGAAAAACGCCAATCAGAACGCTTAATATGAGTAATAAAATTATAGTCATTTTAAATAAATGGTACTAATAAACAAATCAGAACAATAACTAGATTTATGAACAAAAATGAGAGATGAATTTTATAATTCAATTTCTTTTTGAAGAATCTCTTTCGTAAGAAAATAAGAATGACACCCAAAATCAATGTTAAAACTGAAAGAACAAATTGTGGTGGCGGAGTGTGACTGTCAGAATATCCAAAGCTGATTCCTGAAATAATTGAAAGTAAAGTAAGAATCAAAAATATAATATTTGAAATCACGAATAGCTTTATTTCTTTTTAAAGAGGTTAATACATCTTTGTGAAGTCATTTCATCAAAGTCGTTCAAGTGATAATCGCCCCAGCGTTTTATCAATTCAAAACCAAATTCATCCGCAAATTTCAGAATTTTTTCCGGAGAAGTCAGTTTTACCCTTTCGAAAAAATGATGATTTGTACCATCTGCCTCAAAATCGATTTCTTTCATAATGTATTCGCCTTCAATACGTTTCCTGATATTGAAAACGATATTTTCTCTTTCGATAGATGATTCGGGTGAAATTGTTTTTTTTACATATTCAGCATTCAGAAAATCCAAAACGAAAAAACCATCATCCTTCAAAATATCGGACACAGACCGGAAAACACTTCTATCTTCTTCCTCAGTTTCAAAATATCCAAAACTTGTAAACAGATTGAAAACCGCATCCACAGGCTCACTTTCTATTTTATTTCGCATATCGTGAACCTGAAACTTCAAAGTTTCTGTCTCAAATTGCTTATCAAAATTGATACTTTGCTCAGACAAATCCAATCCTAAAACATCGTAACCCAGCTGATTAAGATAAACAGAATGCCTGCCTTTTCCGCAAGCTAAATCAATTATTTTTGAGTTTTTCTCAAGTTTCACATAATCCGTTAAAAGATTCAGAAAATCTTCTGCCTCTTTGTAATCGTGATTTTTGTAGAGTATATGATAATAAGGTGTATCAAACCATTCTTCAAACCATTGCATACTGCAAAAATAGTGTTTTTGGTTGATTGTTTATAGTTGTAGGTTGATGGTTTTTATAACTTGTATCGATTTCTATCAACCATAAACCGACAACCAACAACTAAATTCCTTATTTTTGCAAAATGGATATAGAAAATCTACAGATACAGGTCAAAACTTTTTTTGGTTTGGAGCAAATCTTAGCAGAAGAGATTAAGAAATTGGGTGGTAAAAATGTGGAAATCAAAAACCGCGCAGTCACTTGCGATGGCGATTTGGGTTTCCTTTACAAACTCAATTATTCTTGCAGAACAGCTGTAAAAATATTGGTTCCTGTAATGGAGTTCAAAGCTTATAACGAATCTAAATATTACGATAAACTATTCAAATTTGAATGGGATCAATTTTTGGAACCAAATCAGACTTTTGCAATAGATGCGACTGTCAATTCTGAGAGATTCAATCATTCTCAATTTATGACTTTGAAAATGAAAGACGCCATTGTGGATTATTTTCAGGATAAATATAAAGTCCGTCCAAGTATTAACAAAGATTTTCCTGACATCAAGTTCCATCTTCACATCGACCGAGAATTGGTTTCGATTTCTCTGGACAGTTCTGGTGATCCGCTTTTCAAACGTGGCTACAGAAAAGAGCAAACTGTTGCTCCAATCAACGAAGTTTTGGCGAGCGGAATGTTACAGCTCGCAGGTTGGGACGGAAAAGGCAATTTTCTAGACCCGATGTGTGGTTCCGGAACCTTGTTAATTGAAGCGGCGATGATTGCTATGGATCTTCCCGCGCAGACTTTCAGAAGAAGTTTTGCGTTCCAAAATTGGAAAAACTACGATGCAGAACTATTCAAAACCATTAAAGAAGTCAGACTGAATCGTGTGAAGGAATTTGCTGGAAAAATAGTTGGTTACGATATTGATTCTGAAGCTTTGGATATTGCACATAGAAATGTAGAATCAGCGGAAATGGACGATGTCATTACAATTCGACATAAAGATTTCTTCCATTCTGAGAAAGACATGTTTCCGTTGTTGATGGTTTTCAATCCGCCTTATGATGAGAGAATTACTATCAACGATGATGATTTCTACAAAAAAATAGGCGACACTTTCAAACAGCACTACCCTAACACTTTGGCTTGGTTGATTTCTGCAGACTTGGACGCGCCAAAGAAAATCGGACTCAGACCTTCAAGAAAAATCAAATTGTTCAACGGGAAATTGGAAACAAGATTTTTGCAGTATGAGATGTATGATGGTTCTAAGAAAGGGAAATATATGAATAAGGAATGATTTGGAAATCTGAAAATCATCTGATTGCAAAATGATAACTTCTATCCTTGTTGCATTAAAACCTTCAGGAAGCGTAATTTAGAAATAATTATCCTTAACATTGTTAAATTGTCTTATAGCATTCATAACAATAATTTTCTGAATGGATATACAAACTTAAATTAATGTAATAACTTGTACGTAAAATTTATAATTATCAAAATTATAATCATAGTCAACATAATCAATCCATATATTTTATAAATCTTTTTGGATTGTTGTAAATCAAAAACGCCATAATTTTCATTCACAGGAATTATGGCGTTTTCCTTTAATATCAAATTAATCTGCTTGCGATTTTCTTCGAGAAAATAATATCTGCAGTAATTTGAAATATTGGTATTGCTAATATCCTCAGCGAAAAAAGGAATTCCATTTTGTGACAGAAGATTTTCAAGTTGCATATAATCTTTGAATTGAATCAACGTTTTAAAATGTTCTTTTTCGAAAATATTAAAATCCATTCTCACTTTTTTTCAAATTTAAAACCTTTTTCAATATTTTTGGAAATAATTTCAAATTTCAATCTTGAATCCAACCATCTCCATCATCATCGCCATCTTCAACAGAAAAGACGAATTATTCGAGCTTCTGAATTCTCTATCTCATCAGACAGATAAAAATTTCGAAGTCATCATTGTGGATGACGGTTCCAAAATCGCACTTCTTCCAACGGTTGAGTTATTCCATCAACAATTGGATCTACAGTTTTTCCGAAAAGAAAATTCTGGTCCAGGATTGAGCCGAAATTATGGTGCAAAACGCGCAAAAAATGATTGGCTAGTTTTTGTAGATTCTGATGTGATTGTAGAAACAGATTATATCGAAAATATCAAGAAAAACCTAATTGAGAATCCTTGTTATGCTTTTGGTGGCGCAGACAAAGCGCACAGAGGTTTTAATCTGATGCAGAAAGCCATTTCTTATTCGATGACTTCAGTCTTCACAACTGGTGGAATCCGTGGCAGTAAGAAAGCTGTGACCAAATTTCAGCCAAGAAGTTTCAATATGGGTGTCAATAAAGCAAAATTTTTACAAGTTGGAGGCTTTTCTGAAATGAGGATTGGCGAAGATCCCGATTTATCGATGACGTTCTGGGAAAATGGTTTCACAACTTTGTTTTTTGACAATATTGGGGTTTATCACAAACGCAGAACCGACTTTGGAAAATTCTCCAAACAAGTCTACCAATTCGGTTGTGCCAGACCGATTCTGAACCAAAGACATCCTAAATATGTAAAACCTACCTTTTGGTTTCCAAGTTTGTTTTTATTAGGCTATTTGATAGGAATCATTCATTATTTTGTTTGGGAAAATGGGTTGATTCTCGCACTTTACGGTCTTTATACATTTCTGGTTTTTTTCCATTCTTTAATGGTTACCAAAAATATAAGCATTGCGGGAATGGCAATTATTTCGACTTATATCCAGATGTTTTCCTATGGATATGGTTTTTTAAAATCTTGGTTTCTTATCAATATAATGAAGCAGACGCCTAGAGAAGCTTTCCCAAAGCATTTTCATTGATATAAAAACAAAAAAAGCTTCACGAAAGGTAAAGCTTTAGAAAATAATATATATAACCTTAGTTTCGAGAAACTATTTTAGAGAAATCATTCTACTGAAACTGTCACCATCTTTTTCTACGTTGATGATGTAAGTTTCAGGGTTTGCAGGATTCAGATCGAAAGTCAAGTTAATTAATCCGTCTTTTGCAACATTATTTTTGCTGTAATAAGTGTTGTTTGCGGTATCAAAAATCGACACTTTCACATCGCCGATAACATCTGTCATTTTTAATTGCACCACATTTTTATTGATGATATATTCTGGTTTAGAAATGGCGGAAACTGGAGACTTTTCCAAAGAAACATTATCGCCGTCCACTACAATTTTGTACTTTTCTATCTTAGCATCAGATTCAGCAACCAAGAAATAAGTTCCAGAAGCCATTCCGCTCATATTGTAAGATTTCTCAACGGTTTCACTTTTCAACGTCTCAGAAAAAATCTCGTTTCTGTCACTGTTATAAACATATAGAGAGACATTTTTTGCATTAGAAACTTCGAAATGTAAAGTTTTCTGACTCACTTCCCCAATTGCTACAGAAAAATCTTTTTCCTTAGCCATTGCGCTGGTAGAGATGAAAATACTTGCTAATAGAAATCCAAATTTTAATATACTTTTCATAATAATTTCTTTTTAATTGTTTTACTATGCAAATGTATAATGTATAAATCTCAAATAATACAAGGTAATTTTCATTTATATGTTCTATATTAACATTAACTAAATATTAATTAATAAAATAAGGTAATTTAAGACATTTAATATTAATTTCTTAACTTTGTTAAATGAAACACTACAATCCCGTTTTAGAGTCCGTAAGTCCCGATATTGGCAGTAGTTTTACGTGTTTGAAATACGCACGAAATGAAAACATCAAGTCCAATTTCTGGCATTATCATCCTGAGATTGAGCTGATTTTCCTCTATAAAGGTTCGGGGAAAAGACAGATTGGAAGTAATATTTCTTATTTTACGGATGGCGATTTGATTCTGATCGGGAGCGACCTTCCACATTGTGGAATGACCAATGAAAATACAAAAAACGATTATGAAGTCGTGATACAATTTTCGATAGATTTTCTGGGTTCTCAGTTTTGGAAAGCGCCAGAAATGACACGGATTTCATCTTTACTGGAAAAAGCAAAAAGCGGCATTGTCTATGGCGAAGAAGTCAAAAAAGCTATGAAATCTAAAATCGATGCATTGACGGAAGCATCGTCTCTGAATAAACTGATGATTTTAGTTGAGATTCTGGATGAACTTTCTCAGACTCAAGATTACAAAATCCTAAATGCTTCAAAATATTATCTGCAAACTCAAAAAGAGGACAATGACCGAATCAGTACGATTTTCAATTATGTGAAAGACCATTTCAAAGAGCCAATTACATTGGAAATCGTGGCAGAATTATCCAATATGACTGTTCCATCTTTTTGCCGATATTTTAAGAAAATCACGAATAAAACTTTCACACAATTTGTCAACGAATATCGAATCACTCATTCCTTAAAACTTTTGGCAGAACAACCAATGAGTATTACTGAAGTTTGTTTTGACAGCGGCTTTAACAATTTCAGTTACTTCAACAAAACTTTTAAGGAGCACACACAGAAAAGTCCGTCACAGTATCGGAAGGAGTTTAGTAATATTTTGGCTTGATAAATTAAGAAATTACCTTAAAATATCTCTCCATCTCCTCCATTTTCCCCAAACTAATCCTCGTCCACTTTCCTTTTTCCTCATAAGTTTTCCCGCCAAGAATCTTCGCTTCCTTCAACTTTTTGAAATAATCACCTTTATAATTTTCTAATGAAAAATAAACAAAATTAGCAGAAGACGGAATGGTTTTGATGCCGAGTTTTTGGAATTCGGAGTTTGTGAAATCTTTTACTCTTTGATTATTATCCAAAACTTTGGTAATAAATTCCTGATCGTCTAACGCCGAAATTGCGCCAGCCATTGTTATAACACTGATTTCTGCTCCGCTCCAACTCTGCAGTTTCTTCAGATTTTCAATCATTTTTGGATGTCCGATGGCATAACCTAATCTTGCGCCGGCAAATCCGTAAAGTTTCGAAAATGTTCTCGTTACAACCAGATTTTTGTGTTGATTGACCAAATCGCCCAAAGATTTCTGATTCGTAAATTCGATGTAAGCTTCATCCACCAAAATCGTGATATTGTTCGGAACAGATTGGATAAAAGTCTCGATTTCTGGTCTGGAAAGCAAATCTCCGGTCGGATTATTCGGGTTGCAGATGTATATAAGTTTCGTGTCTTTTCGGATGGATTGTTTCATCTTTTCCAAATCGATTTTCTTTTTATCATTGAGCGGAATCACAGATTTTGACATCCCTAGAAACTCAGCAATTGGTTCAAAAATCGTGAAAGATGGGTCTGGAATAATGGTGTGACCTTTGTCAAGAGACACATATTTTGTGATAAGTTCCAATAGAAAAGACGAACCTGCCGAAACCAAAATATTATCTTTTTTAAGCTGATTTTTCTCCGCTAATTTTTCGCATAAAACATCCGCAAACTTGAAATCATACATCGAAGAGAGATTCAGACTTTTCTGCATTGCTTCCAAAGCTTTGGGTGAAACGCCCAACGGATTTTCGTTGAAACAAAGCCGGATGGTTTTTTCATCATTCTGCAGTACATTAAAATTTGGAGTAGTTTTCGCTAAAAATTCTAATGGCGAAAGTGTAAGTCCAACGCTTCCCAAGAAAGCCGTTTTCAGCCAATCTCTTCTGTTTACCGACATATCAATGGTTTATTTTTTATAAAATTAATGTATTTTTTGATAACTTTAATTTTGATTTCAGAATTAATTTAAAGTTTATTGGGCTTCCATTCTTCGACCTTAAGACAAACTTTGCTTCAGCCTGATAATTTTAAAATTATGCCTAAACTAACAAATGGGAAAAGTATTTCTACTGCGGTGAATTAGAAAGAGAAATTGTATCAGATTTTGGGAATTAGATAAATCTAAATTGATTAATAATCTTTATATTTCAATAAAAATTCATAATGACTTTTAAGAATTTGATAATTACTTTTTCAATAATATCTTGTACTTCAACAAAAATAGAAACTCAAAATACCAATAAGGAAAATTTGAGAAAATATGAATTAGTATATAATTCAATTACCTCAAAAAGAAACCTTGAAAAACCATTTCTTGATGAATTTAGATCTGATGCTTCTGGAATTAAAATTATTCCTAAATTTTATTCTCTTAAAAAAATCAATTTGGAACGCAATGAATATTTCACGAATAATAAAGTTTCTTTAAGTAAAGAATTGGAAAAATTTTCAAAAAAAATACAATAAATCAAACTGGAGAAGAGATAAAGATTTTAAAACTTTAACATTGGATGAATTAAAAAATTTTCATGGACCTTTAAAATATATTTACTTTTCAGAAATAAAAAATGATTCTTTAAGAGCTGATATTTTATCAAATCCTTTTGCAGAATATTCGATGACAACTGGAGAACATTATTTAATAATTTTTGAAAATAATTATATTAAATCAATTGAGAAAAAAATTAGTCATTTTGATTAAAAACAATCACTCAAAAATAATCGTCTTATTCCCATCAATAAAAACCTTATCGTCAAAGATCAATTTCAGAGCGTTTGCTAAAACAATTCGTTCCACATCTTTTCCCATTTTGGCAAGATCTTTCGCCGTTTTGGAATGACTGACTTTGATAATATCTTGATAAATAATCGGACCTTCATCCAAATCATTAGTCACGAAATGGGCAGTTGCGCCAATAATCTTTACGCCTCTCTCGAAAGCCTGTTTGTAAGGATTCGCTCCGATAAAAGCTGGTAAAAATGAATGATGGATATTGATGATTTTGCCTTCCAAATCCTGAATAAAATTAGGTGAAAGAATCCGCATAAACTTCGCCAAAACCAAATAATCGAATTGGTAATTTTTCAGCGATTCTTTGATTTTATTTTCGTGCTCTTCTCTCGTGATATTTTCCGCCGGAATATAAATAAACGGCACCCCGAATTTTTCTGTCAGCTCTTGCAAAGATTCATAATTCCCGATCACAGACAAAACATTGAAATTCAAATCCTTGAAATGGTTTCTGATTAATAAATCAGCAAGACAATGATGTTCTTTTGTCACGAGAATCACGACATCTTTTTTCCGCCCGTCCACACAATCCACTTTTGAATCGGGAGGTAATATTGCTAAAACTTCCTGGGCAATTTTTGCTCTATCACAATCGCCTTCAAAAGTTGTCCGCATAAAAAACCGACCATTATCTTCATCTACGAATTCGTCATTTTTTGTGATATTGAAATTGTTTTTAAAAAGAAGTTCGGAGATCTTATAGACCAAACCTTTTTCATCTTTACAATTGATTCTTAGAATAGTTTCCATCTGTGTTTTTGAGTTTTTTAATTAGTAGAAATCGCTTTATATGGACTTAATTTACCTAATTTCCCATAGGATCTAACGACAATTGTGGAAAGTTTTTTTCCATTTGAAAACGAAGGAACAGTTTTATTAACAATTTCCGAAGAAATAATTTCGGTTTGCCAGTTGTCGCCATATTTCATATAGATCACATAAGAAAGAGATTCTTCTTGCTTCTTCCAACTGATCGCGAAGTTATTGGATTCTTTTCTGACATTTACATTAAGTTCTGTTAATGCCTTCGTAGATAACCAATTTGATTCTGGAATAAGAACTTTTTCTTTGTAAGAATTGGTTTTCAATGCCTGTTGCATTTCATAATTCTTGCTGATTCCTGCGATGCTGTAATGCACTTCTCCAGCATTATTCTTAAGAATTTGTCTTGTCACTTCTATTTCGCGGGCGATTTCTGTCGCTTTATTTGAAGATTTTACAGCAACGGTGTTAAGCCCTGGCCAAAGATGACGCGCTTTTATATTTTCATCATTCCACCATTGCAAAAGAAGCGGAAAACTTTGTCCCGGAGAATCTACAGGCCAATAAAGTTGCGGTGTGAAATAATCTACCCAACCTTGGTTCAGCCATAATTTGGCGTCTGCATACAATTCGTCGTACTGAGAAGAACCTTTGATTCCAGAAGGATAACCCGGTTTCCAAATGCCGAAAGGACTGATTCCAAATTTCACATCATTTTTCTGAGCTTTGATTTCGTCGTAGATTCTTTTCACAAATTTGTTGACGTTTCCTCTCCGCCAGTCGGCTCTGGAAAGCGTTCCGCCGGATTGCTGATAAACCGACCACGTTTTGTAATCAGGAAAGTCTTTTCCACCGTTATATTCGGCATAAGGATAGAAATAATCATCGAGATGGATTCCATCAACATCATATCTCGAAATGATATCTTTAATGACTTTCGAAGCCTGATCCTGCGTTTTGTCGTCGGCTGGATCAAACCAATACATCCCGTTTTTTAATTTAACGACATTTTCAGGCGATTTTCTCACCATTGATTCAGAGGAAATCGTGCCACCGTTGGAATGATGCGCACGAAATGGATTCAGCCAAGCGTGAAATTCTAAACCTCGTTTATGACATTCATCAATCCAGAACTGCATCGGATCATAATGAGGATAAGGCGTTAATCCAATCTGACCAGTCAAAAAATGCGACCAAGGTTCATGTGGACTTTTGTACAGAGCATCCGCAGAAGGACGAACTTGCAGAATCACCGCATTAAAATTGAGATCAACCAACATATCCAGCATCTGTATCGCTTCCTGTTTTTGCTGGTCTACGGAAAGATTATTTCTCGAAGGCCAATTGATATTAGCCACAGAAGCAATCCAAACCGCACGGAATTCCCTTTTTATTTCTGGTAATTTAATTTTGTCTAAAGTAACAATTGGCTTTGGTGGAAGTTTGATTTCGGTTTTAGTAATTGGTTTTTTAGTGCCAGATTGAGATGTTGATTTTTTATTTTTTGTAGCACAGGAAACCACCAAAAATAAGAGTAAAAATATGTTTAAGAAAGATAATTTAGACTTCATATCCTGCAAAACTAAACGATAATATGTTAATAACAAAAAAAGCATCCAAAAATTGGATGCTTTATATATTTAGATTGGAAATGATTAAGACTTAGCGCCTCTTTCAATACGTTTTCTATCGTTTTCAGAAAGTATTTTTTTTCTCATACGGATGAAGTTAGGCGTCACCTCAATCGCTTCATCAGCTTGGATATATTCCATACATTCTTCTAGAGAGAACAAGATTTTTGGAGCAACACCTGTATCTTTATCTTTTCCGGAAGCACGCATATTGTTCAACTGTTTAGCTTCAACGATGTTCACCACCAAATCACCAGGCTTATTTTGCTCGCCAATAACCATTCCTTCGTAGATTTCCTCGCCTGGATCAACAAAGAATTTACCTCTATCCTGAAGTTTAGCGATAGAATATTCAGTCGCTGGACCTTGAGTTTTACTGATCAACACACCATTATTTCTTCCAGGAATTGCTCCTTTGAAAGGCTTGTATTCTGTGAAACGGTGCGCCATAATAGCTTCACCAGCAGTCGCAGTCAGCATCTGAGAACGTAATCCGATCAAACCTCTAGAAGGAATTTCGAATTCCATGTGCTGCATTTCACCTTTAGTCTCCATAATGTGAAGATCACCTTTTCTCTGAGTTGCCAAATCGATCACTCTGGAAGCAAATTCTTCTGGAACGTCAACCACCAAAGACTCATAAGGCTCCAATTTCTGACCATTTTCGTCTTCTCTCAAGATAACCTGCGGCTGACCGATTGTCATTTCGTAACCTTCTCTTCTCATGGTTTCAATCAAAACTGACAAGTGAAGAATACCTCTACCAAAAACCAGGAAAGTGTTGGCATCATCAGTCTGCTGAACTCTCAATGCCAAGTTCTTCTCTAATTCCTTAGTTAATCTTTCTTTAAGGTGATTTGAAGTTACATATTTACCGTCTTTACCAAAGAAAGGTGAGTTGTTGATAGAGAACGTCATATTCAAAGTTGGCTCGTCAATCGCAGTTCTTGGCAATGGCTCTGGATTTTCTAGATCTACGAAAGAATCTCCAATCTGGAAAGCGTCAAAACCAACAACAGCACAGATATCTCCAGCTTTCACTTCAGTTACTTTTTTCTTTCCAAGACCTTCGAAAACGTAAAGTTCTTTTACTTTTCCTTTTACAATTTTTCCGTCTGCTTGCGCCAAACCAATCCACTGAGATTCTTTGATTTCGCCTCTGATTACTTTACCAATAGCAATTCTTCCTAAGAAAGAAGAGAAATCTAATGAAACGATTTGCATCTGCAAGGTTCCTTCAGAAACTTTCGGTTCTGGAACATATTCCAAAATACCGTCTAACAAAGGGAAAATATTGTCAGTTTGTTCTAGTGAAGTGTTGAACCAACCTTGTTTAGAAGAACCGTAGAATGTTGGGAAATCCAACTGCTCCTCTGTAGCATCTAGGTTGAAGAACAAGTCAAAAACCTGATCGTGAACTTCATCCGGACGACAGTTTGGCTTATCTACTTTATTGATAACTACTAAAGGTCTCAATCCAAGTTCCAAAGCTTTTTGAAGTACGAATCTTGTTTGTGGCATTGGTCCCTCGAACGCATCTACCAACAAGATCACACCATCTGCCATTTTCAAAACTCTTTCTACCTCACCACCAAAATCGGCGTGACCAGGAGTATCGATGACATTGATTTTTACGTCTTTGTAATTTACAGAGATGTTTTTTGAAAGAATGGTAATCCCTCTTTCCCTCTCCAAATCGTTATTATCCATAATCAACTCACCACTCTCCTGATTCTCTCTGAAGATGTTGGTGGCGTGAATAATCTTATCAACCAAAGTTGTTTTTCCGTGGTCAACGTGTGCGATAATCGCTATATTTCTAATGTTTTGCATATCCATTTTTTACGCGTGCAAATGTAGTGAAATTTTACGGTAAGACGAACATCCATTTAATTATTTTTAAAAATAAGGCTGAATAATTAATATTAATTTAATATTTTACAAATCAGCAACTTATATCATCTGCTTCTCAAGATTTCTTTTCCATTAGTGGATTGCGTGAAAATGAGATAATGATTTCCACCATCATTCAGCTTGTATTTTTTCTTAATTTCTTCCGGTTTTAAAGGATAATTTTTGGAAATGATATTATACTTCTCTCCTTTTTTTAAATCTTTGGCGTCAATTTTTTCGATTTGTAAAACTCTGCCAGGAAAATTCTCGATTTTATGTTCTGAAGTATAAAAATGAGTATTTGGATGTAGTTTTTTTAATCCGAATTTTTTTGAAATGATATTAAAAGCGCCCGCTTTCAGGATCGAATTGTTAGGAATATAAAGGAAATTCAAGCTTTCCGAAAATGCTGATTTTGTTGATTTCTCATCATTGAAAATGAAAGAAAATTCTGGTTCATCAGATTCTAAATTGACACATTTAATAGTTGTTGGTTGTTGATTGTGGGTTGTTGGTTGATTCTTGATAATTAATAAAAGTTCTTTCACTTCATTCCTAACACCAATAATTTGAATTTCACTAATGTTTTTCAATTCTGAAATTAAATACGAAATATCAATCAAAGGTGATAATTTGACAATGATTTTATCAGAAATTGAATGTAATTTTTCTTCAATTTCTAATAGATTCGGAGAAAGGTCTTCAAGCAGGAATTTCTTTTTATTCTGTTGATCACGTCTTGCAGGATCAAGATAAATGACGTCAAATTTGTGTTGATTATTCTCTAAAAATACTTCCAGATTTTGATTGATAAAATTAGCTTTTTTGTCTAAGACTTTCCAGTTATTTTCAACAATTGAAATCAATTCAGGATTTTGTTCCACCAAAGTAACTTCATCAAAATTCTTTGACAAAAAATAGGCATCAATCCCAAAACCGCATGTCAAATCTAGAAAAGATTTTCCTTGTAAATTTTGAGCTTTATATTCTGCTGTAGATTGTGATGAAGCTTGTTCCAGATTGAGATTGGGCGGAAAAATAATTCCATCTTTAATTAGAAATGGAAACTTCTTTTCTGCTACTTTTTTACCTTTAATCTGTTGAACAATTTCCTGCAACGAAACATTGATGAATGGTGACTTTTTCAACAACAGTTTGGTTAAATCAGAATTGAGATTTTGATTGATATAGTTTTGAATATCAGAAGAAATTAGTTTTGAAAAATCCATTAATTTATTTGCAGCAATATGTAGTTAGAATTTTAAAGTTAATTCTAAGAATTACAAATATAATCGATTAAAAATAATTTGTAATTATGCTGATTTCATATTATCGCCGTCACGAAAATTTAATCTTCTGAAAACCAGACCGGAAAGAATTGTGAGAAACCCAACCACTAAAAAAGTGTATCGAAAAGCCGTGTGAACTTGATTTTTAACGAAAGTCGTGTCGCCTTCAAACAATTTCAAAACTATCAAACCAAACGCAATTCCAAATCCGACTGCAAACTGCTGATTAACAGAAACCAAGGAGTTACCACTGCTGTTTTGATAAGGTCGAAGATCTGCAATAGAAATGGTGTTCATCGACGTAAACTGAATTGAATTAAAAAATCCTAAAATCAATAAAATCGGTACAAACCAATAAATAGAACTATGATCACTAGGAATTGCCAGACAACAAATCAAAATTCCGATGGTAAATGTATTAACCATCAATGTTTTTCGATAGCCAAATCGGTCCAGAATCCCAATCACAAAAGATTTTCCAAACATCGCCGTCAAAGCCATTGGTGCTATAATCCAGCCCGATGTCAACGCCGACTGTCCATATGCAATCTGAATCATCAGCGGAACCAATAGCGGAATAGAACTGATGCCTAATCTTGTTGCCAGATTTCCCAAAATCCCAACGCGAAAAGTTCTGACTTTAAATAAATTAAGCGGAAAAATTGGGTTGTTATCCGTTTTGGCGTGTTTGTAGTAGAAGTAAAGCATCAGAAATCCCAATGCGAAAATCAGAAGAACCGGCGTGAGATTCTGTGCATTTCCTAAAATTTCCAGTGCGCTTGAAAGTAATAATGAAGCCAACGCAAAAATCAAAAAACCTTTCAAATCAAAGTCGATAACGGGCGATTTATAATTCGGCATATATTTTAAACTAAGAACAATTCCTAGAATTCCTATGGGAATATTGATCAAAAAAATCCAGTGCCAGGTGAGATAATCTACCATATAACCACCCACCAATGGCCCCATCACCGGTCCAATCAGGGCTGGAATGATGGCAAAATTCATCGCTTTCAGAAGTTCATTTTTATTGAAAGCCCGGATCAAAGCTAATTTTCCAACCGGGGTCATCAAACTTCCTCCAACACCTTGAATAACCCTGGAAATCACCAATTCCGTAAGGTTGTGTGATAGAGAACAAAATAATGAACCCAATGAAAAAACGATTAGCGAAAGAATAAATATTTTCTTAGTCCCAAATTTGTCTGCCAAAAATCCGCTGACCGGCATAAACAAGGCCAAAGTCAAAACATAACTGATGATCGCATTCTGCATATCCAATGGCGATTCCTGCAGATCTCGCGCGATTGAAGGCAAAGATGTATTCAGAATCGTAGAATCCAGCATCTGCATAAAAATCGCTGTTCCCAGAATGAAAGGGAGAAATTTTTTGACAGAATCGATAGTCATATTGTCGTTCATAGTGATCAAATAAAAAAGTCCGCATCATGCGGACCTAAATTTATACCAAAGGTTCTTGCTGGCTCAAACAATGGAAACTTCCCAATCCCCAGATAATATCGGTGGAATCTATGCCAACCACTTCCCTATCTGGAAAACATTTTTGGATGATTTCTAGTGCAATCGCATCTTTTTCGCATCTGTATGTCGGGACAATGACCGATTTGTTGGCAATGTAGAAATTGGCGTAAGATGCTGGTAACCTTTGACCATCACAAAAAACCGGATCTGGCATTGGCAATTGGATGATGTTTAGTTTTTGTCCGTTGAGCAAAGTCATTTCTTGCAATTGACGGAGGTTGTTTTGCAGAATCTCGTAATTGTCATCGTCGGGATTTTCTTCGATGACTGTGAGAACCGTGTTTTCATTCACAAATCTTATGGTGTCGTCCACGTGTCCATCGGTATCATCGCCCACGATTCCGTCGTCCACCCAAAGAACTTGTTTTTGTCCGTAATATTTTTTCAAATAGTCTTCCACTTGTTCCTGAGACAGGTGCGGATTTCTGTTCTTGTTTAGCAAACAAGATTTAGAGGTGAGAACCGTTCCGGCGCCATTAAACTCGACAGAACCGCCCTCCATAATAATCCCAGGATAGACAACTGGCAATCCTTTTTCTTTGGCTATTTTGGTTGGAATCACATCATCCAGTTCAAATGGTGGATATTTTCCGCCCCAAGCATTGAAACCCCAATCTACGATGATTTTCTTTGGTTCTTCTCCATTTTTATTGACCAAAAAAGCCGGACCGTGATCTCTGCACCAAGCATCGTTGGTTTCGTGGAAATAGAATTCTACTTTGGAAATATCTGCGCCAGCTTTGGAAATATGTTCCATTGCAAAAGCCTGCATTTCTTGATCTTTGACATTGATGCAAACAAATTCGCCTTTCGTCAATTCTGCGATGAATTGGGCATAAGCTGGATAAATCAAGTCGATCCTTTCTGGCCAAGATTCTTCTTTGTGCGGCCAGCTGAGCCAAGTTGCCTCGTGTTCTTCCCATTCTGCAGGGAAAATGTAGTTGGAAAGGTTGATACTGTTAGGAATATTATCGTTCATTTTATTTATATCCAAAGTTTTTAAGTTCGTTTTCGATTTCTTCGATGGTTGGGAGTGCGCTTTTGAGATTATCGGGAAGTTTTTCTACAAATTGAATTTCGCTGATGCCAATTGGTTTGTTGATGTCTCTGAGAGCAAATTCGGCTTCGATGTTATTTTTGTCTTTGCACAGTAAAATTCCGATGGTTGGATTTTCCGACTCTTCTTTATCAAACTATCGACAGCGGACATATAGAAATTTAGTTTGCCTGTATATTCCGGTTTGAATTTTGTATTTTTCAGCTCAATCACAATATAGCATTTGAGTTTGATGTGATAAAAAAGTAAATCGATATAGTAATCCTGATTTGCAACTTCCAAATGGTATTGATTCCCTAGAAAAGAAAATCCTTTGCCCAATTCCAAAAGAAATTTGGTAATATGATGTGTCAATTGTTTTTCTACATCTTTTTCTCGAAAATCAGCATCCAAAGTCAGAAAATCAAAAATGTAAGGATCTTTCAAAGTTTGATTGGCCAAATCTGAAAGCGGTTTTGGCAATGTAGTTTCAAAATTATTGATAGATTTTCCTTGTCTTTCTATAAGATTGGTTTTGATTTGCAAGTCCAAAACATCTCTGCTCCAGTTATTTTCTACGCATTTTTCCGCATACCAAAATCTAGTTTTTAGATCTTTGATTTTTTCAATCAACATAATATTATGTCCCCAAGGTAATTTTGCCACAAGCTGTGGCAAAATTAATTCGTCTGGATACTCACGATAAAAAGCAAGCATTCTTCCAAGGTTTCTTTCAGAATAGCCTTTATGATTTGGAAACTCAATTTTCAAATCTTTGGCTAATTGTGGAATAACACGGGAAGACCAGCCTTGTTCATTTTGTTTTTGAGCAATAGAATTTCCAATCTGCCAATAGAGAAAAATCATTTCGGCATTCACAGACAAAGCCGCCTTCAGCTGTGAGCTGAGAATTCTTTGTTTGATGTCTGTGAAGAGATTTTGGTAGATATTGAGTTCCATCAATTTATATCAAAGATGAAAAATTAATCCTCATCAATAAAACGTTTTGTAATCGGCGAATAAGTTTCGATTCTTCGGTCTCTCAGGAACGGCCAGTGTTTTCTCATATAATCAGTTTGAGCCAAATCTACTTCTGTCACTGCAACTTCTTCCTTATCGTGTGAACCAAGATATAAGTGCTTTCCTTGAGCATTCGTTACAAAACTTCCGCCCCAGAATTTCATAGCGCCATCTTGTTCGAACCCTACTCTATTCACAGAAACCACAGGAACGCCATTGGCAACCGAGTGCGACCGTTGGATGGTTTGCCACGCACTATATTGGTCTTGATTGGTTTCTTCGTCCTGATCCGTTGCCCAGCCGATAGCCGTTGGATAGAACATAATTTCTGCGCCCATTAACGCTGTGATTCTGGAAGCTTCCGGATACCATTGATCCCAGCAAATCAAAACGCCAACTTTTCCAAATTTCGTAGGAAAAACTTTGTAACCTAAATCTCCTGGCGTGAAATAGAATTTCTCGTAAAAAGCGGGATCATCCGGAATGTGCATTTTGCGATATTTTCCGAGATATGTTCCATCTGCATCAATGACAGCCGTTGTATTGTGATAAAGACCTTGCGCTCTTTTTTCGAATAATGAAGCGATGATCACAACGCCCAATTCTTTAGCAACTGGAGAAAGCGCATCTGTTGATGGACCAGGAATTGGTTCTGCTAAGTCGAAATTATCATAATCTTCTACATCACAAAAATATAATGATGTAAAAAGTTCCTGCAGACAAACGATTTGAGCGCCTTTTGCAGCAGCTTCCTTTATTTTTTCAATGGCTTTGTTTAGGTTGGTTTGCTTATCTGCAACACAAGACATCTGAACTGTTCCAATTTTTACTTTTGACATTTCTAAATAATTTTTACAAAAATACTAAGAATCTAGGGAATCAAAAATTCAACCAAAAGATTTTAGATTAATATTTCTGAAAATTAATTTGATTATCCATACTTTCTATGATTTGAAAGTGTTAAAAACCCTCAAGAAATTTTACCTTTGCATCATATTAAAATGCAACATAACTATGATGAATTATCATACAAGAAAATGGATAAAACCAGAAGATCTTAATCCAAATCATTCGCTTTTTGGAGGAAGACTTTTGCAGTGGATTGATGAAGAAGCAGCACTTTATGCGATTATTCAGTTGGAAAATTCTAGGGCGGTTACAAAGTATATTTCTGAAATTAACTTTGTGAGTTCTGCCAAACAAGGCGATATCATCGAAATCGGGATTGAAGCAGTAGAATTTGGAAGAACTTCTTTGACACTAAGATGTGAAGTGCGAAATAAAATGACACATCAGAAAATCATTACGATTGACAAATTAGTTTTCGTGGCTTTGGGTGAAGATGGATTACCAAAACCCCACGGAAAAACAAAAATCGAATATGTTGAGGATCGACTTTATGTTAAAAATACAAACCCAGAATTATAATAGAATCTAAATCAGATTCTATTTTTTTTGGCTGAAATTCCTCAATATCGAATTATCACTTCCAAAAATTTTAATTAAATTCGTGAAATTTTAAAAAGTTAAAATGAAAAAAATTCTCTTATCAGCTTTTGCCTTGTCAACAGTGATGACATTGGCACAGCAATACGGAGGAATGTGGATTCCGACAGAAGTTAATGAAAAAGAAATGAAAGAACTTGGAATGAAAATCTCTGCAAAAGATATTTTCAATCCAGAAAAAGCGAGCATCAAAGATGCCGTTGTTCAGTTTGATGGTGGTTGTACTGCGGAAATCATTTCGGGAAAAGGATTATTATTAACCAATCATCATTGCGGTTATGATAATATCCAATCCCACTCGACAGTAGAAAATGATCTTTTGACCAACGGATTCTGGGCCAAAGATATGAACGGTGAGTTGCCAAATCCTGGCGTAACGGTAGATTTCGTCACAGATATCAAAGAAGTGACAAAGCAAATTCTTGCAGGAACAGATGGATTGACAGGGAAAGATCTGGATGCTAAAATCAAAAAAAATACAGAAGTTTACATCGCTTCTCAAAAAACGGAAAGCTATCAGAAAATCTCAGTAAGATCGATGTATTACGGCAATAAATATTATGCTTATGTGATCGAGACTTACAAAGATATCCGTTTGGTTGGCGCGCCGCCGCAAGCTATTGGAAAATATGGCTCTGATACCGACAACTGGGTTTGGCCAAGACATACAGGCGACTTCTCTATGTTCCGAATCTATGCTGATAAAAATAACAAGCCTGCAGAATATTCTAAAGATAACATTCCGTATGTTCCGAAACATTTCCTTCCGATTTCTATCAAAGATAAGAAAGAGGATGATTTCACTTTTGTTTTCGGTTTTCCAGGCAGAACTACGGAATATCTTCCAGCTGTAGCGGTAGAAAAAATAATGACGGAGATTGATCCAGCGATGATTTCGGTTCGTGATGTGACTTTGAAAACGCTTGACGAAAAAATGAGAGTCGATAATGCAACAAGAATCAAATACGCTTCCAAATACGCAAGGATTTCGAATGCCTGGAAAAAATGGCAAGGCGAAATCGAAGGTTTGAAAAAATCCAACGCTGTTGCGAAAAAACAACAATATGAACAATCTTTAATTTCAAAAAATCCAGATATCAAAATAACGATTGACGGTTTGAACAAACTTTATAATGAACAGGCGCCCTATGCTTTGAACCGAGCATATTACAGCGAGCTGTCTAGAAATGCTGAAACTTTGGCTTTAGGAAGTTTGTTTGGAAGTTATGTAGAAGCAGTTGAAAACGGAACATCTGCTCAAAAATCCTTAGACAATTTAAAATCGAGATTGGCGGAGATCTACAAAGATTATGAAAGTGAATTGGATGCTAAAGTGACTGCAAAAGTTCTTGCATTGTACGCCAACAAGACGCCTCAACAATTTTTGCCAGCTGGTTTTGAGAAATATAAAGATGTCAATCAAAACGTCGAAATCATAGAGAATTGGGCAAAGACGTCTGTGATTACGGGTGGCGGAAAAGTAAATGGTGCGACTGTTTATTCTGATCTCGATAAAGTTTTTGCAGATCAAAATGCTTTGATAAAAGCGCTTAAAAATGATCCTTTGGTGCAACTTTACTCGTCCATCAGAGGAACTTATATCAAATCTACCAACGATAAAGTAACTGCTTTGCAGACTGAGATTGATGCTTTGCAGAAAAAATTTATGGCGCAGCAGATGGAAACGGACAAGGATAGAAAATTCTTCCCTGATGCCAATTCTACGCTTCGTGTGACGTATGGAAAAGTGAAAGGTTCCAATCCTAGAGATGCTGTGAACTATGGTTATCAAACACATATTTCTGGAATTATGGAAAAATACATTCCCGGAGATTATGAATTTGATTTGCCTAAAAAATTGATTAATCTTTACAATACCAAAGATTATGGCATTTACAAAGATAAAACCGGCGAAGTTCCTGTGAATTTTACTGCGACAAACCATACAACTGGAGGGAATTCCGGAAGTCCAGCTCTAGATGCTTACGGAAATCTGATTGGTCTAAACTTCGACAGACAATGGGAAGGTACAATGAGCGATATCAATTATGACCCGAAACTTTGCAGAAATATTATGGTTGATACTAAATATATTTTGTTTGTAGTTGATAAATATGCCGATGCAAAATGGTTGTTGAATGAGATGAAAATCGTGAAGTAATCAGAAAGTCATAATAATAGAAAACGCCAAGGTTTATACTTTGGCGTTTTTTATTCCTCGCAATCACACTTTTGTCTTCTGTGACGCTTCATTTCATTATCCCAAAATGGATAGAGTTTTATGGCCAAATAAAAATTAGCGGCATGAAGATGTTTATGTTTGAACAACAATGGAAAAGCATTTTCACTTCCAAGAATCAAAGGTCCGATTCTGAAATATCCGCCAAATTGCAGATTTTTATATTCTGATAAAGAAGTCGAAACGCCATAACCGATCGCCGCTTTTTGAACCGAATAATTTACATTAACAATATTATTTCGTTTCACAGAATTTTCGAAAACCGGAACACGCTGAATCCAGTTAAAATTAACAAAATGATTTTCTTTGATCCTTTGACTGTAATTAATATTGATACTCGTTGGTAAACCAATTTTAAAACCATTGCCTGCAAAAGATTTACTCTCATCTCCATAAGCTTCCTTGCTCAATAATTTCAAGTACTGTTCTGGACTTTCAAACGGTTGATCTTCTAAATTAGGGTTGTTTTGCAGCCAGATTTTGTTGCCATTCACAAATTCGTGGTTCAGACCTTGTTTAAAATTGACAAAACCAAAATCCAGAAGATTCAACGAAAATTTGGATTCATATTCTTCTTCTCTCGGATTTTTATCCATCATTGTCAGACCTAAATCCAAACCTAAACCAGAACCATTTCTTTTGTAATTGTAAGTTTTTGTTTCAGAATTGTAGTTGGTGATGTAACTAACAGAAAGATTATAATCTGAAGCGTATATATTCATCAACTCGGGATTATCACCTACCGCAGGATCTGTTGCCGTTAATTTTATATCCTGATCACTGATGATATTAGCGGCGTCCAAACCTGTTTCGTATTTTAGATTGACGCCAATAATCCAATGTTTTTCAGAATTTGGGAAAATCTCTGTGGCAGCATTGAGCCCGATTTCTTGCCAATTCATTGCGATGGATGAGAATGGTTTCATTTCATAAGATTGTGGCTGTTTGACCATCTCATTTCCAAAACGAAGATAATTATCCAAATCTAAAACAGAAGCCTGAGTTCTCAACCTGCTAAAAAAACCAAAAACATATTTCTTATCCTTGATTTTGGTAATCATAGAAAACGATGGTCCCAGAATATCGGAATTGAACATCAGGCTTGCATTTTCCTTATTATAGTAATCAAAAACGTTGGCTTGATTTTCTCCTGTGATATTCTTTTTTGGATTTGCAGTCTGTATTGTTGTTCCAATTAGCCCGAAAAGGCTTTGCTGAGAGATATAGGAGTAGTCATTTTGAAGAAAAACATCAGCTGAAACCAAACTGACATCCCAGGGATTTGGATTGAGAAAAGGTTGTGTGGGAGATAACACTGCTGAGTTAATCCCACTGTAATTGTCATTCAAAAATGTAAAATTATTCTGAGCAGTAATATTAATACCGCAGAATATCAGGATTTCTACAAGAAATAATTTCAACATTTGTAAAGTTAATTATCAATAAACTAATTTATAGATAAAATATTGTTGAAAATTAAAACTATAATCACAAATATTTGTTAAAATAAATCAACACTCATTTATTGGTCTGTAAAAGATTGATATTGATTATATTTACACCCAAATTTCAAACTATGTTGCTCGCTATTTTATTACCCTTTGTTTCTTTTCTGGTCAGAGGAAAAGTCATTACCGCTATTATCTGTTTTATTCTGCAGATTACGATTTTGGGCTGGCTTCCTGCGGCAATATGGGCTGCATTATCATTACAAAATGCAAGAGCAGATAGGAGAAATAGAGAATTGATACGCGCGATTAAAGAAAGTCGATAAAAAAAAGTGAAGCACTTCTGCTCCACTTTTTATGATTAAGGATGATTTGGATTAATATCCAAAAATCTCTTCCAAAGTTACTTCTTTGAATTCTCCCATTTTGTTGATAGAATCCATATTCAGATTTTCTTTTTTACCGATGATTGCGGTATTATACTGCAACGGTTTCACTTCGGTGTTGTAAAAACTGGTCAGTTCCGGCAACGTTAGTTTTTGGATTTCTGCATAGATATCTTTTCTCACATCATAATCGATTCCTAATTTCTTTAGCGATAACTGATTGTAATAAGTCACCGTTCTATTGATTCTGTTAGATGCGATTTGTTTCAAGGCTGAACCTTTTGCATTCTCAAACTGAGCCGGAATCTGTGGTAATTCTGCCATCAAATCTGTCATTGCAGAAACGGCTAAAGGTAATTTGTTGGACTGTGTTCCGATGTAAGTCGTCACATAATTCGGATGGTTTTTCTCAGTCGCATTGGCATAAGAAACATAAGCAGAATATGCCAAAGACTTACTTTCTCTGATTTCCTGGAAGACGATAGAAGACAATCCACGTCCAAAATATTCATTGAAAACACTTGCTTTTCCGAAGTTGGCTACGTTTACATTTCCAGCTTTCGCAACCTTCGACATTTCCATCTGAACCATATCGTATGGCGTGAAAAATACCTTTCCAGAGGTTGCAGGCTCAGCATATTCTTTGGCTGCGGCAGGCTTTAATTTGGTGTTGACAATGTACGGCTTTACTGCTTTTTCCAATCCTTTTTGATCTTCTCCATAAAGGAAAACTTCGTAAGGATATTCATTCAGGGTTTTGATTTTCGAAATCAATTCGGTAACGTTGATGCTTTTCAAGCGCTCTTTGGAGATCACGTCCGTTATTCTGGAATCCTTGCCGAACTTAGCATAATTTGCTAATGCCGCCATAATTCTGTTTTTATCTTTTTTCGCAACTTCTCTGGACTCCAGAATGGTGTTCACTGTTTGATTGTAGATTGCTTGATCTGCCTTCACGTTACTGATCCAGTGATTCATCAGCTCCACCCCTTTTTTCATATTGCTTTCCAATCCGCTCAGCGCAATAATCATCTGATCGTTAGACGTTCTGAATTGATTTGTAATTCCCAGTTTGTAGAATTCTTCCTTCAACTGTTCTGGTGTGTATTTATCCGTTCCAAGATATTGGAGAACCGTTACACCAAGTGCCAATTCTTTGTCATTATCTGTTCCGAAAGGAAAGACATAATTCACCTGAGCCACTTCATTGTATTTATTTTTGATAAAGCTGATCTTTTTATCTTTGATTGTAGAAGTTGCGATGGCAGTTTTGAAATCAATAAATTCTGGTTTGATGTCAGAAGATTTGGCATTGATAATGTCTTTCAGAAACTGAGACTGCGCTTCTCTGTTCAATTTGATTGGCGTGATGCCTGGGTTTTCTACACGAACCAATTTGTCATTCACACCTTTCTCTTTGTAAACCACAACATAATTATCTTTAAAGAAATCATTAGCAAATTTCACAACATCCGCTTTGGTAATCGCTTCATATTGATTGATTTCGTCCAGCTCTTGTTCCCAGGTTCTGTTCCCGATATAAGTTGAGTATAAAGTCGTTGCCAATCCGTCAGCCGTTTCCCAACGTTTCATTCTCTGAACTTTCAGATCATTCACGATAGCGTTCAACATCCAGTCTGGGAATTGTCCTTTTTTGACTAAATCTATTTGTTCTAATAACAATTTCTTAGCCTCATCAAAGCTTTGTCCATCTTTTGGTACAACACTTAAAACAAATGCACCATAAGTTTTGAAAGGCGATTCATAAGCACCAGCACCAAGCGTTTTTTGTTTTTGGTTGATGTTAAGATCTATTAAACCTGCATCTCCGCTGTTGCTCAAGATTTCAGCCACAACATCAGCTAATCTTGCTTCCTGAGTTCCGTTGGAATCTGTTCTCCAGGCCATTGTCATTCTTGGTGTAGAAGGACTTTTTACGGTTCTGGATACGATTCCTGTCATTGGCTCTTCTGAAACCATTTTCTTCATCGGCAATTCTTTGTATTTGAAGGTTCCGAAGTATTGATCTACCAATTTTATGGTTTTATCAAAGTCCAAATCTCCAACTAAAACAACGGCCATATTATTTGGTACATAGTAAGTATCAAAATACTTATGAATGGCTACCATAGAAGGACTTTTCAAATGCTCTGACGTCCCGATTGTGGTTTGCTGACCGTTTGGATGTTTTGGGAAAAGTGCTTCCATCATCGCATAATTGACCAATCTTCCGTCATTATCCTGAGCACGATTGTATTCTTCATAAACCGCTTCCAGTTCTGTGTGGAATAATCTCAAAACCAATTCTGAAAAACGCTCTTTCTCTACAGTAAGCCATTTTTCCAATTCGTTGGATGGAATATTATTTTTATAAACCGTCTCGTCTAACCAAGTGTGGGCGTTGGTTCCTGTCGCGCCAAGAGAAGAAATTGCTTTGTCATATTCGTTGGCAATTGCATATTTAGAAGCTTCCTGAGATACTTCATCGATTTTCTTGTATAAAGCTTTTTTCTTCGTGATATCTTTTTCAGCTTTATGCTGCTCATACAAATCTGAAATCTGTGCTAACAAGGCTTTTTCTTTTGTCCAATCGCTGGTTCCTAAGTGTGATGTTCCCTTGAAAACCATATGTTCCAGGTAATGTGCTAGACCCGTATTATCGCTTGGATCATTATTAGAACCGGTTCTTACAGGAATATAAGTCTGGATTCTTGGAGCATCATCATTTTTTGCGAGATAGACTTTCAGTCCATTTTTCAAGGTGTAAACTCTTACACCAGACTGGTCATTTTTTACGGTTTCGTAAGTGTAACCTTGTTTATCTGTTGAGCTTTGTGTTTCAAATTTCTGTGCCATTGCATTCATCATTAATAATAGTGAAACTGAAATAAAAATTTTCTTCATATTAGACTTTTATTTTTTAATTTTTATTTAGAGGCGTAATTTACGCAACATTTCATTAGTTGCCAATTATCCTTGATTGTTACTTGAGCTGCCAACGAAAAAAGCACAGACTAATCTGTGCTCTTATATTATAATTAAGAATTTTTTACAACATCTTCAACAATTCTTCGGCAACTTTTTCAGAAGAAGCTGGGTTTTGTCCTGTAATCAGTTTGCCATCTACTACAGCGTATGGACTCCAATCCTCTTTTTTTGTGTACTGTCCTCCATTCTCTTTCAGCATATCTTCTACAAGGAACGGAACAATATCAGTCAATTGGACCGCATCTTCTTCTGTATTGGTAAAGCCTGTTACATTTTTATCTTTAACCAGATATTCCCCATCGATTTTCACGTGTCTCAAGACACCTGGCGCGTGGCATACAAATGCGACAGGCTTATCAGCTTTATAAAAATCTTTGATTAATTGCTGAGAAACGGTATCTTCTGCCAAATCCCACAATGGTCCGTGCCCGCCTGGATAGAAAACCGCATCGTAATCTGAAGTGTTGATGTCTGACAATTTTTTGGTGTTGCTAAGTTTCGCGAGCAATTCTTGGTCTTCCGCCATTCTTCGTGTGGCGTCGGTTTGTGCTGTAGGGTCTTCGCTTTTTGGATCGATGGGTGGCTGTCCGCCCTTTGGAGATGCCAATGTGATCTCTGCACCCTCATCCAACAATGCATAATAAGGTGCAGCTAATTCTTCTGTCCAGAATCCAGTTTTCTTACCGGTGTTTCCCAGATCTTCGTGGCTCGTGAGCACGATTAATATTTTCTTGTTCATTTTGATGATTTTTAAAATTTGATAAGACAAAATTGAGCCAATCTCATTTAAAGAAACAGGACATAAGTCACAAAATCACTGTGACACAAATCACACTTTCTTGGTAATCCGGCTCAATGTCTCTCTAGAAACTCCGAGATAGGAAGCGATGATGGTTTTAGGAACTCTTTGGATTAAGGTTGGATATTGCAACGAGAACTGTTCAAAGCGTTCTTTAGCATCGGTCATCAATAATTGCAAAATTCTTTTCTGCAAAGCCACATAGCCCAGACTGTTTTTGATTCTGAAAAAATGTTCCAATTTGTGATTGTCTAAGCAAATCTTTTCCAAATCATCTCTGGAAATTGCATACAGTTCCACATCTTCCAAACAATGGATGCTCGTGACCGACGGCACACGCGTATAAAACGCTTGAAAATCCGAAATCCACCAGTTTTCCATCGCGAACTGAATGATATGTTCCTTTCCGTGGGTATCTATGTAAGAGGCTTTCAACAGACCTTTGGTAACAAAGTAAATGTTGGTAATTGGTTCGTTCTCCTGAATCAGATATTGGTGTTTCTTTAGTCTTCTCAATTTAAAATAAGAAGCGAGCGTGGCAAACTCCTCGTCTGATAACGATATTAATTCTTCAAAGTGTTTCCTTAGTTCTAAACTCATTAGCGTTGTTTTAGTCTGGTAGTCAAAGGTAGAGATTGTTTGGTTTGATAAAATACTTAATGATTATCTTTCCTTCAACATTCCAATTGTATCCTTTGATTTTCCAAAACCAATGAGCTTATTACCTTCTATTCTCATTTTTATTGAATCCGAAATTAGAATAATACCGTTTTGTTGTTTTATGTACTTGCCATTTAGAAAATTCCATGACGAACCAGGTAATAAACTATAAATCATATCAAACTCATTTCTCTTTTTATATCTATTGAGTTCAAACAAAGTATCATTACGCTTAAAACTCCAACACTCCAATTCTAAACTGGATTGGCGTCTCATTTCATTTCCAAATGAATAGTAAGTAATGATAGATGAAGCAATTGCATTGATTACAAAAATACTTATAAGCGAAGTCTTTTTGATAAAAAAGAAGATAAGGGCGATTAAAATATTAATTAAAAAAGCAATCGGAACTAAAACTATAATCGCAATAGCAATGCTAGATTCAAGATTTTGATTTCTTAAATAAAAAGAAATCAATAGGTAATCAACTATTATAAGAAAGATTAAAACATGTATTTTGGTTGAGAGTTTCATGGTAATCTAGTAGACATTTGACAAAGATAGAAATTGTATTAAGATATGCAGAGTGATAATTAATGAACATAAGTTTTTATAAATCACTGTTACATAAAATATCATCTATTTTCTTTGTTGATTTTTTTTACATCGTACTGAGATTGTTTTGCAATTGATGTTTTTTTATAAAAGAATACTTTGAACTTCCTGAATGGAATTCGTTTCTTTGTCTTTTTAATATCAATTATTATTTCAAATCAATATTCAATGTCAGAAGGGAAAAAATTCAAACTAATCAATCTTTATCGTCATACTGCTCTGGTAGAAGCTATTTCATATTTGATTTTGTTGCTGATTGCAATGCCTTTGAAGTACATGTTTGATATTCCGGAAGCTGTCAAATATATGGGTTGGGTGCACGGTTGGCTGTTTGTCTTCTACTTTGCCGTTCTGATTGCTGCAGCTTTCAAATACCGTTGGAGTGTTTTAAGAATTATTTATTATTTGATAGGATCAGTTGTTCCTTTTCTACCATTTTTATTTGATAAGAAATTGAAGCAAGAATCTTTGACTGCTTAATAACAAACAAAAAACGAAGCCTTTCGGACTCCGTTTTTTATTGAAATTATTGTTGAATTAAATCATTAAATCACACTCAAAAAAGCCATCGTATCTACATTATCCGCATAAGTATCCAACGAAGGATTTTGCGTTTCTCCAAAACCAATGGATTCTAATCCTAATTCTGGTGTTGCAACAACAGTTTGGATTTCCTCTTTATTAGCTTCTACAAATTGCTTGGCTTCTTCCAGGGTATTGTAACGGGAAAAATTAATCACAGACAACGGACTGAACAGTTTCTCATCTTCTTTCAGCATTACAAAATTATTATCCCAGAACTGGTCTTGATTCAAAAGATAAATTGCTCTGTTGTAATCATAATTATTCGCATATTTATTATGATTGATAACATCTTTATAATTGATGAAATTCTCAAACAATCTATCCAATTTCATATCATTTGGAATCAGAATTCGGGTTACATTTCTGCATCCTAATCCATAATATCGGAAAATATCATCGGCTAACAATTGTAATTCTTCATCAGATTCATCGCCGTTCAAAACAGCGACAGAAGTTCTGTTTTTTCTGATGATACTCAAGTTATCTTTAAAATAATATTCCAGGTATCTTGCGGTATTATTACTTCCAGTCGCAATCACAGCATCGAAGTTTTCTAACTTTTCGACAATATGATATTCTATTTCCTGATTTGAAAACTCATTCCATAATTCTAATAAGAAAGGTAAAACCAATCGGTCTTTTGATGATAATTTGATAACGGGAATATGATTGCTCAGAACCACCGACATAATATCATGAAAACCAACCAACGGGATATTCCCAGCCAATGTCAATCCTACTCTTTTGGATGAGTTTGACAATTGATATTTGGAAAGCCAGTTTTCAATATTTTCCTTAGTGAAAAGACTTGCCCATTGTTGCAGATTATATTTTTGATTCTCCTGTGTGAACCAAGGGTTTTCTATTTCAGAACGCGTCATCAGATAAGCCAACCGCTCTTCTTTTTCACTGTAATGATCATCATCATTTTTAAGGAAATTCTGGATGAATTCTCCTAACTTTTCAAGTCCTGAAATTTTGTATTCGTTCAGCATAGCTGGCTTTTTTTTTGTAATTTTGTGCAAAATTAAAAATAAAATAGCAATGGCTATCAAGATAACTGACGAATGTATCAATTGTGGCGCGTGTGAACCAGAATGTCCTAACACAGCCATCTATGAAGGAGCAGTAGACTGGAAAGCATCCGATGGCACTGATCTCAAAGGTATGGTGGTTCTTTCTTCTGGACTTTCTGTAAATGCAGATGCAGCGCAACAACCTGTAGAAGATGATTATTACTTCATTGTAACCGATAAATGTACCGAGTGTAAAGGTTTCCACGAGGAGCCTCAGTGTGCGGCAGTTTGTCCTGTGGACTGCTGTGTTCCAGACGAAGACAATGTAGAAACAGAAGAAGAGTTGCTGGCAAAAAAAGCTTTCCTTCACAACGAATAATATTTTGCTTTTGGCTGATGGCAATTGGCTTTTAGCTTAAACTACTACCTAAATCCTAACAACTTATTACTTACCATAAATGAAAAAACATAATTTCAGCGCAGGTCCTAGTATTCTTCCTCAGGAAGTTTTTCAAAAAGCTTCAGGAGCCATTTTAGATTTTAATGATTCTGGATTGTCACTTTTGGAAATCTCACACAGAAGTAAAGATTTTGTTGCTGTGATGGATGAAGCTCGCGCCATTGTAAAAAGATTGATGAATCTGGGCGATGATTATGAAGTTTTATATCTCCAAGGTGGTGCAAGTCTACAGTTTCTGATGGTTCCTTACAATCTTTTGTCTGTTCACGGAAAAGCAGCTTACACCAACACCGGAACTTGGGCTTCCGGCGCCATCAAAGAAGCTAAAATGATCGGGAATGTAGATGTTGTGGCTTCTTCCAAAGAATCCAATTACAATTATATCCCGAAAGATTTTACAGTTGGTTCAGAGTATGATTATTTCCACTGTACTTCTAACAATACGATTTTTGGAACTCAGATGAAATCCTTCCCAAAAGTAGATACACTTCTGGTTTGCGATATGTCGTCTGATATCTTCAGCAGAGCATTAGATTTTTCACAATTTGATTTAATTTATGCAGGTGCTCAGAAAAATATGGGTCCGGCTGGAGCGACTTTGGTTGTGGTTAAAAAATCAATTCTCGGAAAAACAGGAAGACAGATTCCAACTTATTTGGACTATGCAGTTCATATCGATAAAGAATCAATGTCTAACACACCTCCTGTTTTTGCAGTTTATGCTTCTTATCTTACTTTAAAACATTTGGAAGAAAATGGAGGAATTGCTGCCGCTGAAGCTAAGAATAATGCAAAGGCAAAATTACTTTATGATGAGATTGACAGCAATCCAAACTTCCAAGGTGTAGCTGCTGTAGAAGATCGTTCTTTTATGAATGTGACTTTCACTCTGACAGATGAGTCTAAGCAAGAAGCTTTTGATGCAGCTTGGAAAGCAGCGGGGATCAGCGGACTGAATGGCCACAGAAGTGTTGGCGGTTACAGAGCAAGTATTTACAACGCCATGCCAATAGAAAGTGTGCAGGTTTTAGTTGATGTAATGAGAAGTTTATAATTTACTTTTCACTTTATAAATCAGAAACGTCCTAGTTAATTGAGGACGTTTTTTTTGTTAAAATAATGTTAATCAGAATAAAAAGTCGTATCTTAGCACACCTTGAATTTGAACATAAACAAATCGCTGGAACGTAATAACAAAAGCATTTTTGAATTAAACAAATGATTGTACTAGCCAATGATGGACTCTCCGAATCGGGGATTCAACTTCTGAAGAAAGCAGACATTACTGTTTTAGAGGCCAGAGTTTCTCCGGAACATCTGAGCCAATTCATCAATGATAATCAAGTCGATGTTCTTCTCGTAAGAAGCGCTACGCAAGTGAGACAAAAACTGATTGACGAATGTCCCAATCTTAAAATCATCGGACGTGGTGGGATTGGGATGGACAATATCGATGTAGAATATGCGATTGATAAAGGTATCTACATCATCAACACACCAAAAGCTTCCTGCAAATCTGTTGCAGAATTGGTTTTTGCGCATTTCCTTTCTTTAGCAAGATTCCTTCACGAGAGTAATAGACTGATGCCTTTGGAAGGAGAAACAAAGTTTAATGCACTCAAAAAATCATTTAATAACGCAACCGAATTATCCGGGAAAACTTTAGGCGTTATCGGAATGGGAAATATCGGAATCGAAGTTATTAAGATTGGTATTTCTCTAGGAATGAAAATCTTATCTTACAACAGAACGCCAAAAACCGAAAAAGTAGAAATCAGTTTCTTTGATGGTCAGTCTGTTAATTTCGAAATAAAATCTGTAACTTTAGATGAAGTTTTAGAAAATTCGGATTTCATCAGCCTCAATACAGGTTTTTCAGATGAATATCTGATTGATTCTAAAGAACTAGACAAAATGAAAGATGGTGTTTTCATTGCCAACACAGCAAGAGGCGGTGTCATCAATGAAGTAGCTCTTTTAGACGCTATAGAAAGTGGAAAAGTTTACGGCGCTGCATTGGATGTTTTCGAAAAAGAACCTACTCCCGAAGTTCTCATTCTGATGAATCCCGCCCTCTCTCTTTCGCCACACGTTGGTGGAAATACGATGGATGCCCAAAACAGAATCGGTGAAGAACTTGCCCAACAAATTATTAAAATAAAAGCTCAACTATAATATATGCCAGTATTCAAACCATTTAGAGGAATCAGACCCAATCCTGACTTTATTGATGTGTTCCCGACTTATTCTTTGGATAATTTTACGCAGGAAGAAATCAATAAGAAAGCTCAGCAGGAAGATTCTTACATCCAGATGATAAAGCCTGCAGTCGTAAGCAAATCAAAAGATGTGGATAGAAATCTCAGAAAAATCAGGTCTAATTTCGAAGAATTATTGGGTGATAAAAAACTAACACAAGACGATTCTGCATACTACCTTTACGAGCAGACACTTCCTGACAAAACCAGTTTCAGAGGATTGATGGGGTTGGTGAGTGTAGATGATTTCTGGGACGGAAAAATCAAAAAGCACGAATCTACAATCACGGAAAGAAGAATGAAAATGGCGCATTACCTTGAAAAAGTAGGCGTGCAGGCTGAGCCTGTTCTTCTGACCTATCATTCCAATTCCAAAGTAGAACTATTGATGAACCACGAGCAGAAAAACGTTCCAATCATCAATTACACCGACGAGAAAAAAGTGAGACACAAAATCTGGAGAATCGATAACAGGTTGAAACTTCAGCAGTTCAAAGAAGTGCTGGATCCTATTGATTCTTTTTACATTGCAGACGGACATCACAGGATTGGTTCTGTAGCAGAATATGCCAAAAAGCAAAGAGATAAGTACAAAAGATCTCACGGTACGGAACATTACAACTTTGTTTACAGTTTTATTGTTTCCAATCAATCCATCAAAATCAATGATTATAATCGCCTTATCAGAGATATCAATGGTTTGTCCGATGAAGAATTCCTTGAAAAACTGACAGAAAATTTCCAGATCCACGAGAAAGGTGAAGCGCCTTATTTTCCTTCTCAAAAATTCCATATTAGTATGTATTTGGGTGGTAAATTCTATAGTTTGCACGTGAAGCATACTATCAGGGATGACAATAGAAATGGTAACGACCTAGATCACCATTTGGTAGACAAATATATTTTTGAAAACATCCTGGGCATAGAAAATGCTAAGCATACAGACAAAATAACTTATCTGAAAGGAACATCTGACACGACAGGTATTTCTGAACTTAAAGAAAAAGTAGACAGTGGAGATTACAAAGTTGGTTTTGGTATCTATCCAATCAGCTTTTCAGATCTTTTGAAAATTTCTGATAAAGAAATAAAAATGCCTCCAAAATGTACCTTGATTGAACCAAAACTGATCACTGCACTGGTGATGTATGATATGAAGTAAATTGATTATTTGGAACTTGAATAAAAAAGTGATTCTTTTATGCATCACTTTTTTTAATTCTTACAATAGGATGATTGCAGGTTTTTTAATTTGATTTTCAATATTTTAATCTTGTTTCATTCCTAAAAACAATGATAATAGAAGATAATTAACTATAGTTAATATTTATGTTTATCTTTACAGATTGAAACACAAATGGGTTGTAAAAGTTAATGATTAATTATGTACCCAAAAGAATATATCAACTGTGACCAGGAACCAATTCATATCTGCGGCGAAGTGCAGGAATATGGTTATCTGATTGGTACCAAAAATTCTAAGATAGTTTCCTACAGTGAGAATATTCTTGAACTTTTTTCTTTAGATTCTTCTATATTAGGAAAAGATATTCATACTATTTCTCAAGAATTAAATCTTGACATCAATTGGGATAATTTTTCTAGTAACCAAGAACTTGCCATTCAACATATTGGCATTAGAGAAGAAGAATATACTTTAAGCATACACACTCATAATGAGATTACTTTTTTCGAAATAGAAAAAGTCATTCCGAATCATAAAATAAACAAAGAATATTCTGCGATTCAGCAGATCCTCAGAAATTCTGATCATGAGAATATTTGGAAAGTTCTTCTTAGAGAAATTCGGGAAATTATAGATTACGATCGTGTGATGATTTATCAATTCCTATATGATGGCAGCGGTATTGTGGTAGAAGAATTAGTCAAACCACATCTCGAAAGCTATCTGGATTTGCATTATCCCGAGTCTGATATTCCGGCACAGGCAAGAGCACTTTATCTTAAGAATCCTGTACGGATAACCTCTGATGCATCCGCCAAAACATATCCTATTCTGGGAGAAATTAAGGAAAGATTGGATATGACGTATTGTACAACGAGAGCAGCATCGCCAATTCACGTGCAATATATAAAAAACAGCGGTATGGAGGCCAGTTTCAGCACGTCAATCATTGTCAATGGACAGCTATGGGGATTGGTAGCTTGCCAAAATGCCAAAGCAAAACATCTTGATCTCCAAACCAGATTATTAGTAGAAACTCTAACCAGATCTTCTGCCAATACCTACGGTGCCAATAAAGCTCTAGAAACCTTGGAAGAGTATCAGAGAAGTAATCTGAGTAATATTTCTCTCCGTCAAAATCTTTTGAATGAGGAAGATTTTGGAAAATCTTTGAAAGCCAGTATCAAAGATATTATGGACAGTTGTGCTGCTGATGGGATGATTATTAAAATCAACAATGAAATACTGACAGCAGGAAATGTTCCCAGCCACTCTGATATAGAAAAGTTAATTATTTGGAGCAAGGAAAATAACGAAAACTTTGAGGAGAATATTTTTATCAGCAACACACTTTGCCAGGATATCCAAATAGAACTAGATCAACCCGAGACCAGCTGCGGTGTGATCACCAGCATTTTGGGAAATAACACTTCTGATATGCTGATTTGGTTAAGAAAAGAGCAAGGACAAAGTATCAAGTGGGCGGGCAAACCAGAAAAACCAACAGTGTCTGAGATTAAAGATGGAGTCGAGATAATAAAGTTCTCACCCAGAAAATCCTTTGAGATCTGGAGAGAATACGTGAAAGGAACGTCCCTTCCTTGGAAAATTAAAGAAATTGAATCTGCAAGATGGATTACATCTGTCATCCTGAAAGCTTCGCATACCAAATCTTCCCAGATTTTTGATCTCAATAATCAATTGAAAGAACTGAATCAGGAACTGGATTCTTTTTCACATACGATCTCGCACGACTTGAATACGCCACTGACAATCATTAAACTGAATGCTCAGCTGGCGAAAAAACTTCCAGACCAGGAAAAAGTTCAGAAAACTCTGGACAGCATCATCACACAGGTGGACACTATGAGCGAAATGATCCGCAATGTACTGGAACTCAGCAAAATCAAGAAATCAGAGATTGAACTAAGGAGAATTACAGTGGATGCGCTCATCAGCAAATTGGCAGAAGATTCTAAACTGAGCTTCAACTCGCCAAATACTGAAATTATTATTGAGAATACGCCAGAAGTTTTAGGCGATCAAACAATGATCTATCAAGTTTTTGTAAATGTTATTGGCAACGCTGTGAAATATTCTTCCAAGTCAGAAAAACCTAGGGTAAAAATCGTAGGAGAAGTTTATGATGACGCTGTCACATACAAAATTTCAGATAACGGTATTGGGATTGATGACCAGGATTCTGCAAAGATGTTCAAGATTTTCAGCAGAATGAGTAATGCAAAGGAGTTCAAGGGTAATGGTGTTGGACTGAGCATCGTCCATCATCTTATGGAGAAAATGGGCGGAAAGATCAGTTATGAAAGCGAACACGGCAAAGGCACTACATTTACATTAAAGTTTCAAAAACCCAATTATGGTTTCAGTATTTCTTAAAGAACAAACAAAACAACAACACGACGATACTGAGGAAAAACTGAAGTCCAAAAAGATTTTTGATAAGTCCTACACTTTGGAAGATTATAAAACATTGTTGATTCACAATTATCAGCTCATCAGAAGATATGAGCCTCAAATCAAAGAAAAACTAAAATCCTATCCCGAGCTGAAATTAGAATTAAGAAGTAAAATTGATGCGTTGAAAGTAGATTTGAACAATCTGAACATTACTGTAGAAAACGAAAACATGACTCAAAATCTGGAAAATGAAGCTGAAGCTTTTGGCGCAATGTATGTGATGGAAGGTTCTACTTTAGGAGGCAATGTCATCGCTAAACAACTAAAAAGAAATCCCGAATTTGAAAATTTGGAGTTTAATTATTTTGGCATATACGGTGAGAATACAGGGCGGTTGTGGCAAGAATTCAAATCAATTATTGATGAGAACATCACCGAAAAGCATTATGATGCTTGCCTAATAGGCGCCAAAAAAGCTTATGAACTATTATCATAACTTTGACAATAAAGTGCAACTGTCACGTTTTGCAGATTATTTTATATAATTATACAGTTCTGATTCCGATGCTAAAAGTGATTATCAAGATGATTGGATAATTTACATTAGATTTATTAATTCGATATTAAGTGGCAGAATTAAAGCTTTTAGAAATTCGGAAAATTAAAAATTAAACTTTGTCTTTAAAGAGTAAAAAAAAGGAGTGAAAATTAATTTCACTCCTTTTTTTATGATGAATCTAAGAAAGATTATTTATTGATTTTAACCAATTCCACATCAAAAACCAACCAAGAGTTTGGTGGGATCACACCACCTGCTCCTCTTTCTCCATAGCCCAAAGCTGGCGGAATCAACAAGGTTGCAGTTTCTCCTTCTTTTAATAGAAGAATCCCTTCGTCCCAGCCTTTGATGACCTGACCAACTCCGATTGGAATATCAATAGGTTGTCCTCTTTTAAAAGAGTTATCGAACTCTTCTCCATTAATCAGTTTACCTGCGTAGTGCACAGCAACATTTTGTCCTGGAGTTGGGTTAGCACCAGTTGAAGTTTTAGTTATTTTATAGAAAAGACCAGAAGGCGTAGATTGCATTCCAGCTTTCATTTCGTTAACCAACTTCTCTTGTTTTGCAGCAAACTCTGCCAATTTCTTAGCTTTCTGTTCTTCAGCTTTTGCCAGATAAGCTTTGTTTTTTTCTTCGATTTTTCCTTTGCCTTCCTCAAATATTTTTGCTGCATCGTACTTTTTGTAAGCATCGCCTTTGCTGAAAACTGCAACTTTTGTCAGAACCACATCCGTTTTAGGCTTATCCTGAGGACCTTTTTCCACCGCTGCGATAGAATCAATCGTTGCCGTACTGCCAACTACTTTTCCAAAAATCGTATGTCTGCCGTCCAACCAAGGCGTGGCTACTTCTGTGATGAAGAACTGAGAACCGTTGGTATTAGGTCCAGAATTTGCCATAGACAAGATTCCCTTTCCTGTGTGCTGGAGGTCATTCTTCTCATCAGCAAATTTGTATCCAGGATCTCCCATCCCAGTTCCTTGAGGATCTCCACCTTGGATCATAAAATCTTTAATCACTCTGTGGAAGATTGTGCCATCATAAAAAGGCTCTCCTTTTTTCTTAGCTTTGTTTTCGATTTTACCTTCTGCAAGACCAACAAAATTAGCAACAGTGACCGGAGATTTTTCATCTTCGAATTTTACCAGGATGTCTCCTTTACTTGTTACAAAATTTCCATAAAGCCCGTCTGGCAAGCTTTTATAAACTTCTTTGTCTATTTCCAATGTTTTACAATTTAATAATGTTAATAATGTTATAGAAAGTGCTATAATTTTTTTCATAGTTGATAATATGCTTTGCTTTTATAATACTTTTACCTTGATGATCAAAGGCATGTCGTTGGTTATTTTTTTGTTATCGCCATAAGTTCCGTACGCTAAAACCGATGGTACCAATATCTCTGCCTCCTGACCTTTTTTGAGATATCTGATGACATCTTCTACCGCATCCATCTCTACAAAATGACCAAATACAACATCGTCATTTTTTATGGAAGTCTGATATAATTTGGTTCTGTCAAAATCGTATATATCGTATTCATAAGAAACCTTTTCGCCATTATTTTTACGTGGCTGCTTGTCCAAACCATCTATATTGACCCAATAATTCATTCCCATCGGATAATATTTTACGTCTTGTGCTTTTATCCAATCTTCTATCTGAGCTCTTTCCAAGTCGTTCAGATCCTTGGTTCTATTTTTAGAAACTTCCATTTCGCTTTCAGACATATATTGTTCTTCTGAGTGATGCGTAGGCGCTTGCTTTGCACACGAAACTGTGAATGCGAAAAGTGAGATGTAAAATAAATATTTCATTTTCATATAAAGTCCTTTGGAAATGTCTCAAAAACTTTTGCAAAACTAAGAATTTTCAGAGACTTAATGCACATTAAAACAAAAACCGGAAAATTATTTCCGGTCTTTGCTTTTCAATTTACTTTTTATTTAATTCTATAGACTATAGACTTGCTCTTCTACCAAAACTCTCCATCCAAAAGGATCCTCAGTTTTATTCGTTTGGATATTCACCAGATCATTTTTTAGCTGCACAGCAAAACTCTCTTCGTCGGAAAGTTGCGGCAGAGTAAGATGCTCACCTTGGTAACCCAGCGCTTCAAAAATACTTGTCACAACTGCAGCTCCCACTCCCCAAACTTCTTTCAAAGTTCCATTTTTTTGAGCTTCTATCACATCAGAAACTTTGACGTCGCCAATTATTACTTCGATTCCTCTTCTTTTAGCTAACTGGAGGAAGCTGTCTCTTGTCACACCG
>JBCNLQ010000013.1:0-85773 GCA_039595375.1 Chryseobacterium sp.
ACATAAAACAGTTGAGATTTTTCGTCCGTTTTTTGAAAATCAGGATGTTCTGAAAATTGCTCATAATATGAAATATGATGCTAAAGTTCTTCAGAATTACAATATTGATGTGACAGGAAAATTGTTTGATACAATGATCGCCCATTACCTTCTGAATCCCGATGGACGTCACGGAATGGACTATCTTTCTGAAATGTATCTCGATTATAAACCCGTTTCTATCGAGGCTTTGATTGGAAAAAAAGGGAAGAACCAATTGACACTTCGTGAAGTTGATTTGGTAACTCAAACCAATTATGCAGCAGAAGACGCAGATGTCACTTTTCAGTTATATGAATTGTTTGCGCCACAATTAGTCAAGGAAAATCTGGAAGAATTATTCTACAAAGTCGAAATGCCATTGATGAAAGTTCTTGCCAAAATAGAATTAACAGGTGTTAAACTTGATGAAAAATGGTTAGCACAGGAAAGTATCGATTTAGAAAATGATTTGAGAGTTTTAGAATCAAAAATATTCGAATTATCTGGAGAGGAGTTCAATATGAATTCGCCGAAGCAATTGGGAGAAATTTTGTTTGATAAAATGCAATTGGATCCGAAAGCTAAAAAAACCAAAACCGGACAATATGCAACTTCTGAAGATGTTCTTCAAAAATTATCTTCGAAACACGAAATTATTACTTCTATTCTGGAATACAGAACTTTACAGAAACTGAAATCGACTTATGTTGATGCATTGCCAGGTCAGATTGATAAAAAAGACAATCGCGTTCATACGACTTTTGCGCAAACTGTTGCCGCAACAGGTCGTTTGGCAAGTGTCAATCCGAATCTTCAAAATATCCCAATCCGAACTTTGAGAGGACAACAAATCCGCGGGGCATTTGTTTCAGGAGAAGGGAAAAAAATTATCTCTGCCGATTATTCTCAAATTGAATTAAGGCTAATTGCAGAGATTTCCGGCGAACAAAATATGATAAAGGCTTTCCAAAATGGGGAAGATATTCACGTTTCTACGGCTGCGAAATTGTTTGATATTCCTTTGGAAGAAGTGACGAAAACTCAGAGAAGTCAGGCAAAAACAGTGAATTTTGGAATTATCTATGGTCAAGGTGCATTTGCTTTGGCAGAACAAACCGGTCTTTCCAGATCGGAAGCCAAGAAAATGATTGATGCTTATTATGAGAATTATCCAAGACTGAAAGAATATATGGCAGAGCAAGTCAAAAAAGCGCAGGATTTCGGTTACGTAGAAACGATTCTCGGTAGAAAGCGCCATTTGAAAGACATCAATTCAAGTAATTTTGTTGTGAAAGCTCACGCCGAGAGAAACGCGGTGAATGCGCCAATCCAAGGAAGTGCAGCAGATATCATAAAACTCGCAATGATAAAAATAGACCAAGAACTGGAAGCTCAAAATCTTGAAACCAAAATGCTTTTGCAGGTTCACGATGAATTACTTTTCGAAGTTCCAATTGATGAATTAGAAACGGTAAAAACATTGATCAAAAAAGAAATGGAATCTGCATTTGCTACAAGTGTTCCTCTTTTGGTTGAAGTTGGCGTTGGCGATAATTGGTTGGAGGCGCATTAGAATTATAAATGAAAGTAATATTTGTTTTTAAATACTTATTTTTTTCCAGTCTATTTATTTTAGGCAGTTTTTTATTTGCTTTTCATTTTAAATGGAGAATAGATGAGGCACAAACAGGAAAACCTTTTATAATAATCGCAACAAGTTTAATGACTTGCTGGCTAGGCATTGGCTTTTTATCTATTTTAATTAGCCGAAAAATAGTTTTTAGGAATAATGATAATTTAGAATTCTATAATCCATTTCAATTAGCAATAAATGGTTTCTTGTATAATGAAATAGGATTTGAAAAAGCACAAAAATTCAAAATGACTTTTACTTTGATTGCATTTCCCTTATTATTTTTCTTTGTTTTTATATTTTTTCACATAACTAATTATTACGAAAAGTATCAATTAGAAAATTTCGGTCAAAAGAGGGAAATAAAAATTGATAAAATTCTCTGGGATAAAGGTGGGCAAAGAGCTTTTTTTGATTTTAAATTTGAAGGAAAAACTATTAATAAAATCAAGTATTTAGAGGATAGCGTAAAAGTTGGTCAAAAAACTGAAATCATTTTTTCAACTGAAAATCCATATGTTGTCAATTGGAAAAGTGAAAAATTAAAGAGTAATAATTAATAAAAAAAATAAAATGAAAGCCGTAGTATTTTACGAACACGCGACAGACAAATCGATGGACGAATTTATGGCAGTTTATCCACGTCACGAAGTTTTTGAAACAGAATTTATAAAATCAGGAAAAGTCTTGGGAACGGGTGCTTTTGCGAATCCTGGCGAAGGTGCAATGGCGATTTTTGTGGACAGGCAAGCTGCAGAAGATTTCGTGAATGGCGATCCATTTGTTCAGGATGGTTTGATTGCAAAAACAACTATCAGGGAATGGAATGACGAGTTGGCATAATTAATTCTCTTATGTTAAAATACTAAGTTTAATTAATTAAAATATAATATTATGATTTCACAGATAATTCCCAAATTGCCTTTTATTGACAAAGAAGAAACGCTGCAATATTATCAGAATCTCGGTTTTGAATTTCCGGCGGATTATGGTCAATATTTAATTGCAGTTTATAATAATTCGGAACTTCATTTTTTTGAATTTGAAAATTTGATTCCTGAAAAATCGGATTTTATGCTTTATCTGAAGATTTCGAATAATATCGACAAATTTTATCAGCAGATTCAGGATAAAGGAATTCCGATTCATCCCAATGGAAGCCTCGAAACAAAACCCTGGAATATGCGGGAATTTTCATTGATTGATCCTAATGGAACTTTGCTGACTTTTGGTGAGAAAATATAAAAAAATGTAACATTACATTCAAAACATCGACTTAATAATAAATTATCTTAATGAAGAATATAAAACTATACGGGTTTTTCATTGGTGCCGCACTTTTGACAAGTTGCGCATCCAGTAAAAACTTCGGTTATGAAGGAAAGGGTTTCAAAGATGCCTACAACAGTATCACAGCAGATGAACTGAAAACCAATCTTTACGTGATTGCTGGAGACGAGATGGAAGGTAGAGATACCGGAAGTGCCGGTCAGAAAAAAGCAGGCGTATATATGATTGAGCAATACAAGAAAAATGGAATTGGTTTCCCTGCTGCATTAGGTTCTTACTATCAAAAAGTTCCTTCTGAAGCTATGAAAAAATATGGCGAAACTTTACCTGACTCAGAAAATATACTGGCGTACATAGAAGGTTCTGAAAAACCGAATGAAGTGATAGTTATCTCGGGGCATTACGATCACGTGGGAACTAAAAAAGGTGAAGTTTACAATGGCGCAGATGACGACGGAAGCGGAACTGTAGCGGTAATGGAAATTGCGCAAGCATTTCATGAAGCTAAGAAAAAAGGTTATGGACCGAAGCGTTCTATTCTTTTTTTACACGTTACAGGCGAGGAGCACGGACTTTTCGGGTCTGAGTATTATTCAGATCATCCGGTTTTTCCTTTGGCTAATACGGTGGCAGACCTTAACATCGATATGATTGGTCGCGATGATCCGGAAAACAGAGGTAAGCAATATGTTTATGTAATTGGATCTGAAATGCTAAGCACAGAACTGAAAAAAATCAATGAAGAAGCTAACAAAAAATCTGTAAATCTGGAACTGAATTATAAGTATGATGATCCAAAAGATCCTCAAAGATTGTATTACAGATCAGATCATTATAATTTTGCGAAGCATAATATTCCAGTTGCATTTTTCTTTGATGGCATCCACGAGGATTATCATAAACCAACTGATACACCAGACAAGATTGATTATCCATTGTTGCAGAAAAGAACGCAATTGGTTTTCACAACAGCTTGGGAATTGGCCAACAGGCCAGAAAGAATCGTTGTTGATGGAAAGAATACAAGGTAGATTCTGACGATAGAAATAAAAAACCAGCTTACTATTTTTAAGCTGGTTTTTTATTTGAATTAATTTCCAAAATCATTATTTTTCACTTCAGGATTATCTAAAAATCGATAAAGGTAGGGCGCTTTGTTTGCCGATCCGCTGTAATGTTTTTCCAGACGTTCCAAGATATTCATACTCAATATTTTTCTTTGGAAATTGTTTCTTCTGAGTGGTTCTCCCAGGATAGATTCATAAAGATTCTGAAGTTCTTTCATCGTGAATTTGTCTGGCAAAAGATTGCTTCCCATAACTTGATAATCAATATTTTTTCTAAGGTAGAGGAGACCTTTTTCAATCATTTCTTTGTGGTCAAAGGCGAGATTTGGTAACTCATTAACATCAAACCACTGGCAAATTTCATTAAAAGAATCTGGGAAAGTATACGTTAAAGTATAATCAATCAACGCATAATAACCAACAGAAATAAAGCGCTGATAGATCCAGTGGTTGGTATCCACCTTAATATTTTTATTCTCCAACAGTTTCTGATGCGTATTGTTCTCTGTCCTTTTGATATCTCCAAAAGTGTAAAATTGCTCCATAAAAACATCGGAAAGATGCGTTCTCTCATACAGAGTTCTGGCAGCTGCATCATTCAGATTTTCGTCATTAAAAATAAATCCGCCGGGAACTGCCCAAAGATCCAAATCATGATATTTCAGCAAAAGAACCTTCAAAGTATCCTTGTGAAATCCAAATATGACGCAATCCACAGAAACGTGATCTACAAAGTCTTTGGTGTCAATTAGTTCCCGTAGATTTTGTTTATTTTTATTGTTTTGGTTCATAGGTTATTACAGTTTTATTGAGAAAAAATGTAAGCACAAATATAATTAATAATGGTAATGAAATAAACAACGGATAAAAAGAACTTAAATTTCTATGAAAAACAGCTCCCATATAAAGTGAGCCAACCGAACTACCCAGAGATGAAAAAATCATGATGATTGAGACCAGAAGGTGTGTTTTTTCCTTCGGAACTTTGTTTAGGATTTCTCCATTATATAGCGGGAATAACGGAGCCAAGAACAATCCGATCGAAGGCATTAGAAATATGAGTAAGAATTTGTAGTCAGTATAATACTGAGAGATGATGACCTGGCAAAGTCCCAAAATAGTAAAGACTAAAATAAGACAGATCAATGTCAGTTTGAACCAATGAAACCTCAACACCAAATTGCTGTTAATTAATCTGCCAAAAAATGAAAAGAGTGCCAGAAACGCCGAGGCTTGCAATGCAAAATATGAGTTAAATTTCAAGTTATTCTTGAAAAAACTTGGTAACCAAGAATTGAAACTTTGTTCCACCAGCACCATAAAAAATACAATAACAAAAAAATAGATTATTTTGGGGCTAAAGAAAAACTTCCATTCTCCGGATTTTTTTTCAGTAGAAGATTTTATCTCTTCATCTATTTCCAGCGGTCTTATCATCAGAATATTGATTATGCTTAAAACTGCGATAACCCAGAATCCAAATTTCCAGTATTCTGCATAGGCACTTGTGAGTAAACTCCCGAAACCTATATTTACAAAGAAGATTCCAATCATAAACGCAGCATCTACACTGCTTATGGCACTTGCTAATTGCTTGTCCTGAAAATTATTTTTGATAATACTGAAGACCGAAATTTTGGCTAATGCGAAACTAATCCCAACGATACTAAGCCAAATCTTAAAAAACCAGAAAGTATCGACTAGCGGAAGAGCGATACAACTTATGACAATAAAAATCAAAGAAAAAATAAGAGCATTTTTGTTTCCTGTTTTTGCAATGAGATGAACACAAAATAGAGACACCATTGCCATTGGAATATCTTTAAATGACTCCAAAATACCCAAACCTCTGTACGATACTTTTTCCGATAGCTGCAGGATGATAACGCCCATACTGTTAAGTAACATAGAGAAGATTAAAAAGCTCAACATCAACGGGAGCTTTGTATTATTTTTCTTAACATTCATTTAATCGACCTTAACTTATTTTTAACAATAGAGAGTGATTTTAGTGATTTCAAATGTACTAATTTTTATGATACCAACTGCTTTTTATTTCTGCGAATACCGATAAACATTGGAAAAATAAAAAAATTAAAAAATAATTTTGTGGTTTGAAAAAATAAATTACTTTTATTGTCTCAGTTTGAGATTAACAAAAATTAATTAAAATATGAACTTAAAGTATTCAAAATGTCTTGGGTTAGCCGCTGTACTTTACTTCACAGCCAGCTACTCAGCTCAACAACGGGTAAGTGATACTGCTTCTAAAGAAAAAGCAATAGAAGAAGTAGTGGTTATCGGTTATGGGACTCAAAAGAAAAGTAATGTCACGGGAGCAATTGCCAGTATTAAAGCTGCTGATATTGAGGCGATTCCTGCTGGTAGACCAGAACAGGTTTTACAAGGTCGTGCTGCCGGTGTAAATGTAATCTCCAATTCGGGACAACCAGGAGCTAGCGCAACTATCAGAGTTAGAGGAGTTACCAGTTATTCTTCTAACAATGATCCTTTGTGGGTTGTAGATGGTATCGTAGTAGATGGTATCGGATGGCTAAACCAATCTGACATAGAAAGTATAGAGGTGCTTAAAGATGGAGCTTCATCTGCTATTTATGGAGTTTCTGCTGCCAGAGGTGTTATTTTAGTTACAACAAAAAAGGGAAAAAGAGGAAGTTTAACTTTATCTTATAATGGTTTTTACGGTTTTAGTAATGCTGCAAGGAAATTAGATTTGCTGAATGCAACTCAATATACAACAATAATTAACGAAGGTTTTGCTAATGATGGAAAACCTGTGAGATTCCAAAATCCATCATCGTTCGGAGTTGGTACAGATTGGCAGAAACAGATTTTCAGCACTGGAGAACGACAAAATCAAGAAATAAGTGTTCAAGGAGGTAATGAGAAATCTACATTCTTTGGCTCGTTTGGTTACTATGACCAAACTGGTATTGTTATGAGTGATATTTCTTATTATAAAAGATTGACTGCCAGACTTAACTCGACTCATAAGGCAACAGATTGGCTGACTTTAGGACAGACTTTTGCTTATACTCATCAAAAAGATCAGGGAATCAATGCAAATGGGGAATTTGGAGGTCCTATCAGTTCAGCTGTTAATCTTGACCCAACAACTCCAGTAGTCGTTACAGATATGTCAACTGTAGATGCCAATATGTATTCTAATTCTAATATTATCAGGGATGAGAATGGAAATCCTTACGGGATCTCTCCATATGTAAACCAGGAGATGTCTAATCCAAAAGCTTTCAGATATACACAACTTGGTAACTTTAACTGGTCTGACAACTTTATTGCAAGTGTATTTGCAGAAATTAAATTCTTAAACCATTTTACCTTCAAATCATCACTTAATGGTAAAAAAGCATATTGGGGTAATCAAAGTTTTACACCATTATTTTATCTAAGTCCAACATACAGTAACCTTGTAAATAATAGTTTAAGTCGTACTTCTCAAAATAAATTTGAATGGAGTATGGAAAATACCTTAAATTATCAAAATAAATTTGGTCAACATAGTATAAATGCTTTGTTAGGTACAGGATATTATGACTACAATATAGGAAACGGTCAGACCATTACTCATACTAATCTTCCAATCAGCAGCTATCAAGACGCATCGTTTAATTTTGCATTACCTGCAGAAAACAGAACATCTGGTGCTTGGGACAACGTAGAATGGAATAAAGCTTCTTATTTTGGACGTTTAATTTACGACTTTGATAACAGATATCTTTTCACAGGAACGTTGCGTTATGATGGATCTTCACTGTTCGGTGCTAATCATCACTGGGGTGTTTTCCCATCTTTCTCATTGGGTTGGAATGTAAACAATGAAAGTTTCTGGCCTCAAAATAATGTCGTTAACAGTTTGAAATTCAGAGGAGGTTTTGGTAGTTTAGGTAATGATGGGATTGAAACATTCAGATTCTCGAGCTTCTTCCTATCAGGTTTTAATTATACTAATGGAAACAATACTGTTTTAACGGGTTATGCACCTGGTTCATTAGCCAATCCAGATCTTAAATGGGAAACAACCAGACAGCTCAATATTGCTGCTGACATGAAATTATTTAGTAATGTAAATCTAACTGTAGATTTCTACAAGAAAAAAACAGTAGACATTTTAAGACCGATCGCTATACCAGGCTACGTTGGAGTTTCTGCACCATATATTGCAAACGTTGGAGATATGGAGAACCGTGGTGTAGAAGTAGAGTTAGGATATAAGAAAAACTGGAGTGATTTTACTTTCTCACTAAATACAAATTTTGCATATAACGAAAATAAAGTATTATCCCTAGAAACAGGCACGAAGTATCTAGATGAAAGTGGATACCAATCAATGGGTCCTACACAGAGAACAATTGTTGGAGACCCTTATAAGTCTTTTTATGGTTTCCAGACTTTAGGTGTTTTCCAGAACCAAGAACAAATCAATGCATACGTTAATGCCAATGGACAAATGTATCAAGGAAATGCGAAGCCTGGTGATTTTATGTGGCAAGATTCAAATGGTGACGGTGTAATTGATGATAATGATAAAGTGAATCTTGGAAGTTCAATTCCTAAATTTAATTTTGGAGCTACTCTAAATTTTGGTTACAAAAATTGGGATCTAATGGTATTCGGTCAAGGTGCTGCTGGTCATAAAATATTCCAAGGTTTGAGAAGGCTCGACATGCTAGATGCCAACTACCAAACTAAAATTTTAGATAGATGGACTGGTGAAGGTTCAACAAATGTGAATCCAAGAGTTACTAGAGATGATCCTAATAAAAACTATTCAAGGATGTCAAACTGGTATCTGCAAAAAGGAGATTATTTCCGTATCAAACTTGTACAAATTGGATACACTCTTCCGCAAGATATGACTCAAAATTTTGGAGTTAGCAAATTGAGATTGTTTGTAACTGGAGAAAATCTTTTCACCTTTACAAAATATACTGGTTACGATCCAGAGATTGCTGCAGGAGATTCATTTGGAATCGACAGAGCTTTTTATCCACAAGCTAAAACATTTATGTTTGGCGCTAATGTAACTTTCTAAAACAAATAAAATGAAAAATAAATTCTTAAAAATAAGTTTTGCAGCATCCTTATTAGTTGGCTTATCTGCAATGAATGTGTCGTGTACAGATGCAGATCTGGAGGAAAAAAGTAATCCAGGAACATTCTTATCTGATAACTTTTTCAGAAATGAGCAAGAGGTATTTTTTGCTCTTGTGGGAACTTATGATCCTTTGCGAAAATATGCAGGAGGTTTTGAAAATCTGGTAACCTTTTATAACGCTGCATCGGATGATTTTTCCGCTGGTGGCGGTAGTGCTACAGATGGCGCAGGAATCCAAGGTGCATCTAATTTTCAAATTAATCAAAATACAATGCCATCTAGCTACTGGAGAGATTACTACCAGGGAATTAACAGAGCAAACACTTTAGTATTGAGAGCTCCGGCAGCGATGATGAATGAGTCTACAAAAAACAGATTTATTGCTGAAGCTAAAACACTTCGTGCCTTATATTATTTCGATCTGGTACGTATATTTGGTAACATTCCATTGATCTTGAAGCCATTTTCAGCTACTGATGATCTTTTTAATGTTCCTCAGGTTGCTCCATCAGCAATTTATGCTCAAATTGAATTGGATCTTACCCAAGCAATTCCAAATTTGCCAATGACCGTAACTGGCGAACAGAAAGGTCGTCTAACACAAGGAGCGGCGAAAGCTTTACTCGGAAAGGTTTATCTTTATGAAAATAAAAAAGCTGAAGCTGCAGCACAGCTTGCTGATGTAAACGGTACACCAGGTGGAACCAGTCAATATGGATATAAATTGGTTAACAATTTTTCTGATTTATTTAAATCCGCTCCTGTAACAGAGGCTACAGATCCTTATAAATTCAGTTCAGAATCTATTATAGAAGTTATGCATACAAACAAAGCTAATTCTGACTGGAGTTTCTGGGGACAAGGTAGAGATGAAGGTAACTCTATCTGCATTATGACGGCACCAAGATCTTATAACAAAAAAACAAGTGATGCTCCAGATCTTGTCTCAGGGTGGGCTTTCAATACCGTTACTACAGACCTTTATAATTTTATGCAAAATGATCCCAGAAGAGATGCCTCTATCTTGAATTTGGCTCAACTAAAGCAGGAAGGTAAAGCAGATTATTCACCTGCTTATATGGATACGGGCTATTTCTTATACAAATATATGCCTCGAACATATATGCTGACTAATTTACCGGGTTCACAAGAATTAAACTACAGACAAAACTACATTTTAATTAGACTTGCAGACACATATCTCATGGAAGCAGAGGCCCTAAATGGTACTGGAGCGCGAGCTCAGGCTTTATTAGATGCCGTAAGATCAAGAGTGGGACTACCATCAGTGCCAGTTTCATTGCAGGCAATTAAAGATGAAAGAAGAAAAGAATTGGCAGGCGAAGGTCATAGATTCTTTGATTTGGTTAGATGGGGCGATGCTGCTACTAAACTTGCTGGTAAAGGTTTTATAAAAGGTAAAAATGAAATTATGCCGATTCCACTTACTGAATTGACTGGTACAATTTTAAAACAGAATCCACTTTACAATAACTAATTATGAACAAATATTTAAAAAATTCAGTATTTATCGGACTTTCTTTTTTAGCGTTTTCCTGCGTGCCTGATACCATAGACGGAGATGGAAACGGATTGACGCCAACTACTTCCGATGCATCATTTACAGTAACAAAAACTTCTGAAAATCACTATAAGCTTACATCTTCCAATAATAATTATATCTCCTCAAAGTGGGATTTAGGTGATGGAGGCGGATTTGGGACAGGTCCAAATACTTACGATATTTTCATCCCAGACCAAGGTACTTATACTGTTCAGCATCAGATCATCGGTCAAGGTGGAGTGGTTGGAGGAACTGCCAGCCAGACCATCAAAGTTGATAAATCTGATCCTGCTGCTGGAAATATGATCCAAGGCGGAAAGTTTGCAGATGCTGCAGATGTTGCAAAATGGTCATTGACCTTTCCTAATCCATCCAATACCGCATTGTGGGTTTGGGATCTGACGAACAAAAAAGCAACTTTTACAGCTAAAGGATGGGACAGAAATGTTATGTATCAAGCGGTGGAAGTTGTTACTGGAAGAAAATATAAAGCAGATGCTGTTGTAAGTTCAAAAGGGGTTTCAGATTCTTGGTTTGAGATTTATGTGGGTTACACAAAACCAACTGCTAATACAGATTACACCGGAGACGGGAATGATTCTACTTGGCTTAGAGGAATCAATACCTGGGCAGGAAGTGGAACTTCTGCATTCTCTGGTAAAATTTCGATTGTTGGTTCCAAAAATTCCAACAATCCAGATGGTGTTTTTACAGCTACAAAATCTGGCGTTGCATACTTCGCAATCAGATCTGGTGGTAACGATATGAAAGATGGAATTTCTATTACCAACATAGAATTCCGAGGCATCAACTAATTTTTTCTTATCATATTCTTAGGTGAAAGAGGTCTCAAAAACCTCTTTCATTTTTTAATTTCTAATCAAAATATTTTCTAGCTTCTCTTGAAAAAGAGAGCTGTATTGGGAAATGATTATTCCAATACAATTCTCTTATTAGAAAACAATATTTTTAAATCAATCTAATAAAATGTACAGTAACAAAATCTTTCCTAACAAATTCTTTTTCTTGGGACTTACCGTTTTCTCTCTTTTATTCTGTCAAAGTAACAGCGTAGATGATTCTTCTAATACTCCTACAGATAATGGAGGCGGCGGAGATAACAGCAGTTTTGCCCCAGCAAGTGTCTGGCTTACGAGAGCAGACGAGACTGTGAAACTCCAGAAACAAAGCGATATTTTCTTTAATAACGCAGCAAACAACTATCAGACTATTGATGTTGACGCTTCTCAGAAGTTTCAGAACATTGACGGCTTTGGATATACGCTGACTGGTGGAAGTGTGGAAGTAATCAATCAGTTATCCGCTTCTAAAAAGGAGGAATTATTACAGGAATTATTCTCTAATAAAGACAATTCAATTGGCGTAAGTTACATCAGATTGAGCATTGGTGCATCAGATTTGAACAGTACTGTTTTTTCTTATGACGATATGCCTGCGGGACAAACTGACTTATCCTTGACGAATTTTTCACTTTCAAAAGACCAGGCATTAATTGATATGCTGAAGAAAATTTTAACAATCAATCCAAATATTAAAATTATGGCAACGCCTTGGTCACCACCACTTTGGATGAAAGATAACGGAAGTTCAAAAGGCGGAAGTTTAAAACCGGAATATTATGCCGTCTATGCCCAGTATTTTGTAAAATACATTCAGGCAATGAAAGCGCAGGGAATCACTATTGATGCAATTACTCCCCAGAATGAACCTCTGCATCCTGGAAACAATCCAAGTTTGTTAATGACTGCAGGGCAACAAGGTACATTTATCAAAAACAATTTAGGTCCGGCATTTCAGGTAGCCAATCTTAGTACGAAAATCGTTTTATATGATCACAACTGCGATAGACCAGATTATCCATTGGAAATATTGGCTGATGCAGACGCTGCGAAATATGTGGATGGGTCTGCTTTCCACCTTTATGCGGGAAGTATTGCAGTTTTGAATAATGTTCATTTGGCTCAACCTACAAAAAATATATATTTTACAGAGCAATGGACGGGATCAAAATCTTCTTTTTCAGATGATTTGATTTGGCATTCCAAAAATGTGGTCATCGGTTCTATGAGAAATTGGAGCAAAATTGCCCTGGAATGGAATCTTGCTAACGATCCGCAATTCAATCCTCATACAGATGGTGGCTGCACAGAGTGTAAAGGAGCTGTAACTATCAATTCTAGTGAAAGTCTAACAAAGAATGTCGGCTATTACATTATTGCCCACGCTTCAAAATTCGTACCTCAAAATTCGCAGAGAATTGCTTCTACACAACCAGGAAATCTAAGTTCTGTAGCATTTACGAAACCCGATGGAAAGACAACTTTGATCGTTCTGAATGAAGGAAATACAACTGAAAATTTCAACATCAAAATGAATGGGAAATCTGCTGCAACTTCTTTACCAGCAAGGGCTGTAGCGACTTATGTTTTTTAATTTGAATCAATCATGAAAAGCAAAGCTCTTAAAATTGTATATGTATTTGCAGTGAGTTCCATCATCACTATTTCTTGCTCTACTCAAACAGATGCTGGAAAAGGAAAATTGGTTTTTCAGGATGAGTTCGGTTACAAAGGTTTGCCGGATGCTTCAAAATGGGAATTTGAAGTGGGCGGTGATGGTTTTGGAAACAACGAACTTCAGTTTTATACAAAAGATAGAAAGGAAAATGCAAGGGTAGAAAATGGGAATCTCATTATCGAAGCTAAAAAAGAAAAATGGGAGAAAAACGAATATACATCTGCAAAACTCATTACAAAAAACACATTCCCCTTCCAGTACGGAACTGTCGAAGTTAGAGCCAAATTACCAAAAGGTAAAGGAACCTGGCCAGCCATCTGGATGCTGAGTAAAAATCTGAAACAATGGCCGGATGATGGTGAAATAGATATAATGGAGCACGTGGGTTACAACCAAGGTTTTGTCCACGGTTCTGTTCACACAAAGAAGTATAATCACATCATAAACACTCAAAAAACAGATACGATCATCATCAAAGATGCCTCTGAAAAGTTTCACGTTTACAGAGCAGACTGGTCGCCGGAGAAAATCGAGATGTTTGTGGACGATGAAAAATATTTTACCTATACCAAAACGGAAAATGATTATGAAGCCTGGCCTTTCGATCAACCATTTTTTTTGATATTAAACCAGGCAGTAGGAGGGAACTGGGGAGGAAAAGAAGGTGTGGATTCTACAATTTATCCTCAGAAATTTTGGATAGACTACGTGAGAATTTATAAAAAATGACTCTTCACGGTAGGTTCGATTTTGATATCAGCTTGCTAAGAGTAAAATTTAATAAATAAAAATTGTATTGGTTGCATTATCTTTTGCAACTGATACAATTTTTTTTGCTTTGAATATTTTTCTATTTCTGAAGTTGCAAGAAGTTGCTAATCTTAAATCATTATTAATTTCTAGGTCATTAATAAGTCTGCAATCAATAAGTAAAAGAATCTTGTAAAAGCATATATTCGGTTCGTTTATAAAAATTAGTCGCTCGTTTATGAAATAAAATGCAGCTTTGATATAATCTCCTGATATATTTGTAATACTTGGTAGAAATTTACATCATATTTAATTCAAAAATTATGAAAAAATTACTACTAACTATTGTCTTGGCCATATCAGGAGCTAATAGCATCGGTCAAGTTCCAACAAATGGGTTAATCTTCCGACAAGATTATACCGGGAATTTCAGCGACACGTCTACCAGTAACGCAACAATTGTAGAAAACGGTGCTACATTAACAACCGATGAATACAACACAACTGCAAGTGCAGGAAATTTTGATTTGCAACAAAGAATGGTATACCCATTTTCTTATACTCCTCAATTGATTGCTACTACACAATTGTCTATCTCAGTTAAAGTTTATGTGGATCCCGTATGGTTTTCTAGCCTTGCATCTGGTCAATATGTTACTTTTTTGACTTATGGAGATTCTTATATGCGGATACTAAAAACAGGTAGTGGCTACCTGCTGCAATGTGGCGTTTTTAATAATAATCCAACTGCGGGATCATATGGATATCTTGGTGTTTCTGGTGCGTCTATTGATCTGGCTACGGGTTGGAATACCATTACAATGACTTATGGACCAGAGCTTCCTCCTAATTTGGGCGGCGCATTAAGAACTTATGTCAATGGTGTTTACCTCGGTAATACTATGCGGGCAGTTATTGTTCCTGATAATCAGCCTGTGGTTGCAAATCCCAACCAATTTTTAGTTTTAGGAAGGGCTAGCACTCCGAATCAAAATTTTAAAGGGAAATTGGATAGGGTATTGGTATATAACAGATGTTTACATCCATCTGAAGTTTTAGCCATACAAAATGAAGGTCAAAGCCTGACAGAATATACTTTTGACAATACTTTTAATAATAAAAAGGGAACTGAACCGTTTTTTGCATCAAGCGGACTTACTTTTGTGCCGGACAGACACGGAAATCCTAATGGAGCACTTAATTTTTCAAATATTAATGGTACAGAAGCGACTATCCTGAACTTGCCATATTACAACTACCCAAGAACAATTTCTATCTGGGTAAAGCCTAATAACATAGTGAATGGTGCCTACAATTATCCTTTTTATTATGGTGATCAAAATAAATATTTCTTAGCCCATTATACAGGAAATAGTATTACAGCATCCAGTGATTCGGGTTATGTGGAGCAAACTAATAGCAATTTGGCAAACGTGTGGATGCATCTTGCTTTTGTATACGATGGTGCCAATATGAAAATTTATAAAAATGGAGTTCCGATTACCTCTAATACTTCGATGTCTGTTTCTACAAACCGGGATAATAGTAACAACAAATTCAAATTAGGATATGGGAATACAAGTACTTTAACCCAATTGGATGCTGCATTAGACGATTTGAAAATCTATAAATATCCTCTCTCAGATGCCGAAGTTTTAAATCTGTATAATACGAATAACGCGACATTATACGCAGAAAACGTCAACAGCAAAAAAATAGAAGCTATTATCTACCCAAACCCAACTTCTGGCAGCTTTTCTATCAAAATGGAGAATGAGTTGAAATCAGTAGAAATCTACTCGCTTCAGGGACAAAAAATAATGACATCGGTGTCTAAAAATATTAATTTAACTTCCTTGCCAAAAGGAATCTATTTGGTAAAAATTGAAGACCGAAACAAAGGCGTTGCTACTCAGAAATTAATCATAAAATAATTTTAAATATACATCAAAATCCCATTATTGCTGAGATAATGGGATTTTTTTTAGAATCTGAAAGATTTGAATTTATCCAGTAATGTAGCTTTCCTCTCTACGGATACAGACAATTCGTCGCCATTATCCATAATTACAATTCCGCCATCTTGTTTAAGAATTTTCCGGATCCGTTCCAAATTAATCACATGGCTTCTGTGGATTCGCATAAAATTGGCAGCCTGCTCCAAGCGTTCGAATTCTGCTATCTTTTTGCTTATCGTAATCTTAGTTTTGTCAGCAAGAAAAAAATGGGTGTATGAGCCATCTGCTTTCAGATACAAAATATCAGACAACGCTATAAAAGTTATTCCGTCACCAGTATTTAGTGCTATTTTTTTGTTTTGTGGAATTTCTATATTGTGCCTCAACAGTTCCAGAGATTCCTTTGTTTTTGAATCATCTATTTTTGATAATGCACGTTGCAATGCGTCAATTCTCACAGGTTTCAGGATATAATCTACAGCCGATAATTCAAAAGCGTTGATGGCATATTCTGAATAAGCGGTCACAAAAATAATTTTGAAACGAACGCTGTTTTTCTCAAAAAAATTCAACAATTCTAATCCGGAATAGCCAGGCATTGCAATATCTAAAAAAACCAATTCCGGCTGAAAGGAGTGTATGGATTTTACTGCTGTCGGCACATCTCCATTTTCAGCAACGATTTCTATTTCGGGAAAGTTTTCTTCTAAAATACCCCTTAGTGCCAATCTTGCATTTAGCTCGTCGTCTACAATTATTACTCGCATAGTTATATCGTTTTTACGGGAATCATAATCGTAATTTTGGTTCCCAATGATTCATTGGAGTTTGATATTTTATCTTCTGTATTGATTTCAATTTTAGAAGAAGATATTTTATTGATAAGACCAATTCTATCATCAATTGCCGTGGTGGCAAAAGAAGAATGTTTTTTTATATTCATGTTTATTTCTGCGGATTTTGCTCTGCCAATTCCATTGTCTTCTATCGTAAAGTGCCAATAATTATCAATAATTTCGGCGTTTATTTTCAATACTTTAACTCCTTTTTTATGCATCAATCCGTGTTTTATGGCATTTTCTACGAATGGCTGAATAATCATCGACGGGATTTTGTACTGTGACAGGTCTAATTCAGAAGGTAAGGAGAATTGGTATTCAAAGTCATTTTCAAATCTTGATTTTTCTAATTCTAGATACATTTTCAGCATGGCAATTTCTTTATCTATGGCAATTTCTTTTTTATCAGAAGCTTCTAATATCTTCCGCATCAAATCGGAAAACTTACCCAAATAGTCACTTGCTTTGCTTTTTTGGTTAGAATAAATTAACCCCTGAACAGCGTTTAGAACATTAAACATAAAGTGTGGATTCATTTGTGATCGCAAAGCCGTAATCTGGGATAATGCCAGTTGCTCTTTTATTTCCTGTTTCTTTTTAGTTCTTAAAACTGCTCTTTTATTAACCTTGTAAATAACGATACCTAAGGCCAGAATTTCTAAAGCAGTAAACCACCATTGCAGCCAGAATGGTTTGTTTATCTCAAAACGGAGTTCTTTTATTTCGCTTGTTTTATTGCCATATTTCAGTCGAATCTGAAAAATGTAATTGCCGTACTTCAATGATTCAAACTTTACATTTGTGGCTTGAGAAGGTAAACTGTTCCAATTTTCAGAGTTGTTTTTTATCCGATATTCATAGCTGTAATCACCTAAGCTTTTAAAAAAAATAGTTTTGAAATCGATCTGAAGTGTATTATTGTCATAGTCTAAGACCATATCATTTCTAACAGGAACTTTTTTATGGTTTATCCAAATATTTGTGACTGAAAATCGAGGGGTTGGAGATTGGTCTACAATATTTTTATTGGCATAAAATACACCTTCATTGGTAACAAAAGTAACAGTGTTGTCATTTACCACAAAATCGTTTACCGTGATGCCCTTCATACATAGATTGGCGCTGGCATTTTTTACTTCTTTTGTTCTGTAATTATATGTTTCAATACCTTTATCATTCAAAATCCATAATTTGTCTTTGTCTATTTCGATTCTTCTGCAATTGTTACTAGATAGTTTATTTTTAGTGGTTAAGTGTGTAATGACTTTGTTGTTTTGGAGCTGAATGACACCTTTTTGTAATGTAGCAATCCACAAGTTTCCGTGAGTATCCTGATTAATCTCCGAAGCAATAATAGGCTCATTATCAGGAAATTTTATGATTCTAACCTTTCCCTTACTATCATAACAATACAAATCATCAGCATAAGCTACATAATAGAAATGCGTATTTGTATCAAAAAAAACAGCGCGTGCCCTATGATCTCTAAAACTTAAAAAGCTGGTGTTTTTTCCTAATTTAATCTTTCGAAAATGTTCAAAATTATTCGGAACTATCAAATTTGAATTTAAATCGCTTGCCATCAATCCTGCATAAAATGGTGATGCATTCACATAATTTCCAAGGTGATCAACCACAATATCTTTCCCGAAATACATTTTTATGTCAGAAATGGGCACTGGATTTCCCACCCTAAAAATACAAGCAGACGTTAAAATAAAGTCTTTATATAATGTTATGAATTCTATTTCGTGATTGTTTTCTGATTGGTATTTCAACAACTGATTTCCGTTTTTATCCAATTCATAGACACTTCCAGTGGATGTTGCAACAAAAAAGTGACCATTTTTAGCAATTTTCAGCCTGGAAAAATTGGGTTTCTTTTGTTCTTCCGACTGCAAAAAATTCAGACTCCTGAAGTTTTTATCTGGCATTAAAAACAGACCATTGTCCAATGTGCTAATCCAATGATTCCCTTCTTTATCTTTCACAATATCCGAGATTCTTTTTCCTTTTAAAAATCTATTTCTGGCTAAATTAGCCGAAGTATCTATTTCAAAAATACCGTCGTTGGAACACACCCATAGCTCAGAGCCGAAACTAATCAGTTTATTTAGAGTAGTAGAGCCCAAATTTTTCAGATTAATGTCTTTTCCAGACACATCAATCTTATTTTTATCAACTTTTGAGATAAAACAGACTTTACCGTTATGAATTTCAAGAATTTTTTGACTTATATCTGTTTTTTTTTCTTCAACTAGTTTTCTGTTTTTAAAAACTAAAATACTTTGTAAGGAGGAAATGTAGAATGATTTATTTGTAGAATTATAAGTAATATGAAAGAAATAATTCTTAGCAATTTGGCTTGTGGAATTATAGATTAATGATGGTTTATGATGCTTGAAGCTATATAGCTTATTGGTGGTTAAAAGTATTTTTTCATTTCCCAACACACTAAACTCTACAACGGATAATTTATTTTTCGTAATTAAACTATTAAAATCTTGATCCAGATGCAATTGCTCATTTTGGAGATAATAAATCTGATTTGAAAAATTTTTGCAATAAATAATGCCTTTTTCATTTTCCTGAATAGAATTAACAGAGCTGCTTAGATTTTTATCAAACGGAAATAACGTGAAATGTACACCATCATAGGAAACTAAACCTTTATCAGTTCCCAAATAGAGTAGGCCTTCTTTACTCACATACATATCATAAACCACGTCAGAAGGCAGGCCTTCTAAAAATGATGTTTTCCTTAAAAATGGTTCCTGAGAATTTGCCGAAAAAAAATAAAAAAAACAAAAGACGAAAATCAATCGTTTGTAAGAAAAATAGAAATTGTTTTTTTCTTTATACATTTTTCAATGGATTTACACTATTGTTTTTTGTAAAATTAATTTTTTAATTCCACAAATATTATATTTCCGAGATAAAATAAAAAAGCAGCCTTTTCTGGCTGCCAAATTTTAAATAGATTATTTATTTAACACAGATAAAATTCTTACTTAATTCTGCATTTTAAAAAATAATTGACTAATAAAAGTGCGCTATGCGTAAAAAAGCTTATTTAAAGTATTCCACCCCATTTTTAAAGATATTATGATAATTTGCTGTTGGAATATTTTTAAACAAGCCCTCTGCAAAACGTTCCGGATGTCCCATTCTTCCGAATATTTTTCCGCAAGGACTTGTGATTCCTTCAATTCCGAATAAAGAATTATTGGGATTGAACGGCATTCCGTGAGCAATATTTCCTTCTAAGTCTAAATATTGTGTGGCAATTTGTCCGTTTTCATACAGCTTTTGAATTTCACTTTCAGAAGCCATAAAACGTCCTTCTCCGTGAGAAATAGGAATGGTGAAAACCTGATCTTTCATTCCTTTCAACCAAGGCGATTCGTCATTGACGACTTTTACGTTGACCATCTGGGAAATATGTCTTCTGATCGCGTTGTGAGCCAACGTCGGTGAATTTTCATCCAAATCTTTGATTCTTCCGTAAGGCAATAATCCGGATTTCACCAACGCCTGAAAACCGTTACAGATCCCGATAATCATTCCGTCTCTGTGGAGCAATTCGTGAACAGCATTTCTCATTTTCTCGTTTTTCAACACATTGACAATGAATTTTGCAGAACCGTCCGGCTCGTCTCCCGCCGAGAAACCTCCTGAGAAAGCCAGAATCTGAGAAGTTTTGATTTCTTCAACCCAAGCATCAATGCTTTCATCCAACAATTGGTGATTGATGTTGATTAAAGGTAAACTGCTGATTGCAGCGCCTTCTTTTGCGAAAGCGTTCAAGGTATCGTATTCGCAGTTTGTTCCCGGGAAAACAGGCGCAAATACTTTTGGCTGAGCGATTCCGTGTTTCTTAATGACGATATTTCTAGGGTAGATTGAATTTAATGTTGAATCAATTTCAACCGTTATTTTTTCTTTTTCAACTGTTGGGAAAAGATTCTCGAAGGTGTTGCTGTTGGAAGCGAGAAGCTGGAGGATGGAAGTTTGAAGATTGTTGATGGTTAAAAATTCATCCGCAACCACTTTTCCAATGAATTGAAGATTTACAGAGCTTAATTCTTCTTTAGATTCGATGATTAAGCTTCCGATATTTTTAGTTAATAATAATTTTTCATCTACTGTAATTTCAGCACCCAATCGGTTTCCGAAACTCATTTTAGCTAACGCAACCGCAACACCGCCTTCTTTTACAGTCTTCACAGAAACCACTTTTCCAGCTTTGATATTTTCGAAAATAAGTTCGTAAACGTCTTTCAATTTATCATAGTTTGGAAGTCCTTTTTCTTGTGGGATATGATTGAAGAAATAGAGTTTATTTCCTGCCTGTTTAAATTCGGGAGAGATGATATTTTTCTTTTCTCCATTAGCACAAGCAAACGAAATCAACGTTGGCGGCACATTCAGATCTTGGTAGGTTCCGCTCATTGAATCTTTACCACCAATCGCTGCCAAACCGAAATTAATTTGCGCATCGTAAGCTCCCAACAATGAAGCCAAAGGTTTTCCCCATTTTTCAGGATTCTGACCTAATTTTTCAAAATATTCCTGAAAACTGAATCTGATGTTTTTGTAATCGCCACCCATTGCAACGATCTTAGCAACACTTTCTACAACAGCATAAGAAGCACCTAAAAGTGAGTTTTGCTTTGAAATTTCAGCATCGAATCCCCAACTCGCCAGAGAAACGGTTTCAATATCTTTTGCACCAATGATTGGCAATGTCTGAACACTTCCTTCCATCAAAGTCTGCTGATATTTTCCACCCAAAGGCATCGCAACCGTAGTTGCACCAATTGATGAATCGAACATTTCCAGCAATCCTTTTTGAGAAGCAACATTTTTGTCACTTAAAATCTTTAGGAAATTCTCTTCATTAAATGTTAAATTCTCTTCTTTTAGTTCATTAAGATGGGTAATTTTAACTTCCTGACTTTTTGAACAGCCATTTGTATCTAAAAATGCTCTTGAAAGATCAACAATTTTATCGCCTTTCCAGAACATCTGCATTCTTCCCGAATCTGTCACTTTTGCCACTTCTACAGCAACAATATTTTCAGCTTCACAGAATTTGATGAACTGTTCTTTATCTTTTGGTTCAACCACAACCGCCATTCTTTCCTGAGATTCGGAAATAGCAAGCTCGGTTCCGTTCAACCCTTCATATTTTAAAGGTAAAACATCTAAATTAATTTCCAAAGAATCTGCGATTTCGCCAATTGCCACGGAAACTCCTCCCGCTCCAAAATCGTTTGATTTTTTAATCAGTCTCGTCACTTCAGGATTTCTGAACAATCTCTGGATTTTACGTTCTTCAACGGCATTTCCTTTCTGAACTTCAGAACTCATCGTGTGGATAGAAGTTTCGTCCTGTTCTTTCGAACTTCCGCTTGCACCTCCAACTCCGTCACGACCTGTTGCTCCTCCTAAAATAATGATTGAATCACCATTTGCAGGTTTTTCACGTCTTACGCAATCCACAGGAACGGCTCCGGCAACGAAACCAACTTCCATTCTTTTGGCTTTGTAGCCTTCGTCGTAGATTTCAGAAACCATTGTTGTCGCCAAACCGATTTGATTCCCATAAGAGGAATATCCGTTTGCCGCCTGTTTCGTGATTGTTTTTTGAGGCAATTTTCCTGGTAATGTTTTATCAACCGGTTCCAAAACATCAGCAGCACCCGTCAATCTCATCGCTTGGAAAACAAAAGAACGCCCAGACAAAGGATCTCTGATCGCACCGCCTAAACACGTTGAAGCCCCACCAAAAGGTTCAATTTCAGTCGGGTGATTGTGGGTTTCGTTTTTGAATAATAAATACCACGGTTCTTTTTTACCGTCGTATTCCGCTTCAATTTGGATTGTACAGGCGTTGATCTCGTCAGAAACTACCAAATTTTCCAACTGACCTGTTTTATGGAAATATCTTCCGCAAACGGTTGCCAAATCCATTAAGGAAATAGGTTTCAATTCTCGTCCTAAGAATTTTCTTTTTTCGATGTAATCATTGAAAATGGTTTCCAATGTATGTTTAAACTGTCCTTCGAACTCGATATTAGACAATTCTGTTTCAAATGTTGTGTGACGACAGTGATCGCTCCAGTACGTGTCTAAAACTTTAAGTTCGGTTTCTGTAGGATTTCTTTGTTCGGATTTAAAATATTCCTGAATGAATTTTAAATCGTCCAAACCTAACGCAAAACCGTGAGAATTATAGAATTTCTCTAATTCCTCCGAATTATACGAATTGAAATTTTCGTGAGTTAAAACTTTCGATGGTGTTTCTTCCGCAGGAATATCTAAAATCGACAAATCTTTTTCCTGAGATTCCACTTTATTGATATGTAAGTCTTTGATTTTTGCTAAATCAGATTCGGAAATGCCTTCAAACTCGATGAGTTTTCCGCTTCTAACTTTAGATTTTTCACTTCCAGTGAGTAAAGCGATGCATTGTTGTGCAGAATCGGCTCTTTGGTCGTATTGTCCGGGTAAAAATTCCATTGCAAAAAAGATACTTTTTGCGGGGTTTTCTTCGTGAAGAATGTCGGTAACTGGATCCACAAATGTTCTGTTGACTACTTTTTCAAATTCGCCATCATTTAAACCAAAAATGTCGTAAATATTGTACACTTTCACGTTTTGAACCGATGAAACCACCGCTTTTACTTCATCAAATAGTTGCGGACTTTCTACATCGAAAATTCCTCTTTTTTCTACGAAAATTCTTTTGTTTTGAGACATTAGATGTCAGTTTTTATTTAGATTTATTTAATTTTTTTTTATTAATCAACGGGTTGATTTTAAATCAGCAATACATTGATTAGATAGCAGTCCTACGGACTGCGGATTTCATATTTATTTGCATTCTTACTACACAGATAACATTCCTACGGAATGATATTCATTATAATTTTAAAGAGGATTCCGTTAGGAATCATATCTGTGTAGAAAAATCCAATTTCGGTCAATGGCGCAGTCCGCAGGACTGCTATTTTTTTATTAAAAAATTATTTTACAATAAAAATTAATTCAATTCATCGTAAAATTCAAATAAATATTCATTCTTAAATTCAATTTCAAATGCGTTCAGCATCTCCATATATTCTTCTCTGAAAGCTTTCTTCGAATGGTGCTTTTCCTGATTCTGAATATAATTTACAACTTTATCTTTCTGGCTTTTCGCATAAGAAAAAGCTCCGTAACCTTCCTGCCAGAAAAATTTTCCTAAACATAATTTCTTATCATTAATGAAATTTGTGGATTCTACTTTAACCGTCTTAATTAATTCAGGAATTGTTATCTGCAAATTCTTATAACTGAAGAAGATATGGATATGGTCTGGATTTGCATAAATAGCTAACACTTTTTGTTTTTTATTGCTGAATATTCCACAAATATATTTTTCAATCTCATCTTTTACCTCTGATTTAATCTTAATCTCACGCCCTTTTGTAGCAAAAACAACCTGAATGTAAATTTGTGTGTATGTGTTTGGCATAAAATTTTATTTTCATCGTCTTACAAAGATAATATTCCTACGGAATATAAATTCATACGCCAATTTATTGCTACTACACAGATAATATTCCTACGGAATATAAATTCCTACGGAATATAAATTCATACGGAATATAAATTCATACGCTAATTTATTGCTACTACTACTACACAGATAATAGTCCTACGGACTGCAAACGCCTCTTTATTTATTATCTACACAGATGACATTCCTCTGGAATGTTTATTAATATCACAATTCTTCAAGTTGATTCCGTTAAATCTTATCTGTGTAGAAAATTTATTGTAATAACGTTGCAGTCCGTAGAACCGCTATCTCTATCAAATCAAATCTTATAAAAAAATATGCAGCCCAAAAGGACTGCATACCTATTATACTTTAAGATCGGCTTCTAATCCTATCAAATCTTTGTTGGCATCAATAATCGGCTGAACTTCATTTGCAATAAATTCTTCCGTCTGTATTGGTGCAAAACCGATAAAGTTTTTAGGATCCAAAACTTCTTTGAGCTTCGATTTATCTAATTTTAATGAATGATCATTTAAAATTCTTTCAATTAAATCATTTTCTTTTCCTTCTTCTTTCACTTTTTTGGATGCTTCCATCGAATGAACTCTTATGATTTCGTGGATTTCCTGACGGTCACCTCCGGCTTTCACTTCTTCCATAATGATGTATTCCGTTGCCATAAAAGGCAATTCTTCCATAATATGTTTGTTGATTCTATTGGGATATACCACAATTCCGTTCATAATATTATTCCAAATTAATAAAATGGCATCTACTGCCAAAAATGCTTGTGGAATGGTTAATCTTTTATTGGCAGAATCGTCCAAAGTTCTTTCAAACCATTGTGTTGAAGCAACCATTGCCGAACTTGTCGTTAAAGACATTACATATTTTGCCAAAGCTCCAATTCTTTCACTTCTCATAGGATTACGCTTGTAAGCCATTGCCGATGAACCGATTTGGTTTTTCTCAAATGGTTCTTCAACTTCTTTTAAATTTTGAAGCAAACGTAAATCGTTGGTAAATTTATGTGCAGATTGAGCAATATTTCCTAATAAAGCGACAACTTTTGCGTCAATTTTACGGTCGTATGTCTGTCCGGAAACCCCAAAAACTTTCTCGAAACCAAATCTTTTAGACAATTCTTTGTCCAAGTGCTTTACTTTGGCATAATCTCCGTTGAAAAGTTCCAAAAAACTTGCAGCAGTTCCGGTAGTTCCTTTTACCCCTCTGAATCTCAATGTTTCTAAGAAGAAATCAAGCTCTTCGATGTCTAGAACCAAACTCTGTAACCAAAGGGTCGCTCTTTTCCCCACCGTTGTGAGCTGAGCAGGCTGAAAGTGAGTAAATCCTAAAGTGGGCAAATCTTTGTAATGAATGGCAAAATCTGACAAACTTTTCATCACGTTCACTAGCTTTTTCTTTAAAATTAAAAGTCCATCACGAATCTGAATTAAATCGGTATTGTCTCCTACAAAAGCCGAAGTTGCTCCTAAATGAATAATTCCTTTTGCTGCTGGAGCCACATCGCCATAAGCGTGAACGTGAGCCATTACATCGTGTCGAAATTTTTTCTCGTATTCGGCAGCAATTTGGTAATCAATATTTTCTACATTGGCTTTCAGAGCTGCAATTTGTTCATCGGTAATGTCGAGACCAAGTTCTTTTTCAATTTCGGCGAGGGCAACCCAAAGCTGTCTCCAAGTCCGGAACTTATTGTTGTGCGAAAAATTAAACAGCATTTCTTCACTGGAATATCGTTCTTCCAATGGATTTTTGTAGGAATTCATTTCTTTCTTTTTACTTTTTTTAGATACACAAATTTATGAAAATTAACCGATTGAATAAAATCAAATTATTATTGATTGTGATTTAACAAAGTCATTCTATTTCAATCCAATATTCGGCTAGATATTTGTATTTTATTTCTAAATTCATAAAAATGGTGTCAAAAATTACGTCCGATATAAAAGTCAGCGTTAGGGCTGAATATGATACTTTCAACAGTTATCCTTCTGAAAATCGTTTTGTTTTCAAATATCACATTGAAATTCAGAATCTTGGTTCCGATACGGTAAAACTTCTCACAAGACGATGGATGATTTATGATTTGGGATTTGGTTTTACAGAAGTAGAAGGGGCGGGTGTGATTGGCTTAACTCCAGTTCTTGGCGCGGGCGAAACTTTCACTTATTTTTCCAACGTGATTCTAAAATCTGGTGTGGGAAATATGGAGGGCTCTTACCAATTTGAAAGTTTTGGAAAAGAGAAATTCCTAGTTGATATACCAAGATTTACTTTGGTTTCAGAGGTTTTGAGCAATTAGAATGGTAACTAAAGAAGTTTGATTTTTTTGTGAAAAACATCTCGAACTTCTTCATTTCTTGTGATGAAAAGTCTTTCGAAACTCAAGAGAGAAATCTTAGCACACACTTCTGCATCAGCATCGGCACGGTGATGATTAAAATTGATCTGATGATGCTCTGCCAAACTTTTTAGGCCATAACTTTTCAAATCTTTCCAAGCTTTTTTGGCAACACCAATACTGCACAGATAATTCATGTTTGGTTTGAAAAAGCCATAATGATCCAAGCAACCTCGTAAAACATTGGCATCAAAAGCTGCATTATGAGCAATAATCAAATTGCCGTACATCAAGCCCTCTATCTCATACCAGACGTCTGCAAATGTTGGGGCATGCTGCACGTCTTCTGGCGTAATCCCGTGAACAGCCATATTATGATAATTGAAGTAAGGAAACGATGGCGGCTTTATCAACCAAGATTTGGTTTCCTTGATTTGACCATTTTCAACTATGCAAATACCCAATTCGCAAGCAGAATTTTTTTCGTGAGTTGCCGTTTCAAAATCTAATGCGATAAAATCCATTAATTAAGTGTTCTTAGAGCCTAGAAAATGCTTAAACATTAACCATTTTGTTTGATAATATGGGTCGATTTGATTCTTTTGTCTTAGACTGATAGATCTAGGAAGTTGCCAATAAAAGCCAACGTGCGCTTTGAAAACTGCCCACAGATGTTTCCATCCGTTTTTATAAGCCAAATAAAATGCTGCGTAACCATCCAAATTTAGTCTGAAAAGTAGAATGAAAAATACCTTCCACGCTGGAAGATTTTTCAGTAGCATTGTCAGATTATTTCGGAAATTCAAATATGTTTTTTGTGGATTTTGTTTGTTTAAAGTTCCGCCTCCAACGTGGTAAACTTTAGATTTACCTGTATAATAAATTTTTCTTCCTGTGTTTTTCAATCGCCAGCATAGGTCGATTTCTTCCTGATGGGCGAAGAATCTCTCATCAAAACCATTCATTTTCCAAAAATCTTCTGACCTGATAAACAATGAACAGCCAGAAGCCCAGAAAATTTCGGTTTCATCATCGTATTGTCCGTTATCTGTTTCGATATCATCAAATACTCTTCCTCGACAATAAGGATACCCCAGATTATCTATCAAACCTCCACCAGCACCCGCAAACTCGAATTTGTTCTTCTGATTAAAATCTAAAATTTTCGGTTGAATGGCTGCAATGTCTGGATTCTCAGAAAATAATTTTGTGATAGGTGATATCCAATTTTCGGTGACTTCTACATCAGAATTCAGCAGACAGTAGATATCTGCTTTTATGGATTTCAAACCATCATTATAACCTTTTGCGAAACCCGAATTAGATGGATTTTGAATAATTTTGACAGTTGGAAATAGTCTCTTCAAATAAGCGACAGAGTCATCTGTAGAAGCGTTGTCTATGACATAGATTTCTGCTTGACGAGAATTGTTTAAAGTATATGGTAAGAATTTCTCAAGCCAATTTTTGCCGTTCCAGTTTAAGATTACGATGGCTACAGTCATTATTCTTCGTAGGTTTTTATAGCGTCTTTATATTTCCATCTTCTGTGTGACCACAGCCAGTTGTCTGGTCTTTTCCTGATTGTATTTTCAAGCAAACTGTGGAATTTTTTAACAACTTCGTGCTCTACAAATTTTTCTCCATCTGGGTAGATTTGATGATAATTAACCTGATAAAATCCACGTTTGACTTTTTTCATTTCACAATAGATGAAAACCATATCCATTCTGGTAGATAATTTATCATAACCAATGAAAGCAGGCGTTCTCTGATTCAGGAATTTCAAACCGTAATTGACCTGAGAGACGTGTGGTGTTTGATCGGCAACAAACATATAAATAGAATTGCCGTCGTTCGGATTTCGAAAAATATGTTTAATGACCTCGCTGGCTTCCAAAGGACTGTTGTTAAATTTAGATCGAATTGTTCTGATTTTTTGTTCCCAGAATTTGTTACTCATTTTTCTGTAAACGGGATAACTTTTCGTCTGAGGAATTGTTGCCGTCAGCGCATTAAACCATTCCCAATTGAAAACGTGACCAGAAAGAAGTATGATATTTTTGCCATTAGCTTTAGCTTCGTGAAAAATGTCTTGATTCAGATGTTGCATTCTTACACGGGATTCCGTTTCGCTAATGGTAAAGGCTTTTAGCATCTCTGCCAGATAATCGCAGAAGTTGGAAAAGTATTTTTTTGAAATTTCTTTGATCTCCTTTTCAGACTTTTCCGGAAAAGAGTTTCTCAAATTATCCAAAACCTCTTCTTTTCTATATCCGATGATATAAAAATTGAGAAAGAACATTATATCGGAAAACCAATACAATACTTTAATTGGTAATCTGGAAATCAGTAGTAATATGCTGAATAAAAATTGATTCAATGTATGATGAATATTGGCAAATATACTGAAAAATGGCTGAAAATTTGATTAACTTTGATGTTTAATAAATCAATTATCTGTAATAATGAAAAAATATTGTAGGAATATATTACTTGTTGGAAGTCTTTTGCTGTTTTCTGTAGCTACAGCTCAAACGGTATCGCCACCAATGAGTAAAGAACAGATCGAAGCAAAGAAAAAAGCCGCTGCAGAAGAAAAAGCGAAATTACCGAAACCTTATCATCCAGAAGCTAATGCAGAATTAGATATTCAAAATGCGGTAAAATTAGCGAAGAAAGAACATAAAAATGTCATTATTCAAGCTGGAGGAAACTGGTGTATCTGGTGTTTAAGATTTAATAATTATGTTCAACAGACGCCTGAGTTGAAACAGATAGTTGATAAATATTTTATTTATTATCATCTCAATTGGTCTCCGGAAAATAAGAATGAAAAAATATTTTCTAAATATGATAATCCCGGTGAAAAATTCGGCTACCCAGTTTTTATGGTTTTAGATGAAAACGGAAAATTGATTCATACGCAAGACAGTTCGGTTTTGGAAGAGGGAAGTGGTTACAGCCTTCAAAAGGTAAAGGATTTTTTTAACGCGTGGAAATCTACAAAATCGTAAATCACTAAAATAAAAAACCATTCTAAATTTTTAGAATGGTTTTTTTTATGTCTTGAAAGTTAATTCAACTAAGCTTCTTCAGCTGGAGTTTCTTCAACTTTAGCAGGAGCAGCCTTTGGTTTTGGAGCTTCTACTGGCGCATCAGAAACGATATCGAACTCATAGCTGTATTCTACATTTCTGTGAAGTCTTACAACTGCAGAGAATTTACCAGTTCTCTTGATTGTATTTCCAGGGATTTTGATGTATTTTTTATCAACGTTTACACCTGCTTTTTCTAATGCAGCAGCAAGATCCGCATTGTTGATAGAACCAAATAATTTATCACCAGCACCAACTTTCGCAGCGATAGTAACAGAAGTTTTCTTCAATTGGTCTACAACACCGTTTGCTGTAGCGATCAATTTAGCTTCTTCTTCTTTTCTAGCTTCCAAAGTAGCTTCTAGAGCAGCTTTGTTTTTAGGAGTTGCCAAAAGAGCAAAACCTTGAGGTAATAAAAAGTTACGTGCGTAACCTGGTTTTACGTTTACTGTATCAAACTCAAGTCCTAAGTTTTCTACGTCTTGTTTTAGGATAATTTCCATTGTTGTTGTCTTGTTTAGATTTTAGAAGTTAGAGGTTAGAATTGAGAATTAGAAAATCTAATATCTGAACGCTAAAAGCTAATATCTAAAACAGTTAGAATTAATTGATTTATTCAGCAACAAAAAGCCAAAAGCGATTTGCTAATGGCTATTTGCAATTTTTTGTCTTATTTCAAAAGATCCGCTACGTAAGGCATAAGAGCTAAATGTCTTGCTCTTTTGATAGCTGCAGATACTTTTCTTTGATATTTAAGAGAAGTTCCTGTGTATCTTCTAGGTAAGATTTTACCTTGTTCGTTTACGAATTGTAAAAGGAAGTCAGCATCTTTATAATCTACATGCTTAATCCCAAATTTTTTGAATCTACAGTACTTTTTGTCTGTTTTTGTATTGATATCAAGTGGAGTAAGAAACTTCACTTCAGATTCACCTCCTGCAGAGGCTTGTTTTGCCATATCATCTATTGCCATGATTTTAAAATTTTAAAAGGTTAATAATTAAGCTTTAGCAGATTTTATTTTGCTTCTTCTTGTTACTGCATATTCCAAAGCGTGTTTGTCAAGTTTAGTCGTTAAATAACGGATAACTCTCTCATCACGTTTGTAAGCAGTTTCTAGATCAGCAACCACATTACCTTCACCTTTGAATTCGATTAGAGTATAAAACCCATTCTTTTTCAATTGGATAGGATAAGCCAATTTTTTAAGTCCCCAATTTTCTTTGGCAACGATTTCGCAATTGTTTGAAGTTAATAGATCTTCAAATTTTTTCACTGCTTCCTCCACCTGAGCATCAGATAGAACGGGAGTTAAAATGAAAACAGTTTCGTAATTGTTCATAATGTTAATTTATTAATTAAAAATTCGAGTTGCAAAAGTACAACTTTTTTCCAAACTACAAATAGATAATATAAAAAAATCCCGCTAATGTCGAGCGGGATTAAATTTATTAAAGGAAATTAAATTATTTCTTAATCACTTTTGTGGAAGATTTTGAGCCATCTTCCAATACAACTGTTACGAGATAAACGCCAGAAGATAATTTGCTAAAATCGATTTGAGATTTCACTTCATTCATATCTTTTGTAAATATCTGCTTACCTGCAATATCAAATACTTGGACTGATTTGATTTTCCCCTGAGCCTCGATATTGAAAATGTCTTTAACTGGATTTGGATAGGATTTGATATTAGATTTTGAAGTTTCAGAAACCGCCATAGTAGGTCCAACATTTACTGTGTAATCTTCTGCTTGTCCAAATCCTGTATTGGCTCCTACTGCAAGTGTTCCAGCAGAAAAACAAGGGTTTGGATAGAATGTAGATGATCCGAAGTTTTTCTTGATTCTCATTCTTGTATTACCTAAAACAGCATTAGAAGGAACTAAAATATTTCCAACAGCTTCTTTAGCATCTGTACCGGTGGATCCAGTTACTTGAATAGTAGTGGCAGCTGTGTCAAAATATGTTTCACCAGCATCCAAGAAGTCGCCATCTTGATTCCAGTCAATAAATACAATGAATTTATTTGTATAGGCTGTTCCGTCTGTATTACCCTTCAACTTGATTTCGAAAGTTCCCCCTTGACTTACTTGGGCTACTTTGTCTAAGAAAAATTCGTGTGCAGTTCCACCGGTAGTTGCCGCTGAAGTATTGGTCATTCCTCCAAATACAACAGATGTGATAGGTTCTACACCGCTGGAATAAACTAGCGGACCGCAATATGATACTGTTGCTGTAGTTGTGAATGAAAACTCGGAACAACCTGTAGCTGGGCCAACTGTGTTTTTAGGAACCACTTTCCAGTAGTATGTAGTGTTAAGAGCTAGGTTAGAACTGCCTGTATAACTTGTTGTAGTAACATTTCCAACTAAGGTTGTTGGGTTGGCAGTTGTGCCAAAATAGACATCATAAGAATCTGCTCCGGCCGATGCTGCCCAAGATAAAGTTGGTGCAACAGCTACTCCTGTTGCTGCATTTGCAGGAGAGGTTAGGGTTGAACAGTTAGGTGCTGTAGTCGGAGCAGCAGTACTCGTGATTTTGAAATCATCTACTGCAAAACCAAATTGATCTGTGGAAGTACATTGAATAGCAACATAAATCTGCTGTCCTGCATAAGCATTCAGATTATAGGTGTACTCTTTCCAAGTAATGTCAGCCGGTGTCGTTGTAACAGGTGCTATTGCTGTGAAGTTTGCAATATCAGTTCCTGTAGTAGAGACTAAGACTGTAAATTTTTCTGCTCCATAGGTCGAATCACAGCTTTTTGCCCAAAAGCTCAATGAAGCTCCAGCGCCTGCTGTCAATTGTACTTTGGGAGAGATTAGCCAGTCGTTATTGGATGCTCCGCTGTTAAGATAAAAGGAAGCCATTGCCTTTTGACCTGTCCTTGCAGTCCAGTTAGAAGTGGTAGTAGGCGTTAGAACAGGTGTGGTCGTTGTAGAGTTGAAAACCTGAAATGCCTTGTTAGTTCCGGTGCCATTGGGGAATGTGATACCTTGGAATCCGCCAGATGGGCTGTTGTCAACGTCGATTAACGTCCAGTTACCAACGTTTGCTATTGCAAAATCGGTGTAGTCTTCAAAGCTGTCTTGAAAAAGAACAGTCTGAGCCTGGAATGAGGTAGCGGAAAATACTGCCGCAACTGAGCATAAAGAAAGTAAAATTTTTCTCATAAATAATTATTTTTTTTAAATTCTCTCAAATTTAGTTAAATAATTTTGAAATAACCAAATAATTATCATAAAAAATATCAAATTTTTATAAATAATAACTATTCATTAAGATTTAACTGATGTATTGATGGTTTATGAGTGACAATTTGTCCTTTTCTTAAGATAACGATTCTGCCAAGAATGAAAAATTCAGAATCTTAGAGTTGATGGATTATGCAATCTGATTACTTTGGCACCTTTCCGTAATAATTTTTGATGTAAATGTAATGTCTCTTCATCCACTTCATTCGGTTTTTTTTTCAAAGGTTTGTAGATAAATGACTTTTTTGAGATTCCCGCAAGAACGGGAAATTTTCCAAAGCCAATGTATTCAAATTCATCGATCATTTTATATTGGTCATTAAGTGTTTTTCCAAAACCAAATCCTGGATCCAGAACAATATCTTTTATACCTATTTGATTTAATTCCAGTACTTTCTCAGAGAAAAATTGATTAATAGATATTATAATATCATCAAATTTTATTTTCTCGTGCATCGATTCATAAGTGGGATTCATATGCATTAATATATAAGGTAAACCGCTTTTAGAAACCGTATTCAAAAGCTCAGAATCAAATTGACCTGCCGAAATGTCATTAACCAGATCAATTCCTTCATCATAACCAAATTGGACAACATCAGAATAAAAGGTATCGAGCGAAATCAAACTTTCCGGAAATTCTTTTTTGATTAGTGAAATCACATTTCCTATTCTTCGGATTTCTTCATTAGCTTTCAGATATTCTGCATTGGGTCTTGTCGATTGTGCACCAATGTCGATAATTGTTGCGCCGTTTTTTAATAAATTTTCAGCTTGTTTCAAAGCTGATTTTTCATTGTTGAATTTTCCGCCGTCGGAAAATGAATCTGGCGTGAGGTTCAGGATTCCCATTAGCTTTGGCTTTGACAAATCCACCAATCTGCCTTTACAATTGATTGAAAAATTTTTGGATTTAGATTTAACTGAAGAAAATTCCATTGTTTAAATTGAGCTAAAAATTAGGTGTGATTTAATTTATTTCGTCAGGGCATAAACCGCAAAACTCGCCAGCCAATGGTCGCCACCATAATTTCCTTGAAAAATAATTGGAATCGAATTCTCAATGAATTTTCGTCTTACAATTTCGAATTGTTTTCGGATAGCATTATTTTCCGGCAAAGCATTGATGATATTTTTCATTGCCCAAGCTTTAGAAAATGACAGTCCAACAAGATGAACAGTCTGATAATCATCTATATCGCTAATGATAGGAATCATTTCTATATTTTCCAGACTTCGTTTTTCATAAAACCGATTAAGCCATTTTTCAAAATCTTTCTCAGGCAGGATTCTGCTCATCAACTCAGCAATTTCCAGACTCGGAGAAAAGAAATCGCTTCCGTCCGGTTCCAGATAAGCAGGGGTTTTAGTATTATTAAAATAGAAAATTTTGGATTTATCCGATAATTCTTTTTCAAATATTTTATCTCCGGTTTGCCTCGCCCAATCGATGGCGAAACTCATTGCAAATGCGGTATTAGGATGGACGCCAGTTCGGTTTGGATAAGTTTGTTTAGGTAAATATGCTTTCCAAAGTCTCAGGATTTCATCGGTCAAAGGTTTTAAATTTTGATGCCAGATTTTGGCTTTTGGATGATTCCATTTTGCTAGTTCTTCATCTAATTTCAAAATCCAAGCCCAGCCATACGTTCTCTCGAAACTCTGCGCCACTTGATATTTGGTGAAATATTCTGCTTCTGCATTGACTCTATCAGATGAAAAAGACTCGTCCAAAACTGATATTATTTTATCTCTATTTTCAAGATTTTGTTCAATTCTCAATAATCTCACCAGCATCCAATGTCCGTGAACAGAGCTGTGCCAATCGAAACAACCGTAAAAGCTTGGGTGCAGTTCTCTTGGGGTAAGAACTGCATCTTTTTCTGAGTTAATGACGTGTGCTGTTTTGTTAGGATATTCTTGGTTGATGCATTTCATAGGCATCGAGGCAAGTTTATTTGCCATTTCTGTTGTCAGTTCCAATTTGTGTTGAGCATTAATAAAAACTGAGGATAATAGAAAAAAAGAAGTGGCAAATCGCATAAAAAAATTTTAGAGTCATAAAAATAGTTAATTTTTCTGGATAGCAATCAAAATTTGAAAACAAGTAAATTTGTATCTTTGACCAATTAGACAGATTTATGCACAATACTTCCGCTCAGTTTGACGATATTATCAAGGCTTGCAGAGAGCTTTTTCAAAAGAAAATGAAAGATTATGGAACCGCCTGGCGCGTTCTTCGCCCAAGTTCTATCACCGATCAAATTTACATTAAAGTCAGCAGAATCAGAACTTTGCAAATGACAGATGTAAAAATGGTGGACGAAAGTGAGGAAGATGAGTTCATTGCAATTGTCAATTACTCTATCATTGGATTGATCCAGCTGGAGAAAGGTTTTTCTGATGAATTGAATGCCAATCCCGAAGAAACCATTGAACTTTACGATTCTTACGCCAAAAAAGCAAAAGAACTGATGGAACGCAAAAACCACGATTATGGCGAGGCTTGGAGAGAAATGAGAATTTCGTCTATCACAGATTTGATTTATCAAAAGGTATTGAGAACCAAGCAAATAGAAGATAATCAAGGTAGAACTTTGGTGTCGGAAGGTTTGGATGCCAATTATTTTGATATGCTGAATTATGCGGTATTTTGTTTGATTAAGTTCAAAAATTAATTTTTTCTAAAATCATTTATCAATTATCATTCATCAATTATAAATATGAAAGCAGTTCTACGTTACATTGTCGCTCTAATATTCATCGCTTCAGGTTTTGTAAAAGCCGTTGATTTGAAAGGGTTTTCTTTCAAGCTGGAAGAGTATTTTTCGCCAACCGTTTTCAATCTTCCATTTTTGGAAAAATATGCTTTGGTATTTTCCATAATCGTGGTAGTTGTGGAATTGGTTTTAGGATTTATGCTATTAATGAAAATCAAACTCAAGGAAACAATCTACGCACTGACTGCACTTTGCGTTTTCTTTGGTTTTCTGACCTTTTATTCCGCTTTTTATAATGTGGTTACAGATTGCGGCTGTTTCGGCGATGCACTGAAATTCACGCCTTGGCAGTCTTTCTGGAAAGATATTACACTTTTGGTTTTATTAATCATATTGGCTTTTCTTTACAGAAAGAGAGAAGAAGACGAGAAAGTGAGATTTGGAAAATTACCTTTGTTGGGTGTTTTTATTTTGATGATGATCTTCGTGATGTTCAGCGGAATTGTCCACGAGCCGATGATTGATTTCAGAGCTTATTCCATTGGGACAGATCTGGCTTCTGAAAAAGACAAAATCAACAAAAATCCTTCGGAATATAAAAGTTTTTACTCGCTCAAAAATTCCAAAACTGGCGAAGTGAAAAAGGTGGATCAGGACGAGTATATCAACAAAGAATACTGGAAAGACACCACATGGCAAATCGAAGAAGGCAAAACAACTTCCGAAATTGTGAAAAAAGGCTACGAATCTGAGATTTCAAAATTCAAAGTGGAAGACGTTAACGGAAACAATTTCACAGACGAAATTCTGAAAGAACCAAGAGTGGTTTTAGTTTTTACTTACAAACCAAAAGAAGCAGATTTAGAATTGGTAAATAAAACGCAAACCAAAGCATTAACAGAGAAAGCCAAGGTTTACGGAATCAGCACACAGCCAGATTTCTACAAACAAATCCCTAATTATATGATGGACGAAATTGCCATCAAAACCATCGCCAGAAGCAATCCTTTCGTTCTGATTCTGGAAAAAGGAAAAGTGGTAGAGAAACTGGGAGCAAAAGATTATTTAGATTAATAATCTTAAATTTGAAACTTAATTTCATATTAGTCTAACCGCTTAAGTCTAATATTTAACATCTATAATTATATAATGAGAAAATCAAACAAACCAATTGCCGGCTATCATTTATTGATGATTTTGTCCGCAGTCGATGGAATTATAAAACCAGAAGAAGGACTGAAAGTTCAGGAATATATGACCGAGGAATTCCCATTTCGTTTGAATTTGGATGACGAGCTGGAAATCATTGCACAATTGACTTCCGACCAATGGCAGGAGCACTTCGAATTCCACGCTAAGTGTTTCGAAGACGATTCTACAGAGCTGGAAAGAAAAGACTTCATACAATTCGCAAAATCCCTTATCAAAGCTGACAATAAAGTGAGCGATGACGAGCATAAATTCTACATTCTACTCAAAAACCTTTGGAAATTAAATTAAAATTAAAATGAGAAAAAACATTGTCGCAGGAAACTGGAAAATGAACAAAACTTATGCTGAAGCTCAGGACTTGATGGCTCAGCTTCTAGAATACAAAAAAAACAACACTACCAATTGCGAAGTTTTCATAGCTCCACCAGCATTATACCTTACAGCAGCTAAAGAAGTTTTTAAAAATGGGGAAGTGGGAGTTTTTGCCCAGGATGTTTCAGAATATGCAAGTGGTGCTTACACAGGCGAGATTTCCGTAGATATGCTGGCTTCTGTAGATGCAGACGGAAGTTTGGTTTCACATTCCGAGAGAAGAACTTTCCACGGAGAAACTGACAGCCACGCCAACAGAAAAGTGAAAGCTCTTTTGGATAAAGGTTTGACGCCAATCTATTGCAACGGCGAGAAACTGGAAGAAAGAAAAGCTGGAAGGCACTTCGAAGTTGTAAAAAACCAAACAGAAACTGCTCTTTTCACTTTGTCCGCAGAAGAAATCAAAAAAGTAGTAATTGCTTACGAACCAGTTTGGGCTATCGGAACTGGAGAAACGGCAACTGCCGAGCAGGCGCAGGAAGTTCACGCCTACATCAGAAGTCTGATTGCTGACAAATATGGTAAAGACGTTGCAGACGAAGTTTCCATCCTTTACGGAGGCAGTGTGAAGCCCGACAACGCTAAGGAAATCTTTTCTCAGCCAGACGTAGACGGTGGTTTGATAGGAGGCGCAGCTTTAAAATTTGAAGATTTCTCAAAAATCATCGAAGGATTCAATTAGAATTTAATATCAACTTTGTCAAAGTTTCAAATCTTTGACAAAGTTTTTTTTTGGAGCTATTTCCCGCTATCCGTTGCAATCTTTTTTGCATCAAGATTTGTCATCAAAAAGTACGTTTTGTCCACGCAAAAAAAAATTTCCACTACAAAACGAGGAACGAGTTTCGACGATTCAAATAGAAAAATATAAAAAGAGAGTCAATCGGGGCTAGGGGATTGGTCTCCAATTTTAGTTTTGTCTACAATATTCAGAATCACAAAATTTTAACCAACTTAATTACTTCAATCACGATTTATCAACTCAAATAAAGATGAAAATAGAACATTTAGGAATTGCTGTCAAATCTCTTTCAGATTCAGACGATTTGTTTTCCCGACTTCTCGGCAAACCAAATTACAAACAAGAATCCGTAGAAAGGGAAGGAGTCACAACCTCTTTTTATGAACTTGAAGAGAGCAAAATAGAACTTTTGGAAGCTACAAATCCCGACAGTCCTATATCGAAATTCGTTAACAAAAAAGGAGAAGGAATCCATCATATTGCATTTGGCGTAGAAAATATCCAATTCGAAATCGAAAGATTAAAAAAAGGAGGATTTATTTTCATCTCCGAGGAACCAAAAGAAGGAGCTGATAATAAATTAGTTGTCTTCCTCCACCCTAAATCAACCAATGGAGTCTTAGTAGAATTATGTCAAGAAAAACCTTGAAAAGTTTGGTAGATAAAGAAAAAGTACTATTTTTGCAAACACAAAATTTAACCAAGTTTTGAGGTCCTATAGCTCAGTTGGTTAGAGCACCTGACTCATAATCAGGTTGTCCTTGGTTCGAGCCCAAGTGGGACCACTCGCCAAAGAAACCACTCCCACAAAGGTTTCTTTGGCTTTTTAAAAGCTTCAAGAATCTGGTAGCAGATGTTTATTAGTAACATTATTAGTAACATTAACATTCTGCAAATGAAAACAACCAGGAAAAGGCTTCCACGAACTCAATTGAGAAATGGATGCTCAAGGAATCAATTTTTTGTATCTCCTACAAATTACACAACATTAAAATCTAAGTCAGATCTTCTTACTGAATGGTATGTTGAGTGTAGATTTTATGATCCCAAATTCAGTATTGAAAAACCGAACGGAAAACAATTCCGGAGACGGGTTGATACAACTTTTGAAACTCTAACAGAACGAAAGGCGGCTGTCAAAGCTTTGATATCTGAAATGGAAGATGTTTTGGATAATCAACACTACAATCCGATCACAGAAGTATTTATGCCGGATGAATCTAATTCTTTAAATCCTTCAACTGATTTCAAATCTGCATTAGAGAAAGGAAGATTAAAATTATCCGGATCCGAAAAACATTTGAATGAAGTCAGAATTGCGATCAATAGATTTTGCAAAGGATTAGACGAAATGAAATACAGTTTTATGAGTATTTCTTCTGTTAAAATCTGGCATATAATAGATACTTTGGAAAGCTTAAAGTTAGGACCAAGCTATTATAATAAATTCAGACAATATCTGTCTGATATTTTCAAAGAATTGGTTCAGCGTGGCTGCATAGATAATAATCCTGTTAGAGATATATCAAAGAAGAAAATCGATCCTAAAATCCGGGAGTTGATACCGGCTGAAAAATTGAAATATATAGATGTTTTTCTTAAAAATAATCATTACAATTTTTTCAGGTACAAAGAAATTTTTTATAGATCAGGATCCCGGTCATCTGAGATGTTTAGGATTCAGAGAAAACACGTTAATATTGAAGCTCAAGAATATATTATGCAAATTCGAAAAGGAGCATCATATAAATGGGTTACAAAAGCAATTAATATTCAATCATTAAAATATTGGAAGGAAATAACTTCCTTATGTGAATCAGATGATGATTATCTTTTTTCCGTGGATCAGGTTCCTGGAAAACAGAAAGTATCTGAAAAAAGGATTACGCGCAAATGGTATAAATATGTAAAGAACGGCCCGAATATCAAAGATGAAAAAGGTAGAGTGATTACAGTAACAGAAGACTTTTACGCTTTCAAATCTATGTATCTTGATGAGTTAGATTCGATACAAAATTCAGCAAAAGTAATCCCTATTGATTTTAATTTGGCTCAAGCTGCAGCTTCTCATACGAGTGACAAAACCACATCAATTTACACTGTCAAGCGAAATCAAAGGCAATTAGATTATTTGAAAAATGTAAAGACCGGAACGTGAAAAAGGCCCTGATTAACTGGGGCCTTTTTTTATGTTGAATAGTGAGTAGAATTTTCATCAATTTTTGATTTCAGTTTTTCTAAATCACTGCGATTATCCTTTTGACTTAGGTATTCTCTAAAATCTCGGTTTAGTTCGTAAGTCAAAAAGTAATAGTAGAACATTGCCTTCATTGGCTTCGATAGGTTTATTTTTCGTGGACTATTTTCGTCTGCAAATAATAAACTGATGTAAGACTTATCTAATGCCAATTGCTTGATCAGATCGTTTCTTTTGATGCCGTATTCTTCCATTTTATTCTCAATCCATTTTTCATCAATAATAGAAACATCCAAGCTGAATACAACCGGCTGAATTTTTGAATTTGGAAAAAGCTCCTTAGCTCGATCATAAAGTTCTTTTTGGTTGAGAATATAACCGTTGACCAGTTTTTTTTGATAAACTTTCACAACATCATTTTCAACCTCAAAGTCAATCCCTACCTTTCTATAATTCTGCATTGACTTTTTCACCTCCTTTGATATAAATTCAGTGGAAGGCGCAAAATAAATATCTCCATTACTCAACTTAATTTGTGTTGTCAAAGGCTTTCCGGTAGGTTTGTATTCTTTTACAAATTCGCCTTCATTGCCGGTTAATGTATGTAATAGTATCATTATGGTAAATTTTAAAGTTAGAAAAAACAAAGGGGCGGGGTTGCGCCCCCTTTGTTAAATTGTTATTTCTTGTAAGTATGTCAGATCAAAAATTGCAATTTGTTTTTGTTGTTTTGCAAACTCTATTGCTTTGTCTAAATCTGGATTATCAAAGATTCTTACCGAATCGAAGTAGAATTTTTGATTTTCTACATTTAACCAACCTCCGATTATTTTGTGATGATGCATTGAGTGGTTAATTACTGTCTCTAAACTTTCTCTATCGTGTGAATCTTGAGTTTCAAGATATGCAACGCATATTCCAAATTTCACAGGTTTAAAAGTTTCTAAATTTAAGGTAAATCCTTCGGGATTGTTTTGTGAGTATTCCCAAACTCGATCAATTAATTGTTTCATTTTAGTAACTTGTTTTGTTATCGTTAATATTAAGAACCCCTTTGCTTTTGTTATACAAATATACAAAATAAAGTTTGTATAATGCAAACTTTATTTAAAATATTTTTATTTTTTTTTAATAATTATTTTTTTGAGATTTGTAATATGAAACTTAAAGCTACCATTCGCGAATCAATTGAACCCACCGATAAAAGTGTGATCGTCGAATTCTATGGAGATCCTAAAAAACAACATTTTGAGGTTCATTGTACTTTCAACCCCTATCAAATGGGAATCCGAAAATGGGATTACTGGGAGTTTAAGATTAGATTCCAGACTGAAATATTTGAAGACAGTAAAACTAATAAGAAATCGTACTTCACACATCTATTTTGTGATGAAGCGAAACCGGTTAACGGATAAGAAAAATCCCGGAACGTGTCCAGGATATCTTTTGATTTGATAAGTAGCTTCTACATATATTTAATTTTATTGATTTAGAATTTATCCCATTGGAAGTGCATCCAGTCGTAATTCTTCTCGCGGCCTAATGAAACAAAACCGTGTTTGTAGAAGATATCAATCATTTCCTTGTATTCTGGACGTGCAAAGCGGGCCGTTTTGGAAGTTTCTTTGAGTTGGTTTCGTTCCGGATCCAGATCGATTGCCAAACCCCACGCGTGAACGGAATAATTTGTGCCGCCGCGCTGCTGTCTGAAATTAAAACAACCTCCAAAAAGATCTATTCCTAATTCTTTGATTTTTTCGTAGCCGTACGCCTTCAGGATATCGGCAAAAACATTTTTCAAAGGTTCGGCAATTGCTTTATTGCAGGTAATCTTTTTTACAAACGTTTTTTTATCCCAAGCAATACGCAAAGGAAATGGCAAATCAATCTGTGTAAGGTAGCCGGTTCCGTTTGGAGTTGGTACACCGAATTTTAGAATGTATTGTGATGTATTTTTCATTGCTTTTTATTTTTTTTGAAGTAAATGAATATGAAGAACATTATAATTGCGACCGCTCCTAAGACAATTGCCGTAATATAAATACCAGTTGAGGTATCTGTGACTTTTAAGTCCTTTGCGGTATTTTTGATAGTCTTTCCGGCCTTGACTAAATTCTTTTCTTTCACAGCAGCTCTCGCATACTTTTCAAGTAGATTTTCAGATATGAATTCTGAATTTTCCTTTTTTTTATTTTCAGAATTTGACCGTTTGGTCTTTATGTGAACATCTGCATTGCCGGTAACTTTGACTGTCTGAAGTGTGTCTCCGTTCTGAATATCATATATTTCAATTGGTTTACCGGTTTCGGCTTTTCCGGTTACTTCTATTTCAGTTGAAGAATCTTTTTTTTGTTCAGAGATTTCTGATTTCTTGACTTCTTTTTTTTCTTCTTTTTTTTGTTGAAGTGAATCAGTTTTTTTGTCAATTTGAATTTCTGTCGATTCTTCAGACTTCAATTTTTCTTTTTTAATGACTTTTGTTCTACAACCAAGTAGAAGAAATACACTAAGAATTATCAGTATTGTTTTCATTGCTTTTCTGTTTAAAATTGTCAAGTTCCAAGTTATCCTGAAATCCTTTTATTCGATCAATCATACCTTTTGATGGGAATTTCCCGCCTGTCATAATACTGAGGTTTCCCAGTGCTGAACCGGCCGGATAAATGAAGACCATCAATTGAATTACTACTTTAAAATATTGAGCTACAAAGGGTACATCTTTGAGAATTTCGTGAATCATTATGAAAATTGAATATCCGGCAATGCTTGAACCTAATTTTATGAGAAGTCCTTTCAGATTTTCCCAATTTGACCAGTCATTTTTCCAGAATCTATGAACTATTGATCCAAGAATGTGATCAATTATGATTGCTACAAATACAAAAACCATAAACCATTGATTTACGATGTACCATTTTGAAAATCCTTCCCAAATAACAATAAAAAAGGCCGGTGCAGCCGATAATTTTGCAGTTGCTAACAACTTATCAACTCCAAAGCCTGTGTGTAAATTGTTGAGGTTTTTAAAGATGAATTTCAAAAATGATAATAGTATTTTCATTTGATTTATTTGAAAAAAGAAAGAGAAGGAATCCCTGCACATCTTAATTAAAAGATGTATTTTATCCTTAAGTCTTAATTAAAAGAAAAAATTTGCCGTTCCTTCTCAATATTATTTTTATGTTCTGCGATACCCGATTGCTACTTGAAAATCTGGAATAACACTATCATCTTGCTGTGGTGGACCGCCCTGATCAGGTAATTTTTCACCTCTTATTTGTGAACCAGTTCTATGAAATGTAGCTTGCATTTTTAGTTTTAGCACAGGAACCGTAATATATGTCGATCCGTTTATTGATAAGCTTATTCTAAATTGCAAGAAATTATGAACTGATTTTCCAATCTTCTTTAAACTTTTTGCCTTTAAATTTGGATTTTCGTATGGACCTCCAAGCCTGAAAAATTCTTCTTGACGAAACTCAACTTCAAATTTTTCTGATTCAACTGGTATGTTTGATAATAGCGGAGCCCTCTTAAATCCTGCTGTTGATTTGTTTCTATTAGCAAACCCCTTGGCTGGTGTGTACTTTTCAATTATTATTCTTGGATTGTAGTCTTTTATTAGATCATATTTTGGAATAACAAAAAATAATTTTTGCTTGTATGAACGCGCACGTTTTAATTCTTGATCTTGTAACCTCGCTTCATCATAGGTGTATTTATTTTGAATAAATCCCGATTTTCTATCTTGTACATTCCAGGCTGGAATAATTTCAAGATTGTCAAAATTCTTGTCAATATCCAAAGATTCACCGCCTGAAGCATCACCGAAACCAATCACAAGCTGCGTTGCTTGACCATTAGTTGAGGTTGTGCTTAAAATTACCGGACGGCCAAAACACCCGGTTCCGACTTGAAACAATAATACTTTTTCACCAGATGTTATTGGATTGGTCGCATTAATAACAATCTCCGGTGTGCAGTCTGCACCAACATTTGAAAATTCCCAGTTTTGTGGCATTATCTTGTTATTTTATTTAGTCTGAATGATGTATTTCTTCTTGGTTCACAAGGTCCATTTTTCCATTTAGGATAGAGATCTTGATTTCGGTTGAGGTATCTCTCAACTTCATTCCAGTATTGAAAAGCAATCTGTTGATTGTACTTATACATTTCTTTTTTAGAAGCTCTCTCAACATTTCTACCGTCTTGAAATTGCTTTTCTACAAGTCCAAACGGAGTATCTGTAACACTTCCATTCATTATATATCTTGCATAAGCGAAATGAATCAAAACCCTTTTTAAACCGCAAGATGTAAATTGAGATCCATCATAATTGTAAGTGACTTCATTCAATAAATCTTGATAATTGGTAGAATTCAAAATAATTTCTTGATATAATGATTCTCCGATTAGCGGTTTTAAATCCAAAAGTTGAGCTTCATCAATAAAATTGTTTATAATCGCATCAGTGACAGATTTTGAAATTTGTCTCACATCAATTATTTCGGATTTAGTTATTAGTCGCATCTTCTGGAGTTTTTATTTCTACATCTATCAATGGAAGTATCTTCAAACCACCTTCAGGAAATTTAAAGCCTTCAAAAATTTTCATTAATGGATTTAAAATTTTATTTTCTATACCGTCTCGATCTTCTTCAGTTTGTTCCTGATAGAAAAGTTTTGCACTTTTCAACATTTCACCACTTTGGCCGAAAACAGACGTTTCTGGATTCTCAATTAAAATTTTGGGAATATTTCCCAGAGCTTTACAAATATTGTTTGCAGCACTCTTTTCTGTGTATTCAAAAAGCTTATCATTGATATCTGTTTTCACATCAATGAAACTCATCACTTTTGAAATATCATCACCTTCAAACTCCATCTCTAAGTGGAGCATCCCGTCAGCATTATCCGATCCAACAAAGGACTGCATGGCTGCTCTGAAATTATCTCTTTCAGTTTCAGCAAGTCTTTTTTCTTCTAATTCTTCTGGTGACAAACCGGACCCTTTAAGATCTCCATCCACCATTGGCGGTGTAACAACTATTTTTTTTCCAAAAAATCCTTTTCTCAAAGAAAGATTTTTGAAATTTCCTGAACGATACTCGCTGTCAGCGTCATTCATTACAGGATCAATGTGAGCAAGCGGATAATCAGTTTCTTCAGGGTTGAAAAACATCACCTGGCCTTTGTAATTATTTATTCCGTTTACCTTATTTACTTGAGAAGTAATAACATCTATAATCGGATTATAAACATCTATTCTCTGAATTTTGTCTTTTTTAACTGCACCATTTTCGCCGCCCCAATTTTCATAGATTGCGATTTTTCCGATGTACTTTGCATCATCCTTTTTTCCCTTTCTACAATGAGAATAAGGCAATACATCCAGGCTTATAATTTTACCGTCGAGATTGTAATTGATGTGAATAAAGACACCGTTTTGACGTGAATAAGCGTGTGCAACTTTGAAAAGGAATTCTTTTAAAGTGATATTCTTATCATTATTGACAATAAAATCGTTGAGGTTTCCGGAGAAACCTTTACCAACGATATATTTTCTTAATAATTTAGTACCTGCTTTAGCTGTAGGAGAATTATCAATAATTCTTTCGATACGTTCCGGATATGCATTGTCAATGCCGTTCTGATGAATCTGAACGCCCGTATCAAATTTTACTACTCTTTTGAATAGCTCTATTAATTTTGCTCCTACGAACTTTGACATTATTTAGCAGCTAACAACGTTTTGATTTTTCCTTTCATTTCTTCTGATTGTGCATCAAAAGCTTTTTGAAGACCGTTAACACTTGAAGCATTAGATTTCACTTCAGCTTTTTCGAACAAAGATTTTACTTCTTCGATAGAATAATCTTTTTCGAAAATTTTAATCGATGTAGGTTTGTCTGGATTTGAATTAGTGCTATTTCCAGTGTTTCCGGATCCGGCAATCAGTTCATCTAAATTGTCTGGCAAAGTCTGGAAAAGATCTTTTCCTTTCGGATGATTTTTAAGCAGCTTCAATGCATTTTCATTTGTGATATTTGCATTGGTGACATACACTTGACTTCCAAATTCTAATGGAAGACCGTCGTACTTCTCTTTCAGTTTGAAATTTGATTCTTCTTGTGACATTTTGATTTTAATTAGAAAGTTTTGAAATTTCACTGGAAAATCCTTACAGTTTGGACAAACATCTGTCTGAAAAACTTTGTGATAATCCTGTGCGAATTGAGGAAAAAGGCGGCTTCCATTCTGGTCCGATCCGGATCTGACTTCTTCCGCCTTATATTTTGTCCAATCAACTTGCATTAAGAAGCAAACTTGTTATTGAATGTCGTTAATGAAGTTGTGTAATCCGTATCTCTGTAGATATGCGGCAAATAAGGTTCTTTGAATCCGTTAGGAGTTTTCAAAGACATTACAACTGTACCATCGTTTTCAGCTGAAGCTTCAGTTAATTCTGAAATCTCAAGACCGAACTTAATTCCAAAGAATTTGAAAGCGTATTTATTTTCAATTCCTTTCCATTTAGTTTCCAGAATCGCATAAACTCTGGCACCACCTATGAATTTATTAATTTCGTCCCTTGCTTCTTCGGATGGATCGTAAAAACGGATGCCAGTAATATTATGTGGAATACCATTTTCGCCTTCATCATTAACTTCTAAAGCATTTGAAAACTTCATAATTTGTTTGATTCCAGTAACTTCATATCCGGTTTTTCCATTGTTCAAACTAATAGCTTCAATCAATGAATTTGGATAATCTGCACTAAAAGTAATTCCTGATGCTGGTAGATCATCACAGTTGATAAGAACAAGCCTTTGTTCCATACCTGCAACCGGTTTATCATCACAGTTTCTTACAATATTCTTAGAGATTTTTGCACAAACTGAAGATGATGTTCCGCCGATTGGTATAATTTCGTCTGCCATTTTTTTTATATTAAATGTTGAAAATAGTTGCAGCTATTAGTAAGCTGCAACTGCTAAGTAATCTTCCAGGAATTTCGCATCCATCTTCAATCTGAAGTCCATCACGTTTACTTCGTGATATTTATCGTAGAATGATTCTACTTTCTCAAGGTCCTCAGTCGACACAGTTCCAATCGGAATGTTTCCGGATGTAGTCATCAATGCACGGTGTGGAAGATTCCATTTTGTACCGTTGTTTTGATAGATGTCAATGATATTGTCCCAGTCATAACGAGTTTTAATTTCGATATTTCTGAAGAAGCTTTTCAATCCACCATCTTCAACCTTATCCAAAGTAAATCCTAAAGATTTATTCTCTTTAAAGTTCTCCCAGTTTTCGGCAATTGCACTTGTAGCGTGAATTTTTACTTTCACAGTTCCTTGTCTTACTAACTGTTTCAATCTTGGATCAGCTTTTTTCCACATATTTTTGAATAATGCGAATGCAAAATCATCTGCCAGGTTTGATTGAGTTGCGTAAGTTGTAGTAGCATTTTGCGCAATAGGAGTGTAGTATCGGGATGAAGTTGGAATATCAAGTGAAAAGATTTGCTTCCAATAACCATCCAACATATTAAAGAAACCTAGATCAGTTCCGGCTGTGAAGACACCACCTCCAGTGTTTAGAGCTGCTGTTTTATCTCCAAACCAAATGATTCTTTGTACCATTTCCTTCATTGCTTCTACAATTCTGGAAAGCACAACACCTAATTCATCTGAATCTATTTTGTCATAAAAATCAGGATTGATCTTTTTCAGCTTCTGGAATAACTTGAACATAGGATTTGCATCCACTGCACAATGTTCGAATCGATCTCCGATAAGAACAGGATCCCACATTTTTTCAGATACCGGAATCACATTACCGTTGGCATCTGGTTTACATTTCAAAATCTTTTTACCGACCAATCCCAAAGTTCCGATGAAAGGAATTTGAGTTTTCCACTGAATACCCGTATGGATATCATGATCGTCAGCAAGTTCGCCAGATTCAAGAACGTACTCAAAAACCGCTTGAGAGATTTGAGTTGCTTCTTCAGGGTTGATCGTAAGACCTGTTAAGTCAAAAATATCTGCCATAATAATTTATTTATCGTCTTTTCTGAAAAGGGATCTGCTTTTGTTTTCCTGGAATTCTTCTTTTTTTCCTTCTGGTTTTCCAGAATAGTTAAAAGATGATCCAACAGATTTTTTAAGGTTTAACATTTCCTTTTGAATTCCTGCAACTGAAGCTTGAACATCAGAAAGGTTCTGTGTCAATTCTGCATTTTGTCTTTTCAGATCTTCATTTTCAGTTTTCAATTGAGCTTTTTCTTCATCATCATTTTCCTCACCTGCAACCGGTTTGATTTCAGTTAACACACCATCTGCAAAAACATAGGTTTCGCCGGACGGCATTACAAATTCACCGGATGCAGGTGCACCGTCAACAGTAGCTTTATCATCTACTTTTGGAACATCACCTTCAGCCAAATCGGGAAAGTCTAATTCAGTTCCATTACCATCTTGCAACACAAGTGCAACAGTTTTTCCTTTGAAAATTTTTGATAGAGAATTAAGCATTCCTTCAAGCTTTCCAAATTTTTTGTCTGCTTCTTCTTTTGTTAAATGTTCTTTTGACATATCTTTTTTAATTTTTGTTTCTCCGATAAAAGCTAATGGAGCTTCAACAGTGGATTCGATTTCAGTTGCAAAACCAAGTGATACTGATTGTTCAGCAGAAATTTTGGTTTCGTCTCTCATCAAAGGTTGGATTGCTTCTTTTGGGTGTCCGGTTTCAGTGGAGTAGAAGCTGATAAGTTCGCCTTCAGTTGCTTTTAGGCTTTTAGCATATTCGATTAAGAAATCTGCTTCACCTTCAACATTGGCCCATGGATTATGAATAATCAGATAGCTGTCTTTTGACATTACTCTTTTTGCACCTGCCAGGAAAATAACGGTCGCAATTGAAGCAACTTCACCATCAGCAATGGTTATGATTTCTTTTCCTAATGATCGCAGATAATTGAAAATATCATAACCAACCTGAACGGAACCGCCCCGGGATTTTATCCGGACTGTTAGGCTTTCAAATTCTCCTAATTTGGCCACCATAGAAATGACATCTTGCAAAGTGAATCCTTTCACTCCAACTGTTTCATTTACTCCAATATCACCGTATAGATAGATAACTGACATTCACTAATCTTTTGAGCAAAATTGAAGTAAAAAAGGCGTGAAACATTGCCAGTGTTTTGTCAGTAAATTGTATATTTGTCTATGTTTGAATTTTTCATTTTAGCCGGAATTCTTCTTGTATGTTTTTGGACATACAGAATAATCAGGTGGTTCATTAATTTGTTCCGGAAATATCCAAACAATGACTATGTAAAAATTCATCAGAAGAAAATTGATGATGATAAAAATTACAGTCAGTATCTGGAATGGTGCAAAGACAAAGGCCAGGTTGCAATGAATAAAAAAGGCTTTGACGAAATTAGAAATAATGAAAAAGCTTTATTTGAAAAATTTAATAAAATAGGAATCAACTAAGATGAAAATATTAAAAGATTCGGATTTATCTCTTTTAGATATCATTGGATTAACGTTGGTTGTAGCCATTATAATTTTCAAGATCTGGCTTGATGGTGTTTAATTTTCCATCGCTTTAATTATTCTGTAGATTGTTCTTTCTGGTGTATTCGTTTCGATACTCGTATTTACAACCGCTTCTGTTTTATTTTTCGCTGAACTTCTTTCCTTCAGGTAAACTTCATAAATCATCTTTTGTCCCGCTAAAGTAATAGAGATAATCCCTTGCTTGACGAGTGTGTCAAGAAGGTTAAGCTCTTCTAATTTTTGCAGGTGTTTGTACATATTAAAATTTTCCTAATGGACAATTATCATCACTTCTTAATTTTGTGGAAAGTGGACATCCACACTCATTGCATTTGAATCCTTCAACTTCAATCATTGAAAAATCCGGCATTACCTTTTCGTAAGATCCTTTTACTTTTTCAGGACAATCAAAACAGATCTTTGCTTTTTCTTTGGCAGATTGGTTCACATCTTCATTTTCAAAAATGTAATTCAACCAACCTGCAAAGACATATTTAATTTTCATTATTGGAATATATTTGCGCCGGAAACAACTTGAGCATAGCTGCTTTGTCCTGCATTAATATCTGTAACCGCAACTTGTGGCGGCGGCATACTTGCAACAGCTGCAAAAACATTTGCTCCAATTTTATATGCGAGCACATTCATATCAAATCCTGAATTTGGATTTTGTCTGGAAACAACTCCACCAGAAGCAAAGTAATTTGTTTTGCTTCCAGACGTTCGGAATCGATCATTAAAACTCATAAAAGCAGCTGCTGCATTTCTATTCATAACTCCTATAAGTTCATCTTTCTCAGCTTCGAAGACAGTCCCGTCCTCTCCCTGGAATTTGGTTCCGCCTTGTGAATGTCTTTTACCTCCGATCTGAAACAATGCACCTTTTTCGGCTTTAGGAATTTGAGCGGCTTTCACTTGACCAACTCCATTTGCAACTGCACCCAATCCACTGGCAACATTTTCAGCTCCCTTGATTCCAATTATTTTGGCCACATTTGCAATACCTGCACCAACTGTAAGAGCTGCCATAGCAATTCCAATTGGTCCAGGGAAACTCGCCAATGATAAGGTTGCACCTTGATAGGTGTTGATAGTTGCTTGAGCAATCGCCGCGGCTTTTCCGACTGCAGATTGTTCACCTGCAATTTGCGCAATACCACCGGCAACATTTGAGGCTCCCGATAATTCAGCTTGTTGAGCTGCCAATCTAACTTTATCTTGAGATACGGCGGTATTTCTCTTAATGTTTGAAATCTGATTTTCGTATGCCGCAACTATCGCAATTCTATTTGCATTAAATGCGGTTTCAGATATCAAACCTTGATCGTACATAGCTTGATTGTCTGCGATCTTTTGCTCCCGAATAGGTCCTTCGATTTCTTCAAGTGCTTCAAGCTTTGCCTGTGATTCGTAGGAAATTCTTGCAAGTTCCAATTCAAACTCAGAAGCTTTTCTTTCTTCCAATGTTAGAATATCCGCTTCATAATTTGTGAGATCAATCAGCTTTTCTTCTTCACGTTTTTGAGCAAGATATTTTGCATCCAATTCTTTTTTCTGATTGTTGAAATCATTCTGAAGAATTAATTTTTGTGTGAGGTATTGTTTTTCTGATAACAGTCCTGCTTCATTCTGCTTATTCAGAATCTCCATATTGTTATCAAAGATTCTTTGCTGTCTTGATCTTTCTTCTTCAATCAGTAAATCAGTAAGAGTTTTGGCACCATCCAATCTGGATTGATTTTGTGCCATATATAAAGCTGCTTCTTCCTGAAGATTCTTAACTGCTAACTCAGCGATCCTTTGACTTGTGTCGTATTCAATTTGAAGTTTTTCGGCTTCATATTCCGACTTTAATTTTTTACCAAACTGAAGTTCTTTTTGAAGAATAGCAATCCTTTTTTGCATTACAGTTTCTTCAAACGTTATGCTTTCTTCTAGTGTTTTTCTTTTTTGGTTTTCTTTCAAAATGAACTTTGCCAATTCAGAATTCATCAGTTTTAAAAGATTATCCTGACGTTTTTTTTCTGCATCTTCTGCCTTTTTCCTAGCTGCTTCTGCATCTGCTTTTGCTTTTTCGGCGGCTTTCTCACGGTCTGCATCTTGCTTTTCATACAAGGCATTGATTTTATTTTGCGCTTTTTCCTGAAGGGAAATACTATCGTTCAAAATATTTTCTTTCTTAATGAGAGCATCCTTCAGATGATCAATATCCGCATCATCAATTTGGTATTTGTCCTGAAGTTCCTTTGCATAGATGTAACCTTTCTCTTTCAGCATTTTGATCTCAGCAGCTGTCATAGTCGATCCAACAATTAATTTTTGTTGAGCCTGTCTCAATTCTTCATCAGCAACTTTCTTTCTTTCATTGTAAAGATCTTGTTCAGTTTTTTGAGCAAGGTTTAGATACTTGATTCTTTCGGCTTCTGAAAGTGTACGATCTTTCGACTTCAATAAATATTCATTGATTTGGCGGTTTGCGCGGGCCGTCGTAATTTCTAATTGTCCTTGAGAATCTTCGAGATCCTGTTGAGCTTTTTTTAATTCAGCTGCTGCAACGGCTGCATCTTTCATATTGCCCGCTAATCCGGAAAGGCTTTCTCCCAGAGATTTCGTACCGGTAACCAAACCAACGATTGTATTTTTAACGACGCTGAAAACAGCTTCGAGAGCTGCCATAGCTTGCTCGCATTTATCTACAATCGGAGTGAAGTTTTTGAAGGCACTGTATAACACACCTACTACAATTGCGATTGCCGCAATCACTGCACCCAGTGGAGTAGCTATGAATGCAAGAGATGCTTTGGTAGCTCCAACAACACCACTTTGAATATCAGTAAATGATTTCTTCAGAAGTGGACCAACACCACCGGCTTCTTGACTTCTGGAAATAAATCCCAGAAGACCACCGTTGAAAACATTTAAATCAGCAAAAGCACTTTTAATTTGATTTTGATAATCACCGATTGACATTTTTTGTTGTTCGGATGCCGAAACATTTGCACGGATGAATTCGGTATTTTCATCAATCTTTTTATTAATTTCTGCAATAGCTGCTGCACCTTCTTCGGTTGCTGCATTTAACTGATTCCTAACTGCAAGCAACTCAGAATTATTTTTACGTGCTTCATTTACACTTTGAACTTCTTTACCGATGGCAGCACTTAGACCTTGAACCCCTGTAATATTTTCAGCAATAATTTTTTTATTATTTGCATATTGTGCTTGAAGGTTTTTTAAAGCAGCATCATTCTCAATGAAAGTTTTTGCCTGGTCATCCGTTGCATTAGTCAGGTTGTTAGTGTCCTTCATCAATGCTTTTTGTTCTTCCTTCAACTTCTGAATCTGAACAATCAATGCTGTATTTGATTGTTGCATTGCCTTTGTATTAAGGTCAAGTTCTGCAATTACAATTCTGTCTGCCATTTCTCTGTATTTTGTTCAAGTCGTAAAACTCTATTGTAAAATCTGAAGTCCTGATTTCTAATTCTTTTTTGAATTTCAGGGATCAAGTAATATTTAGTATCGCCCCAAGCGTGTGCATATCCAATTTCATTTGCTATGAAATTCATTTCTGTAACGGTTCCGAGTTCGTCGGTTGCATCAGATTTTAATGGAAGAACATTTTTATAATTTAGATTATACTGGTCCACATAACCTGCGAGAAAGAATTGTTCAATCACAATGTTCGGTTCAAACTTTGGATTGTCCTGAAGTTCCTGCATAAAAACAGGATTTGATTTTAGCTGATCTACCATTGAAAAGTAACCGGCCAAATAATCATCTTTCAATTTTTGGTTATTAAATCCCATAACTCCACAATTCAGAGAATGTTTGAGATCCTGATTGAATCCATCCGGAATAGAATTTAATGATGCAGGAAAATGATGAATAGTATCGAAGTAATGCTTCATAAATATTCCTATTCTTTCTTCACATTGAACTATCAAATCGTAATTCTGAAAGTCCAGTACATCAATCATCATTGGAGATTTTAAAAATACATCTCCATCAATGTGAATTGTTCCAAGTGGTTCAGCATCCAACGCGATCATTTTGCCACGGCTCCAAAATCTTGAAGGTTCCGATGCCAGAATATCAAGTGATATTTTCACATCATCATATCCAAGCTCTCCAAATGTTTTTGCTCCAAATGAATCTGAATGAAGAATAAGACTGTCGGAGATTCTTTTGGCGTGCATAACAGAATAAGCATACAACCAAAGATTCTTTGCTAACTGTCCGTTGATCTGCCAACGTTTTTCAATTGCAGGTTTGGTCCAAATAGAATGTATAAGATTCATCATAATGTTCCGATCATTTGAGAGTTTTTTTCATAGTAACTTTCTTCATCAAAATTGCTAGGTATCTTCACCAATTCACATTCTGTCGGCTTTCCTGGTTTGTAGTTGCTGACTTTATTCAAATAAAAATTTGCTCCTAATTGTCGGATATATTTTCTTTTGAAAAAATCTAATGTGTAGATGTCAACCACACTTAAATTCATTACGCAATTCACAACCTTCATTTTGTTCAAAGTCTTAATTGTGTATGGATAATTCTCATCCAGGAAAATCTGAAAAGAAACAAGGGGATTTTTAACAACTTGAGTCGGACCATTATTATTTACATATTGCTCATACTCTTCCTGATATTGAGCAATGTTGATAGAAGCTTTTCCAAAATTTTGAAAGGATCCATCTGCCAATCTCATTCTCAATTCAAATCCATAGTTTGCTTTATACTTGAAGAAAACTTGTGGCTTAAATTCTTTGGTGATATTTTTTACAGTTATGTAATCTTCATAAGGGTAATCACCTTCATATTCAAACTCAAGCATATCAATTAAATGATATTCTCTGTAATTCGAGATCGAACCGCCGGTACCAACTTCAGTTCCTACATACACGCTCCCGAAATATTCCCAGATGCCAGGTGTATCAGTTCCAGTAGTGTTGACCAATTCAAACTTTGTGTACCGTACGAGTTCCGGCTTTGAAAATTTAGATGTAAAAGTTGTAGTTTCATCATTTTCAAGCTGTGCATTTTTAATGTTGAATGATCCGATCAGTTCATTATTTGCCCAATCTCTGTACAAATCAATTACATTTTCATTTTGAATATCATCTCCGGAATCTCCGGGATGAGTCATTAGATTTTTTCGGCCGTAATTTCCTAGCTTGTAAACTTCTTTTTTCAATGAAGAAAACTTTCCACTCCAATCTTCAACCGGTGCAACTGTAATCAAATCATCAATCCGGATGAATTCAACCTTCTTGTGTAGTTCACTTACACGGATTAATAATCCGAATCGCATCATAACCTCCTTGATGAAGTCAGCACAATTCATAGTGGGTGCAACATTCTTCAGATTAATTTCACCACCATACAATACACTGAAATTCATAATACTGCTAGATGCATTCGTAAGCAGATTAATGAACCGTGCATCAAGGGCAATTGGATTCACAACTGTATAACCCAGATAATCAAAAACATTTTTGAATAGGCTATGCCAAAAGAATTGCGGTGTCATTCTTTCGGTCCATAATTTCGCATAAGGCGCAAAGGAAACCCCGTTGTTATATGATCCAAATGAGTGATGAGTTCGCGTGAAGTTATTGTAGTAGAGTAGTGTAAAAATGAAATTATCATTTCTGTCAAAAGCTGCTGCAACATTCTCCGCGGTGTATGTGAAAAAGGTATCAGGATAACAGTCCTGTAAAGTCAAATCCTTTATCTTTTCATAGAAAGACTTCTCGGATCCGTAAATTGTGATCTCAAAATTATCATTGCTTTCGGTTGCTAATGCAAGTCCGGAACTTACAAGCTCAATTCCTGATTCAACAATCTTTGCAGTTGGTGTACCGTATGGAAATTGTGAAGCTTCAAAGATATGTTCCCTTCCTACAATGCCTAAAAAGTTGCAAGCAACAATATTATTTGGTGTCATAGGAGCTTTAAACTTATTGGTGTAGCTCGTTTGGCGTGTGGATATATCTCCAATATCTCCAAGCTGAAATGTTTGTGCAATCTCGTTTGATGAAAGATCTAAACGAATGTCATTAATAAAAACTTCTGTCATATCGTTTGTAGGATTCTTTCCGGTAAAGCCAAATCAAATTCAACTTTTCCATATCGTTTTTTATTATTGTATTTCATTGATGATGTCAGCTGTACATCAATCCACTTTTTGCCGGTCCATAAACAAACCTTTGGACTGTAAACTATTTTAGATACTTTCTTGAATTGGATTGCTGTTAAGAAACTTTCATCAATGGCATAAGAGATATCTGCAGTCTTTCCAAGGTCGGTTGCAAATCCAGAAATCAAAGCGACATTTTCAGTTTCGAGATTTTGATAGAAATTATCAAATCCTGTTTGAACTTCACCAAGGCTCTTAACTTTTGGTGATATTTGAAACTTATCTGAGAAAAGAAAATAATCCCATCCACCATAAATATTAAACCATTTCAAATAAAGACCTGAACACGTTTTGTGATAATGAATTTTTCCGGATGCTGCGTAATCATCTCCGTGAACTAATTTGAATTCTGATGTTTTGCCCGGGATCAGTACCAATTTATTTTCCGGATTTTCTTGCTGCAAAAGATCACCGGCATTATTAACCAAAAATAATCTCACAGCTTTTTCAGTAGCAGCTTCATCACTTAGAGTAAATACCTTTGGAACATCCTGCCATTCTTCACTTTCAAAACCATCTGGTGTTACAACTGTGACAAGTTCTCTAACAAGCGTTGTTATTTCTACAATGAACGGATAGAAGTTTTTGAATAGAGTGATCCCGAATGGTAACCCTTCCCAGACATCAAAATGATAAACACCTTCATAGTCATTGTGAAGAACGTTTCTTTTCACTAATGATTCTTCAATCTGCATTGCCGACTTTAAAAACTTTGCATTAAAGTTCCAAGTACCAATCACAGCATTATTCACATTGTAAGTTTTGACAGTGATCGCATATTGTTTGAAAGCATAATCATCATTCACAAATCCAGATGCGACTGGTGACTTATCAGCGAACAAATGAGGATTCAGAAGAACCTTAACAATCTCTTTGAAATTGAAAAAGAATTGTTTGTCTGCGGATCGAGGTGTAATGTAAAAAGTCAATCCGCCGATTTCAATACTTGACTTAACCGCGCTTGCTTCCCAATAACTTATGATAGAGTTATTATAAAGTGGAATAGGATATTGCGTTTCTATCGTTCTTGTAATATTCATTACGCTACTTCTTTTAGTTGATTAATAAGTCCGTTTGTCATTGTTACGACATCGATCTCACGGACCCTGCTGATGATCGCTTGTATTCTTTCCGGTGTGATAACTGATTCGATCAAGTCGGTTCCACCATCCCTGAAATATTTTGTTCCTTCCTTTGCTATTTTACGAGCAATCAGAAATGCAAGTGAACTTGCTTTGATATTATTCTCAAGGCTAATTCCTTTGTCAATTATCCATTGCTCAATAGCTTTGATCGGTGGAAACTTTCCAGGCTTTCGGCCAAATACCAATTGTTCAGTATAACTTAATCCGTAAAGCCTTGCAGTCATTCTACCATCGGATTGTTCGATCTCAATTGCAAGTTCTGATTCCCAAAGTCCGGATGCTTTCATTCCAAGATCTCTATGCCTTTGGATCAAATCAGATTTAAGGCTATCAAATTCTTCCTGTAAGATTTCAGGTGTTGTCATAGGAATTGTTTGATTTGAAAGTTAACCAGGACACCATCCATATTATCGTCAAAGAAGTTTATCACTTCTGTCATTCTGAATCTGAGTATTTCCAGATCAGCACATTCAAGCTTATCCCGGAATTTAGTTTTGAGAAAGTCTTTTTTAGGTTTGATATTTTGCAACCATTTCCCATCTTCAGGCGTAGTGCCTTTTTGATTGTCGTAATTCTGATCAAGATCAGCAACTGAAAGGACCATAAAATATCCCTCGTAAATCGATGCCTGACTGTTGGTATCATCAACCACCGGATCAAGAAAGAAATACCACTTTCCGTTACTTTCACCATCGATCAGATTGTGAAAGTCTTTGCGGCCGTAATCAAAGTTCCAATCAAAAGATTCTGCAACCTCTCTAAACAATTCAACTATTTCCATTCTTTGGTGTATTTATGATTTCAGAATATTTCTTATTAATTTCTCCGTCGATTTTATTGTGAAGTGCGAAAGTGAATACCAGGTTGTAACTCCAATTTTCAACTTCTTGAGGTGGAATAGAATATTGCTTTCCGATGTTTATCAAAGTATTCAGTTCACCGAAAATATTCAGCCGCTCAATTCCTGCAGCAATCCAATTTTCATCTGGTTTTGATTCAAGTCTTTTCTCACCTTCTACCAATTCAATGATTTCATTTTGAATCCAGTTGAAGGAATAATAGAAATCGGTACTTTTCATTTTCAGGAAGATATCTTCATCAATACCAAATATCAATTTGTAAACTGAAATGAATCCTGGCAATGTCGGAGACTGGATGAATTCTTTCAAGAAACTAACTGAAGAAAATGGAAGCTGATAAATGTCCTTTGCGGTTATTCCGGCTACAGTATTTTTCCCGTTCAGGTTCTTCAACAATTCATTGTAGGAATCAAACTTGTTTCCTTCCAGTGAGAAAAGTTCTTTTACTGTTATGTCAATAAGTTCAGTCATTACACTCTAATTCCAAATTTCTTTTTCGGTGGTACCAGATCAAACCACGCTCTCATTATTAAACTATCTCGACGGTCCGGAGATCTTCCAATCAAAGCTTTCACTTTCTTCTTATTCAGGATCTTCAACTTTCCATTATCGGAGTTATCCGATTTCAGATGTTCCAGTTCTTCAGTCAGCTTCTCCTTTTCTGATTCCGGGATATCTGCAGCATACCATAATCCACCGGCATTTATTTTTTCAGCAAGCTTGTATGCACATTGAGCCTGAAGATTAGAGAAGTTTGGTTTCTCTTTTTTATCTCCAATCTTTTCTTCAATTGGAGTGGAGTTATTTACGAATCCTTTGATTCCACAATTGTCAACTACACCGCCGCCAACACCATCTTCATCGGCAATACATTGATGAGTTGGAATTCTATGTCTAGTCCTTTGCTGATTGATGTAATCCTGAATGTCAGTTGTCTTACTGATCGGAAAGCTTTTGGTTTCAATTACCTTCCAATCATCCCAGGTGTCAACTATTGCTTCATCACTTCCAAATCGGGCCACATCAGCTGTAATGTATTTCTTATGTCCGGTGTCTATGTGATTGTTCTTGTAGATCGATAGGATAGCTTCATAATCGCAAAGCACATCTTCATCATCATCATATTCCCAGTCACCGTACAACAGCCTTTTCTTTTCATTGGTTTTAAGCGTTCTTTCAAGATTGAGAATATATTCCGGCGAAAGCTTTTTATTATCCGTTGGCAAAGCTTGAATGAACATTCTCCAATCTTCAATTTCTCCATTCCGGTTTGGCAAGTAGAAACTCTTATAAAGGAAATTCTTTGCAGGGTTGGCCGTCAATAGAAGCTTTGGCTTCAAACCATATTCTTCATTCTTCCATCTACCAATTGAGATCTTCAAGTTCGCATAACTATCGTGCTCAAATTGTCCGGCTTCTTCGATCCATCCCCTTGTCATCTGCATCGAACCGAAACGATAATAGTGTGGATCGTTCGGCTCGTACTTTGCGTGGATCAGATAAACCCGTGAACCATTGAACAACTCAAAATAATTGTCGGTTCCGTTGTACTTCCAATGTTTTTTAGTGATACCCCAAATGTCAAAGACCTCGTTTATTGAAGGGATGGTATGTTTTCTCAAATCATTCAATTCCTTTCTTGCTATGAAGTAGTGAGTTCCAGGATAAATGAAAGCATCACCAAAAATCAACGATACACCTGTGAAAGATTTTGCACCACCTTTGGAGCCGCCGTAAAGAATTTCTTCTATACTGTCATTGCACCAAGCAATAGCACATTCTTTCTGTTTTGAATTGCCCTGTGTATCAAAAAACAATTCCATTATTTCACAATCATTCCCGTGATTTGTTCAACTTTAGCAGTCACATTTGCATCGACTTCAGACTTATCAGCTAATCCGGTTTCACGAGCTATAATATTTGGATTCATCAAGTCGGCAGCAGCTCCTTCGAACTTCACCGCAAAGAATAAATCTTGTATGTGTTTAGCGATATTGCGATAAGCTTCATCTTTATCGTTAATGTATCTATTGAAAGTAGATGTATGAATCCCTGCATATACACAGAATCCGGATAGAGTAGGAGCTTTCATTTTAGAAACTTCAGCTTTGAATCCAGTACCAAAAACCTTTTCTTCTTTTAAGGGATTCTCATCTAACCATTGAAGAAATTCAATAGCTTTCTTCCATAGCTGTTGAGGTGTGTAGGTCTTTTCATTTCCTACAGCAAATCCTTTTGCCAATTGCCAGTATTTATTTCCTTTGGGAGCTGCCATCTTTATTTTTTATCTGTCATACTTAATCCTTCGGAGTTCCAGGATTGATCTTGAATAAGTCTGAAGGTTTTTACTATTGCAAAATTTTGAACTCTGAAATATTGGATGTTGATTCCGTAATCTAATTCTTGAAGATCTTCCATTATTCCTTTCTCCATTTCGGCCGGTGTAATTTGATTATGGTTTCTGGTGAAGATGTATTCTGCAATCTTGCTTTTTACAATATTTGAAATTGTTGATTCCGGTTGATGAAGACTATTGTATAATTTACCGATATCGGTGATCGTATATCCAACCGCGCCTTCTACAGTGATTGCACTAAGATCTTTAGTGGTTAATGTTTGTAGAGCCATTTGAACGATTCTCATTCTGCTTTGCTGTACATACACAGAATCTAAATACGGAATGCGAAAAAAGATTCCCTTTGTGAGAAGCTTTGTGTGTTTTCCCATCCGTACCCTTAGACCAGTTTCCCAGGGTTGAATGATTACCCAAATTTTTAGACTGTCAATAATCCACTGGAAGAATTCTTTGATCTGATTCATATAATTGATTTGCTTAAAAAATCCCGACCGATGGGAGCGGCCGGGCAAAAACTAATAACCTAAAAACTCATTTCCTGCGAGCTTGTGGAAAAGAAGGGATTCGAACCCCTGACACTCGGATTTTCAATCCGATGCTCTACCAACTGAGCTACCCTTCCTGATTGTCACTTCTGGCAGTGACCGCCCCCGTGCGAGATTTAAGATGGAAAGTATTCCCTTTATTAACGGACAGGACATCCGGCAATCTCACTGTGTCTAACCCAACCATTGGGATTTGGTACAAGGTTTAAATTCCCGTCCGCCTTTGTATTTTATTTCATAGCATTAAGCTTTTGATTACCATTGTATTGAGACACAAATATAATAAAAAATACACAATGTGTCATATAAAATATTAAATAATTAGCACAATGTGTAAATTAATATTTTAAGTCGGTCCAGTGAATAATCTTTCCGGTGAAGTCTTCATTGAAATATTCAAAAAAAGCATCCACGCTTTCGAAACCATCATTTTGTGCAAGGATTGTCATAGCTTCAATATGTGTCTGAAGTTTTGAGTTTTGCTCGTAAAAAACAATGTTATCAATCAATACACACTTGTAATCCTGATCGTGTTCAATGGTGATTTTTTGAGTAGATACAACTGGAATTATCGGAGCGAAACGAAACATATTCTTAGTTCTTGCATTGATGAAGAAATCAATTTTATTTCCGGCCTTCCAACGGTTCTTTTCATCTTTCCGGATCGTGTGAAGCTTTGGGAACATTCCAAATGCATCTGGATGAAAATCATATCCTGTATAGATTTTACCATCTGTGAACCATAGTTCAATGCACCTGTCAGAATCTGGGAATCCCTGCCATATCTTTTCTGGAAAATAAGTTGGTTTTCCGTTTAGCTGTGTTGAGAATGATAGTATCATAATTTTTGTATTATTGTGAATGATTATATTTTTAGTTGAGCCCCGGGATATCGTACCGCCAAGGCGTTCAGTTGGATGGGAATTGGCAATAGCATTTGCCCTTGTTTTGATTGTGTATTTATTCTGGAAAAGAAGAAAATTATAGTTTATCGTATTGTTCTTCAAGTCCTGCAACCATCTTATCAAGCGTTGTGATATCTTCACAGTTGTAGATCAAATCAATTATATCCATTCGAGGTGCTTCATTGATAATTGAGCATATCTTCAAATAAAGATGGAATGCTGTCATTTGTAGAAAATGGATTTCGTGTTTGTTTTTCATTTTATGCTGCTTTTCTTATTTCGAATAATCTATTTGCTGAAGCTTCACATATCTTTCGGGCCATTGTAACTTCAACAGCATTTCCGATAAACTTCTTCTGGTCCGCTTGGGTTCCTATCAAAACATAATCTTTTGGGAATCCCATTATTTCTTTCAGTTCCTGAATCTTCAACATTCTCATCTTGATATCCATCAGACCGTAATAAGACATAAACTCTTTTATCTTTTTCATCATTAGAGAATCATCTTCATAAATCTCATAGATTGCAACATTGCCGTCGATTTTAATGAATGAAGGGATTTCGCCGTCTTGAGTTATTTCAACCAGATAGGGTGGAGTCTTATCCATTCTTGCAATCAAAGTGAAACAAGGCTGATTTACATCATTCCCTATCCTGCTATATTGTGCGTCCATCAGGTAATGCCACTTTCTATTGGCTGTAATTGTCGGTGCAGGTTCTTCAAGCGAGCTTCCAACATTATTGAAATTTGTATTCATCAACCATTCAGCAGATACTTTTGCGTATTTGGGATTTGTTGTAATTGCTCCCAGAACTGTTTCCACCGATGATGGTTTACTATTTCCAAACTGCTGATCAATGAATGTAACACTACCCTCGAAACCTCCACATTTTTCACAGGGTTCTTTTTTGTATTTGTTTTCTGTAGTAATCCAATTATGCCCGCAATTACAATTAATAGTGACTAATTCATTTAATAATTTTGGACTTATAAGTGAAAATCGATCCTTTGTTAAAATAGTTGGACAAGGTTGATTCAAATCCTTTGGTTCATCTTTGTAATTGTAGGAGCATAAGAACTTTGGATTGATGAAAGAAAATCTATCGCCTGTTGTAACCGTTGGTGATGGTTCTTCAATCGACGATGTAAAACCGTTTCCGTAATATGCGGATAGAAACTTTGGCTGAATCAGAGAATGACTGTCAATTGTTTTAATGGTTCCGGCCGGTCCTTCTATTGTTATATTTTTGTGTTGCGGATTTCCAGAATAATATTTTGATAGAAAATTAGCACTCATCAAACCTAACCTACCTTGTACTGCAACGGTTGGACACGGCTCATCAACTCCTGGTGGAATGTGTTTTCCATTTTTATTTGTGGAATTATATTTTAGAATCCATTTATCTTTTCCGCCTGCTACAAATTTTATAAGGCCGTGATAAATTCTTTCCAAAGAAGCTTCAACAAGTGATTTCTTTCTTCCAAATATCGAATTCCCTTCATCGTCAAAATCAAGAACTTCTTTCACCGGTCTCCATTTTTCCAAACTTTCAAACAATCCTGAAACTGGATTCTTTGCGTGTGTAGGTTCCGGCCAAACAATTGGAAAATCTGGCTTGTTGAATTGAGCAAAGAATCTTTTTCTTGAAGTCAAGGCTCCATAGTCAGCTGAATTTAAAATTCTATATTCATAATTGTAACCATACTTTTTTACGTGGTTGGTCCACTTTACATACAACCTTCCTTTGTCCTTGCTGATCGGCTTTCCTTTTTCGTCAAGATCACCCCAACTCATAAACTCTTCAACATTTTCAATCTGAACCGAATCCGGATTTATTGCTTCAATGTATCTATCAAGATGTTCTGCCAATGTTCTTGAATCTGCATCCCGTGCCAATCCGCCTTTTGCTTTTGAAAAGTTGGTGCATTCTAATGAAGCCCAAAGAACAAGCTTTGCAAAAGGATATCTCTTTCTCATCTCAATTACATAGGCAATCAATTCTGTGAGATCGAGAGTTCTTATATCTTCTGTGAAATGTAGAGCATCAGGATGATTCTTTGCGTGTGAAGCAATCGCATTTGCATCGTGGTTCACACACGCAATCACTAATGCGCATTTTTCATTGTGGACTTTGGCCGATTCAACACCGGTAGAAGTTCCACCGGCACCGCAAAACAAATCAACGTAAAGAAGCGATATTGCTAATAATCCGAGTTTTATATATTTATTTTTCATATTAAATTGCTTCTTCAACAAAATCAAATAGAGTAGGCATTGTTACTTTTTCTTCAGCTGCTTTTAAGTATTGCACACCATCAAAGAAATATTGAGGATTCAGCTCATGCCCGATGCCGTAACGTCCTTTAAGGATCGCTCTATATGGTATCGTAAATAAGCCGGCAAAGGGATCATAAACAATATCTCCTGGATTACTCATTTGCTCAATTACTCTATCAGCGATATCAAACTGCATAGGACACAAGTGCATTTCTTTTCCTTTTGACCACTGTGAACCATTCAGAGTTAACATTCTGGTGATATCTGTCCAAACTTCATCTGTCCAACTTTGCGGCTGCAGAAGCATAAAGCCGGATGGGAGTTTCCCTTTTAATTCTAAGGTTTCTGCTACCTTCACCGTGTGCTCGTAATTCCAAACTTCATTGAGTGAATGTTCCTTGAATGTCCTGAAGATCTGCTTTGGTTCTAATGCTGCTAATTCTTCTGGCTTCAAAGATCTATTGCCGGAACTTCTAGTGTAACCTGCAGCATCAAGCTGCCAGTTAGCGCGGCTGTAAGGTTTCATATCTTTATCACATTTGTGACAGAAGAAAACACCAGATTCTGTCGTGCTTTCATTCTTTGAATGGATCTTACTTTTGCAATAAGGACACTCAACATAATCACCTTTTTCACTTAGGAATTGTTTTCCTTTCACTACTGGAATATCAGCGTAAGCGTTGGACCGGTCGGATGGTGGTTTTCTGAAAATCAAAAGATATTCTGGCATCCCTACACCCATACTGCTTCCATCTTTGCATTGTTTTGTCCATCCTAATCGGTAAGTTTGATTGTTTTCTCTCACTACATCTGTTACAATGGTTTTCATTCCCAGATAGGCGAAACCGTGTTTTATGTAGTGTTGGATGCAGTCCAAGTGGAAAGGGTACACTGTCTGGCATCCCATTCCGGATAATCCCATCGGAACAATTCTATCTTTTACGTGGATCACCGCTAACCTACCAGGAATTAACTTTTGATAGAGTGTAGGTGTAAGGAAATCCATTTGTTGAAAGAATTCTGCATTACTTTCGGAATGTCCAAAATCGGCATAGTTTGGAGAATATTCATATTGGGAGCTAAAAGGAACGGACGTTGCAATTAAACCAACTGAATTATCTTCCAGATCTCTTTTGCTGCCAATCACATTATCATCGTGAATAGCGGTATAGCTTTTACCTTTCACCTCAATCCTTTCGACCCCGATATTTCTGGTGAGAGCTTGAGCCATTTCTGAATGTGAGAGTCCGTATTTTTTTATTATTTCAGTCATATTTTTAACGAGTTTATTATGATTATTCCATTTTGTTTCGAGAGATTTTCTAATATTGCGTTCGGCTTCTGTGTATATTAAATCAACCCGAACGGTGTTTTTTTGCAGGAATCTTTGAAGTCTGTGAATTGACTGGATGAAGTCATTGAATTTATACCCTATTCCTAAATAGACTGCCCAACTGCAGTATCTTTGAAAGTTGCATCCGGATCCAGCGATCACTGGTTTTGCTGCGAGTTCCTGAATTTCACCATAGGAAAATCCTTTTATAATTTCTTCACGCTTTTCAAAATCCTGTTTCCCGAAAATAGATTGAACCGTTGGAATATATTTTTCAATCGCTTTTCTCTCATCTTCCAGGTCGTGCCAGATTACGCGGTGTGCATTAATATCTTCATTTCGAATCTCAAGAAGTTTATCTATCCTTGCAAAAAGGCTTTCCCTTTTTTCTTTGGCAGATTGTTCCAAACCTAACGCAGTATCTTTAAACATCTTCATTTGTCCATCCTTTTCAACACCGGCATTTTGATGATCAGTTTCGATTTCGTGCCAACGAATATCTATATCAGGTAAAATATAACCTTCATCATCAGCAGGATTACCGGTAATATCAGAAGGCTTTGTAATGAATATTGCCCAGGATGACATCCAAATCCAGAATTCTTCTTCTTTGTGCTTATGAAGCGTTAGAACATCAGCTTTGGTGGAATCTCGTTTGAAGAATCTTGTTTTAGCTTGACTAACATCCATTACTCCCAGAAAATCAGCATAGGCCAATAGTTCAATATATTCGTTTGGTGATGGAGTAGCGGTTGCAACATACCGGTATTTAATTTTGTCGGCACCTCGTCTGCTTTGCATTGGACCCGCATCACCGGTAAACAACCTCATAAATTCTCTGAATGTTTTTGAACTACCAAGACCACGCAAAATGCTTGCTTCATCTAAACTTGCTGTCTCAAATAGGCGAGGATCTAATTTCCCATCCCTGATACTTTCATAGTTGGTTAGATAGATTCCGGTTTCGTCGGCTTCCTCAATTCTTCTGATGAACTTTGGCAAATCCTTTTCATCCCATCCAAGAATATTTTTAGCATCTTCGATAAATTCCTGTCTTACTGAAAGCGGGCAAACAATCAATCCTCGTCCTTTTCCAACTTTGGAAAGTGTCAACCTTATTACTTCCAATTGGGTAACTGTCTTGTGAAGTCCAAAGCTTGCAAAACAGGCGCGGCGGCCGCCCTCAACCATCCACTTTACCATCAATTTATTATGAGGTTTCAGTTTTTGATTTATTTCTGAAATGTCAACTTTGAATCCTTTTTTCGGAGCAATCTTAACTTTGTTTTTTAAAAATTCTTGATAGTCCATTTCTATAATTTTTCAAATTCAATTTCAATTCTGGGAACCGCTCCGAAAATCTTTTCACTTTCAACTTTTGCGATCACTGAATCATCTGTGAAAACAATCCCGTTCATTGCATCCATCGTTCCTTTCATCAAATTATCTGTGAGATCTGGCTTTGTAGTTTTGTACATCACAATTCCGGATTCCAGTTGTCGCAATTTTGTTTTGGTCCAACCTTTCAGCGGTGGAAATACAAAGAGAACTTTCACTTTTAAAGCTGAATCAAAAGGAAGAAATCCTTCAGGCAATTGGCTTTTAATATCAAAAGCAATATTCCTTTCGTTCTGAACAACTTCTTTTGTTTGGTAGGATTTCACAAAAGATTTATTGCCAAACTTTTGAATCCTGAACCGCGCTGATTGCTTTGGTTGAGGTATTCCTAATATTTTAAATTTTAGTGTCTGCATTATTTTTTGATTTTATTTTAGTGTTGGAATTGAAAACAGAAACAGTTATTATTTCTTTTTGCTGCTTTGCTTTCTGGATTCTGTTAGCAGAATAGATATCCTTGAAATCATTCATCATTTGAATTTTGTCTTTTGAGTTCATTCAATTCTGTATTAAGTTTTGATATCTCAGCTCTCAATCTGATATTTTCGTATGATCTTCGATTCTTCAATTCATATAGGTGATCGATCGTGTACTCGACATAAGTCAAATCATCTCTGACTTTCTGCAATTCCTGATACCAATTCTTCTTTTGGTTTTCAAACATTGCCAGGACTTCTTTTTCATTGGCTTCATTTGTTCCGGGCGTAAGATTGCCCCTGGCTTTAACCATTGCTTTCTGATCACTTTCGCTCAACAAAGAATTTATAGTTAACCATCCGCGCTTAAATTTATTCCGGATCATCTCCCGGGTATCGTTATCATCCTGGGTCTTTACTCTCTCATCCCATCCGCGAATCCACGCGGCAAAATGTTCTTTTTGTTCATCAGAAAGGGAAATCATCGTCTTCATCATCTGGAATTTTTGGAGGTTCAAATGCTTGTTGAGGTGTGATTCTGAAATTGTTCAAGTCAACCTCTTTATTCGGCCGGCGATCAAAAAATTTTGTACAGGAAGCAAACTGAACTTTATCATCAAACATTTCGTAATATCGTCGGCTTCGCCAATCGTAGTAGATATCATAGATTCCCCACTTTGCAATTCCTTCTGGCTTAACTTTGAGAATGTGAATATTTGTTTGATTTGGTCGGACCACAATACTGTCACCTTCGTGACCTGCTAACCAATTTCCAGTTTCATCAACATTCGGTTCCGGACGGTGCACCAGAATTTGAAGCATTGCTTTCCGGTTATTATTTTTTCCACCGTAAAACTCATCCGCCAATGCGAGAAGCTTTCTTCTTTTACCAGTTTTAGGATCAAATGTTTTCTGAGTTTCTGCAACGTGATTTACAATTATATCGAAGCGATTGTTTTCTTCAGCTTCCAGATTGATACGGTTCAAAACTCTCAATACTTCTGATGCTTTTGGTTCGAAATCATCTACATCATAAATTGGATCAATAACCAGTGAATCAAATTTTATGTTGTAAAGGTTTTCGGCTTTGGCTAATTCAGTGTAAATATTTTCTAAGGTTTGATATTTGATATCTTTACGGTCCTGCTTGAATATGTACAAGTTGCTTAGAAGAAAATATTCCGCTTCACTTGCTTCATCATCACTCATTGCATAGGAATTTACCTTTCCATCTGGTCTTACTTTGGTGTACGGTTTCCCTTGATATAATCCGCAAAATTGAGAGAATACTTTTTCTACATCTCCGGATTCCGTTGTGAACAATGCAACTTTGAATTTATGCTTCTCAATCATCTGCATCACCAATTCGTTAGCAACTTGAGATTTCCCGTGGTTCGGTTCACCGCCTAAAAGCAAAGTGCATTTTCTTGATCCCATCAGGTACCGGCCTTTATCAAATACATTCCAGGTGCTGAACCCAAAATGAATTGGAGATAATTCGCCTTTCTCCCGAAGCTCTCGCATTTTGGGTTGTATTCTCCCACTTAGATCTATGAATCCCACGGCCCAGATATTACAGGTTGTTCTACATTTACAGCTTTTTCATTCTTGATTGCGCTGTATTTATCGAGGGTGTCAGATCTACTGAAGAATTCCGGTGTCAGATATTGGAAGTTATTTGACTTATGGTAGTCAGTTTTTACCGAATTTTTTACAGCTGATAAAATATCTGACTTTGAATAACCTTCTTTTAGTCTCGCATTGAAACTTCTTCTTACTTTTTCATTTATGGTTTTGAATTCTCTACCTGTAGTTTTATTTATGAAAGAAAGCAGACTTGCAAAGTCGATAATATTTTCTTTTACTTTACTTTCTTTTACTTTACTTTGTGTACTTTTCTTAGAGTTTATAGGCTTTTTCGGTGTAATAACTATTGTTTCTTCCGAATTATTTATAGTTTCTTCCGAATTAATTACTTTAAATCCGTTGTTAACTTTTTGTTGGGAATCAGTTTTTTCTTCCAAATCCATCAAAGAAAATTCTGTGATTTCAGATTTTCTTTTGGCTTGTTTGCAAATGAAATCGTAACGTTTTTGAATGCCTTTTGAGGTCAACACGCCCTCATTGGAATACAATGATTCAGAAAATAAATCAACCTTTATACAGCTATTAATTACATCAGTAATATATAGTTCCTCAAAGCCTGTTTTCTCCGATATTATGAATGGAAGTTCATTATCCCATTTCACAAAATATCCGTTCTCATAGATGTAACACAGCAAGCAGATGTAAATGGAAATAGATTGACCACCTTGATATTTTATAAGCTTTCTGACTTTCAAATCAGAAAACATAGAAACTTCAACTGGGAAAAAATCCAATCCTTTTTTTACAGGTCTTGACATTTATATTGATTTTATATCGTTGTACATTTTTACTATATCTGTGTATTCCTTTTTGATGCGTTTGATGCATTCTATTGCTAGCATTTTAAAGAAATAGAGAGAGGGTAGATGAACGTGAATTTCATATCCTGCATCACCTTCACCACGTTCGCCAAAAAAGATAATCTTGGAATCTTTTATTTCGAAATGATAACATTTGATGTTGACTATTTTATTTTTCATTGGAATCTTATTTTTGAAATGGTACATTCGTTAACTGTCTTCCATTGTTTGAGATGAAGAATAATCCGGTTGGCGTTTGCTCAATCTTCATAGTCTCGATCTTTCCAAAGAAATTTATATTTCCACCCAGATCGACAATCCAGGATTCTGATTTTGAAGGCGCGATTCTCATTGCTCTACCAACTATTTGATAGTACAATGCTAGCGACATCGTGGACCGGGCAATTAAGACACATTCTAATTCCGGATAATCGAAACCAGTGGTTAGCACTCCAACATTCACAACACATTTGATCTTTCCGGATTTGAATTGAGATAGAATTCTTTCACGTTCATCCGGCTTTGTTTGTCCTGTGAGAATAACTGCACCAGGAATGTTTTTGGTAACAATTTGAGCTTCTTCAATCAGTGAACAAAAGATCAATAGATTCTTTCTTTTTGCGAGTAATCTGACTGCATACTTCACAATGATTGAAGGCATATCAATAGACTTGTAATATCTTCTTAATGATTGCTCCGTGAAGTCGGTTCCGGAGCTATTCACCTGAAGCATGGATCTATCAACCACATTGAATGAGAAATATTCTAACTTTGATAAATATCCGGCATTGAACAAAACATCATTCTGAACATAGTAAAGGATCTCAGAAAAGATTTTAGTTTTGGTCCTCGTGAGAAACTTCAGTTGCGCCCCGAAACTGTCATTCGATAATCTGTAAGGTGTAGCGGTCAATCCAAGAACTTTAGCTTTCGGAAATGCTTTTATGAATTCATCATACATTCCACCTTTTGCATTTACCAAATGACATTCATCAATGATGATATGTTCTACACCTTCAAAAAGATGCTTTTTGTTGATAATGCTGCCAATGGTGCAGAATGTAATTGTATCAACTTTCTTTTGACCTGCAGAAGCAGAATACACAGAAGCTTTATAACCCTGACTAATGTATTTAGCAAAGTTCTGTTCTAGTATTTCTTTTGAAGGCTGTAAAATGATTGTCTTACCTTCCAGTGGTGCAAGGATATTTGCAATCACAATGGATTTTCCTGCACCGGTTGGAAGAATAAGAATTGCATTCTTTTTTGAATTGCTTTTGAAATAATTCACACCAGCTTCCACCGCTTCACTTTGATAAGGTCTAAGCGTGAACTTTGGCGCTTCCACTATAGAAAACAAATCCGGCTTATGTTGGTTTACGATTTCAGCTATTGACATACTAATCTACTTTTGCATTTTGAAAATCATCATCATTATCATCTTCAGGAAACTCAATAGGCATAGTTTCGTATTGTGGAGCTGTTTTTCCATTCATATATGCTTCAACCTCAAGAACAACAGATCTTAATCTTTCTCTCAATTCCTCCACATACAGATAATTACTATTGTCAATTTTGATTTTCGGAGTGCTAAATCCAATAGCTCCATAACTCACATTTTTTCCACCTGTCAGAATCACAGACTTGTTTTCATCTGTACCTGTAATTTTGAATGCACTGACAAAATAATTTCCTAAATCTTCGTGAGCTTCTAAATCCTGAATCGGCGTTTGATTATTGGACCAATGGAAAATACCATCGATATGAGCAAGGAAGACATCTAATTGTTTGAAGGCTTCTAACATATCATCGTGCACGATATGAGCCCCTTTTCTTGAGAGTTCGTCACCTTTCATTAATCCTACTAATAACTCATAAGAGTAGGTTAGAAAGTGATCTTTAAGAGAAGCTGATTTGATTTCAATTTGCTTTTCTTCAGATGTTTGTGTGTTTGCATATTCAGCTAACTTTTCTATCTGATCTGCATTAATTTCGATTACGTTTTTTGCCATTAGAATAAATCTTTTATGTTTGCCGGAAAGCGACTTCCATTATGTTTTTCACAGATTACAGCATTGCCGCTAATGCTGATTATTTTTACTTTTTCACCTTTTTTTGCCCAAACAGATTCTTTATATTTTGCATCCTTATTGAGCTTTTTTTCATCACCTATATTCACATCTCAATTTTTAATTGTTCATTTGGTTCTGGAAGTGTGATATTGAAAAAATCAAAGGCGAATTGTCTAATTTTTTGTTTGAATTCAATCTCCCATTCATAAGTATTCAGACTGGTAGAAGATTTGGGAACTCTGATGAACAATCCATTTTCTTCATTTACCTTTTCCTCATAATTGCAATTGAGTTTTATTATCTCGTGAACTTCATTTGAGCTTAAAATTTCGCCCCAAGTATCTTTGACTGCTCTTTGCATTATGGGAACCCATACACCCCAGTAAAATGAGTTTTCCTGCTGTGTACGTTGCTTGTATTTTCTTTTGAAGATTAGTTTGATTTCTTTGCCTTCAAATTCTTTTACAGCTTGCTTGATGAAATCATTATTTTGTTTGAACTTTCCACCTTCAATCCTGGTTTCAATTTCAATAGCTTTCATTATGCTGTTATAGAATTTCTATAATTGAAGATCTTCTGATCAGTAATTAAATGATTATTGTTTTCCAGAAACTCAACAAACATTTCAACAAAATCAACCAGTTTTGGCAAATCGGTTTCCTGATTGTAGGTGTATTCTTCTTCAAAGAAATCTCCTCCGGATTTGGTCCATTTATATATCAGATAAGTAAAATCAGAAATGAAAATACCATTGTAATGGAGTAGGAAAGGGTACACGATATGCTGCCAATTATTTCGGAATTTGAATGCTGTATATTTTCCAGTAGTTTTCAAATCAACAATTCTGAAAGGAAGAATGAAATCAGAGAAACCGTATAATTTAACAAAGCCATATTTCGTCTCAATGAAGCCTTCTTGATAATCCTGACAAGTTGCGCCCTTCAATGATTTTCCTATCGTTTTACAGTCCTCAACATTAAAGGAATGCATCCAGTTCTTCCAATGGACCTGTATTGCCGGTGCTGCATCGTTCTTTACAATCTGCATTTTATCAGACTTTCTATTCTCAACAATGCAGTCGATCACTTCATTGAACATAGTACCTTTGTCAGCCGCTTCACTTTCGAAAGGAACTCTGTTAATTCCGTTGATCAGTTCCCGGAACTTTTGTTGTTCAAATTCTTCTTCAGATACTTCTGGACTTTCAGCAAATCCATAGTATTCTTGGTAAATCTGCGAGCTGTTGATGTAGCTCGCAAATTTGTCTAACAAAGAAGGGTAGATAGTGTAATTAGGCTGTTGCATTTTCCAATTTTTCAAAGTGAATCCCATTTTCGAACATCCAATCTCCCAAAGCAATTAACTGGTCCTTTGTCCCTGTAACCTTCATAATTCTTTCAAGCGTTTCACTTTCTGAACTATCCATCTTTGTACTATCTGAACTATCCAGATTAGAAGTTTCTGGCTCGAATTTTTCCGCATCCCAGAGAGGATCTTCATCAAACTCAAATTCATCAATTGTTTCTGCAACAGTTTCAGTTTGTACCGGTGTAGAAGCCGTAATTTTTTTCTGATTTTCTTTCAGCGTATTTGAATACTGGATAGTAGAATTGATGTTCAAAGTGTCCAGATATAAGGACTTGAGCAAATCAACATTTTCATTGATTAGGTCCAACGTATGCAGATCATCATTAATTTTTGTGATTTTAGAATCTATTTCTGCCTTGATATCTTTTAGCTTAGAAGTTTTATTAAGCCACTTATCATCCCAGACTTTGGAAAGCAGAACCAAACCGAATTCTTTAGAATCCCAGTATTCTTGAATTTCTTTTTGTTTTGATTCTTTGGCTTTGCTTTCACTTTCTTTTACAACAGAATCGATTTTGGACGTAGCATCACCAATTAATTTGACAGTTTCGGAAATGATACCTTTGAACTCGTCAAAAGGTTTCAAGAAATCCTTTTCTAATTCGATTCGTTTTGCATTGAGCAATTTTGCGGAATTGTTCAACAGTGCTTTGTCTTTTTTCGCCTGATCTATATTTGATTCGTTGTAATTTTCTACACTGTAATTTGGCAGAATAGAAAGAACCAATTCTTTAATCTGGTTGGCGTTGGTAGTGAGAGTTCCCAATGACTTTTCACTCACTACCAGTTCTAATGATTTTTCGTTTAGTTCCATAATTATATCAATGATGGTTTTGCAGTTTGTTTAGGTTCGTATTTTTTAGAATCTGTATTGTAAGTCAATCCTAAAAGTTTGGTTTTGGCTTGAAGCAGTTTTCCGGCAGCGGCTTTTGAATTTCCGATGTGATCAAATTCATTGATTCGATCAATAAAACCATTGGCCATTGGCGCATCTGTAATAAGTTCGATTTCATCCTTAATTTCAGACATTACAGCATCATATTTTTCACCGTCAGCAGACTTCTGTTTGAGTTTAGCTTCATAGGCATCAATCACATTTTTTTTAAGGAAGTCATTTGGAGCTGTAGGATTTCCGGATGCATCAACAATAATTGGAATATTCATTATTGGAGGAAGGTGACAGGCGTTTTTTCCATCATTTCTGGAAGTTGGATTAAATGTGATAGTACGATCAGTACCATTCATTTCTACATATCCGACGAGATCTAATTCAGTCACCAGGGAATCGTAATTTGAACCACCAAACAAAGGCACATATCTAGTATCATCACCTTCGGTTTTAGTTTCTCTGTGTGCTACAAAAACAATGTGTTTACCCATTATTGAAATTTTCTTCACCAAAGCAGAAAACATTGCTTTTCTTTCACCATAACCTTGTAGGGTTAACATTCCATTAGGCCGACCCATTTTAGAATTTTTGGAAATGATATATTCTCCCATATAGTCTAAAAGTTTTCCACCGGTATCAATGACAATGGTTTTATATTCTTTCAGATCTTCAGCTAAAACATCAATGAAGTTTTGATAGTTTTTAATTTGAACGGTATCTACTCTGTGCGAAGCTTCAACTCTATGAATACCGCCGTCAAAGTCAAATAATAGAGGTGAAGGTGCTGACAATGCAAGTGTGGTTTTTCCGGTTCCTGCTTGTCCGTAAATCAAAGCCTTGATAAAAGGGTTGATTACTAATTCGTTTGGTTTTTTAATTAAGCTCATAATGATATTATTTTAGTTGGTTTTTAAATTTTAGTAGTGTCCAGTATTCATCAACTAATCTTTTGTCAATGATGCAACTGGTGGGTGAATGATTTATAAGTGCATTTTTTAGTTGTCCTAACCAGAAAGAATCTGTTTTTAGATTTTCAGGTTGAGTAGCTATTTCAATTCTATTTTCGATTGGTTGAGATAAATAAGTGTTGAGGTCCATATCAATAGAATTTGCCTTTATAGAAGTAGGTTACTTTGATTTTTCTTGTAATCACATCAAAGTCTTTATGCTTTATCCCGAATATTATTGCAATCAGTTTCATATTTGGAATATTTCAGAATCAGGATAAACTTTGTTGACTTGTGTCCAGAAATGAAATCCGAACAAATAGTATTTGATAACTTCTAATTTGCCATAGTCTGAATTGTGAACTATGAAAACTGCTTGAGTGAATGGATTTTTCATATTGTTATGAGTTTAGGATTATGTTTCGTTTGAAATAGTTGATAATTTCCTTTCTTTCTGATGCTGATAATCTGTATTCTTCCATATCATCTAATTCATCATTCCATCGTGTGCATTCAAGGATTTCGATTTCGGATTGAATGTTTTTAAAATTCAAATCTTTTTCTTCCGGACTTTCAAATGTTTGAGCAAAGAACCAAGCGGAAAAATCAAAATCTACTTTTACAGATAATTGAAAATAGAAGTCATTCCAATCAAAATCCCTTTCCTTTACAGTTAAGGATTCGCTCCCAGCATTATTTCCGTTGTAGATGAAGAAATCAGATTCTGATAAGAAATCCATAACATCAATATCAATGTATTTTTTCTCAGATTTCAGAAATTCAATTGCGGTTTTTTGTTGTGTTAATGTTTTCATTGTCTTAGTTTTAAGGTTATTCTTTTACTCTAAGTGTTTTATGGAATTTGCTTTGAACCTTTCTTGCAACTTGATCGAGTTTCTTGCTTTTAGGCTTTTCTTTGGCGGCTCCCACACCGCCCAGAAAAGCAACAACATTAGCTTCAAGATTGGTAGCGTATGTTTTCATTATTCTGGCTTGAGAAAGGATCTGTTTTAATTCTTTCTCGTCAACTTCTGTCAGGATCATATCACATCAATTAGTTCTTTTAATTCTTGTAGTTTCTTATTGGCTACATCTTTAAGAATTTCTATAACAGCCACTTTGTGTACGTCCGGTGTGTTATCATTATAAATCCAATGATTTCGGACCGTATCAACTGATACACTGAACTTTTCAGATATTTTTTTTCTAACCTCATCTTTGGCAGATGGATCAAGTTTTAGAAAAAGTTCCTTGATATTGTTTGTATTCACCATAATTTTTTTATTTTTGTTGCACATTGTAACATAATCACAGGACAAAGATATAACACAATGTGTTAGTAACAAAACACTAACTATCATTTTGTGTGTTAAAATTATGTTAAAATTAATAAACCATTGAAAATGAACGGTAAAGAACTAAGGAAAGTAAGAGAGGATAATGAGTTGACACAAGAAGACTTAGCCAGTATTGTCGGTAAAAGTGTAAGAGCTGTACAAAGTTGGGAACAAGGCGCGCGTAATATGCCACAAAGTGCAGTGATGCTTGTTGAAAGTCACATAAGAAATAAAAACCGCCAGATTGTGCCAAATAAGGAGGTCGATACGGTTGATTATGTTGAGATGCCAGATTTAGAAAAAGAAGATCTGGAATCCATTGATAATAGCTTTGGGAATAAGTTTGTGAAGCTTGCAAATGGAGAATACCTAATGTATATGCCATTATTTGAATGGGATGTTGCTGCAAGTTTGTTAGACAATGAAGGTGATACCAGGCATCCGGACTATGAAGACGTTGCACAACACGTTACAATTGTAAAAGAACCACTGAAGGGAAAATATTCTGCTTTTAGGATTAAGGGTGGATCTATGGAAGGAACAGAAGCAAATAGATACATTCCGGATGGTAGTATAGTTTGGGGGCGTGAATTGCAAAGGATTCATTGGAGTGATAAATTAAGAATTGGAAGGTTTCCGCTTTGGGTAATCGCATCTACAGAATTTGGAAGGCCTACCTTAAAAGAAATAGTGGACCACGACACACAGACAGCCACAATAACAGTTGATTCTTGGAACCCGAGTATCGAATATGCACACAATGTGCGAGTGTCCTTAAATACCGTCAAAATGCTTTATTATATTATGAAGGTTGAAAGTCCGGTTGCTGACGTTTATTAACTACAAAATTTTACATTATGAAAACTATATTTTTATTTATTGCGATCATCACCTCAACAATTTTATTTTCTCAACAAGTACAACTTGCAGATGGGAAATTCCAGACTTTTATTACAAATGGAAATAATGAAGAATCAAACATTGAATTTTCTATTTCAAATGATGTATTAGAAAAAATTAAACTATCTCAGGATTTCAAAAATATTTCTGAAGATAAAAACCTCATCCAAAAAAATATTGAAAAAAGGAATGTATCAGATCCCATGACAATTTTCCTATTGACAAAAGTGTCGGCTGCAGGTTTTGCCACAAAATACAAACTGAAAAATAAAACCAGTTTCAAAGTAACCGAGAATTCAAAAGGGAAAATCTATTATTCTGAAAATGGATTAACTGTATCATTTCCCTTTGAAGCTCAAAACGATTTAGGAGCTGAAATGAAAGCGACAAGTATTACAAATGATAAATCAACATCGATCTTAAAGTAGTGCAATCACATTGCCGATTAATAGGGCAAAATCAGCTATAAAATCTTGTAACATTAATAGTAACATTAGTAACATTAAATAGTAAAACTGACAGTATAAAAGCACGGAAAATGCGCATCTGCAAAGGATTCTTTAAGAGGTATTCTCTCTCATAATCAGGTGGTCCCTGGTTCGAGCCCAGGTGGGACCACAACAAAATCCTTGAATATGTTGATATTCAAGGGTTTATTTTTGTACATCAGTGATTTGTATTTTTAAAGTTGGTGGTCGAAGCGGCGTTGGGAAGATTTTAGTCTGAACTTTAAACCAAATATAATTCTGAATTTTTCAAGCTGAGTAGAGTATAATAGAATAATGACTATTAAAAAATAACTTCTAAATATTAAGCATTGAATATGATTTTGATTCCAAAGCAATTTTTCAGGGACTTTTTATGAACTAAATAACTTTAAATTATGGCTCAGAATGCAGAACCAAGTAATCCCAAGGCACCATTTCGATAACCATTGTTTCATCCACTTGTTGTGCTGCGTCAGAAAATAAATTTAGATAGTTGCCCTTATCAAAGGATGTGTCAAATTGTACTACAATAGAGTCATTACTTAGGTTGATGAAAACCAAAACTTTATGACCATTCTTTTCTCTTACGAATGATACAACTTGATCCATTTTATCGTTCATTATTCTCACAATTTCACCGCCAAATTTTCCGTTCCATAATGCTTGATTTTTATGTTTAAGGTTTAACATTTTGGCGTAAAAATCTTCGTTATCGTGTAATTGCCATTCTATAGGATCCTTTTCAAAAAATTCCAAAGATCTGGAGAGTCCGGCTTCCTGACCATTGTAGATCAAAGGAATACCGTCCATCATAAAAGTAAAAACTGTCACAGCTTTCAAGCCTTCACCAAAATTACTTTGTGGCGTTCCTTCCCAAGAGTTTTTGTCGTGATTATCAATAAAATTCATTCTAATGCCTTCCTTTGGAAATATGGAAACGTGTTCCGCCAAATAGCCTTCGCCAAGTGTTTTGACGCTTATGTTATTGATAGCTATTTGATGCAGGATATTCCATAAAGTCCAGTTATATGTCGCATCAAAAGCACGTCTGTGCAAGTCTTTGTCCTCTGCTTCTGCAAGCATAAAAACTGGTTTTATTTTGTCAAGTTCTGCACGCACATTCTCCCAAAAATCAATAGGGACAAAACTTGCAATATCGCATCGGAAACCATCTATATCATATTCTTTAACCCAATATTTCAGAGCACCTGTCATATATTTTCTGAGTGCGGGATGTTTATAATTCAGTTCGATAATATCATCATAATCTCGCCACCTCGTGGATTGAAAAGTATCCTTACGCGATTTCATATACCAGTCCGGATGTTCCGTTACCAGATTATTATCCCAACTGGTATGATTGGCAACCCAATCCAATATGACAAACATTCCGTGATCGTGAATAGCTTCTACCAAACTACTAAAATCTTGCTCCGTCCCAAACTCAGGATTGATTTTCAGATAATTCTGCACAGAATAGTAACTTCCTAATCTGCCTTTCCGATGGAGCTCACCAATTGGATGGATTGGCATTAGCCAGATGATGTCAATTCCAAGTTTCTTAAGTCTGGACAATTGTTTTTCAACGGCTGAAAATGTGCCTTCTTGAGAAAATTGCCTGATGTTAAGTTCATAAAGCGTCGCATTTTTTACCCAATCTGGAATATTAATTTCAACATAGGATTTAGGTTCATATCTGGAATCAAGAGCCTCTTGCATATCTAATACTTTTAAAAGAGAAGAATGTATCGAATATCGTACCTTACTACTTTTTTGAAGCCAAATTTCAAATGATTAAATTGGATTTTCATTTAGTTTTTTAGATTAAGGTTTGATGTTTGTATGCCTTGTTACAATCAATCACTAAAAAATAAAATTATGATTCCTAAAAAAATACATTTCTGCTGGTTCGGTTGTCAACCTAAAAGTAAATTAGCTGAACACTGTATACAAACCTGGAAAAACATTCATCCTGATTTCGAAATCATAGAATGGAACGAGAGCAATGCGCCGTTGGAAGACAATAATTATGTAAAAGAAGCATTTTCTCAAAAAAAATGGGCATTTGTCTCAGATTATGTAAGGTCAAAAGTGATGTTTGAACATGGTGGAGTTTATATGGATACAGACATGGAACTTAATCTTCCGCTTGATGAATTTTTAAATGAAAAAGCTGTCTGTGGCTTCGAGGTAAAAGGTGTTCCTTATTCAGCATTTTGGATGGCAGAACCTAAACATCAACTTTCCAAGGATTTTGTAGATTATTACAATAACCAAGAAGGATTTCAAGAACGCATCAACACAGATATTTTCTCAGAAATGTTGGAGAAAAAATATGGTGCAGACCGATATAATGATACAATCCAGCATCTTAAACATGAAGTGACCTTATATCCGTCGGTATATTTTTCACAAGATTTACCAAAAAATTATGTTAGTCATCATTTTAGTGGATCTTGGTTTGGTGGCGATGAAGAAAATACGCACAAAAAAATGGTCAATATCTATGGACTCCTAGATCAATTGACAACGCAGTCCGACGCTGCTGCAGCAGTAGAAAGTATTATTGATAAACATAAAATAATCGAGGTAAAAGACATTTTGGACTTAATTCCGATTAACAAAATTCAGGATTATATTCAGGAAAAAATTTATGGTGTGAAGTCATTGTAGATTTTTATAAAAGTAGAAATGTGTTTTTTATAAAACCTCAATATCAACTTTTATATAAAATTTGGCGTTACTTATAAAGAAAATCAATGATTAATAGCTTTAGAATGCGTTAAACTATTATATTTGTAAAACAATTTTATAATATAAATACTATGAAAGAACTAATCGAAAAGATTAATGCTGAATTTGAATCTTTCAGCAAAGAGGCAGAACAACAAGCTGATAAAGGAAATAAAGCAGCTGGAACAAGAGCAAGAAAATCAGCTTTGGAGTTGAGTAAACTTTTCAAAGATTTCCGTAAAGTTTCTGTTGAAGAATCAAAAAAATAATCTTTCCCAACAAAATCCCTGTTTATACAGGGATTTTTTTTAACTAAATGTCAATTTTTCGCTTGCAAAACTTTCAAAACATTTAAAAAGTACAGTTTTTGCTAGAGAAAATTAGATGACAAAACTTTACCTTTTATTTGCGCTTTTTCCAGTAACTTTAGCCTGGTCTCAAACCAAAGATTCTGCAGATCTGATTTCTGAAATCACGATAGATGCCTACAAAAAACCGACAACCTACCTTTCTTCCACCAAGTCTGTTGCTGTAATTTCTGAAAAGCTTCTTGTTCAGAATCCGCCAGAGAGACTCTTGGAATCCATCAACCAACTTCCAGGCGCCAGAATGGAGGAACGGTCACCGGGTAGTTACCGTATTTCACTTCGTGGTAGCACTTTGAGATCCCCTTTTGGTGTCCGTAATGTCAAGGTTTATCTCGATGATTTTATTTTGTCGGATGCGTCGGGAAATACTTATTTTAATATAATATCTCCAGGATTGATTAGTCGAATGGAAGTTTACAAAGGTCCTGAAGGGGGAGATTATGGCGCTGCCACTGGCGGAACTTTGCTCCTTAAAACCAGTGATAAAGATAATCTTTCCACCAACTTGTCAATTGGAAGTTTCGGAACATTCAATCAGAATTTTGATTTTTCAAAACAATCTGGTCGGCATTCTTTTCAGATTTACCAAAATTATTATCAAACAGACTCTTATCGGGCACAGTCCAAAGTCAAAAGAAAGCAGTTTTTTGTCAAAGACCATTTTCAATATTCAGATTATGGATTGCTAAAAATGATGTTGATGTACAGTGATCTCGATTATCAGACACCAGGCGGATTGACTTTTGAACAGGTCCAAAATGACAGAAAACAAGCGAGACCTGCGACCAAAACTACGCCAGGTGCCGAGGATCAAAACGCCGGGATACGCAACAAAATGATTTTGGCTGGTTTGTCCAACGATTATAAATTCGGTTCTCATTTTTCACATTTTATTTTGCTTCAAGGTTCTTATGTCGATTTTGAAAATCCTTTTATTTCTAATTTTGAGAACCGATTTGAAAGCAACTTTGCACTTAGAACCCATTTTAATTACGAAAGAAATTGGAATCAAATTTTATTAGCATACAGACTTGGTTTCGAAGGTGGTACTAATGATATTTACATCAAAAATTTTGATAATAATAGAGGCGTAGAGGGCAATCCTCAGAACTTTGACAAAATCAAAAACAAATCAGGATTCTATTTCTTATCTCAGAAATTTAACATTGATGAAAAATTGTTCACCGATATTTCGGTCAGTTTAAATTCTAATTCTTACGATTGGCAAAGGCAGTATCCAACTACAGAAAGTGGCCAAGTCAAATTCAGAAATCAGTGGTTGCCGAATTTTGGAATCAGTTACCTTTTTGATCGAAATTTGTCTCTGAGAGCAAAAATAGGGAAGGGCAATTCTGCGCCCACAAATGAAGAAATTCGATCCTCTACACAACAATTCAATGCTGATCTGAATCCGGAATACGGCTGGAACAAAGAAATAGGCTTGAGAAAACAATTTGGAAATTTTTTATTTATTGAAGCCAATTATTTTGATTTTCGAATGAAGGATGCTATTGTACGAAGACAAAATGAAGCAGGACAAGAATATTTTGTGAACGCAGGAGAAACTTTACAAAAAGGATTAGAATTGCTGTTAGAAAGTAAGAGTTTTGATTTGAAAAATAATTTTCTCAGCAAATTGGGATTTCGATTTGCTGGAAGTTTTTATCATTTCAAATTTCAAAATTACAGTCAGAATACACAGGATTTTTCAGGCAATGATTTGACAGGTGTTCCTAGAACAAATTTTTCTTCTCTAATCAATTTTACATTTTTCAAATCACTTTCTGTAGATTTTTCCCATTTTTATACATCAAAATTGCCACTTAATGATGCAAATTCCGTCTGGTCGGAATCCAATTTTGTTGGAAATATTCAGTTTCGCCTGCCACTGCAAGTAGATAAAACAAAGCTACGTTTGATCCTGATGATGCAAAATTTATATAATACAGAATATACTTCAGGATTTGATATCAACGCTTTTGGAAACAGGTACTATAACCCTGCAGCCAAACGAAATTTTATTTTGGGAGTAGAAACTCAATTTTAAAAATTTCTTAATCCGTTGAAAATCTGTAGGGAACACTTTTTGTAATTTCTGTTACAATCAAACATAATTATATATTAAATCTTATGAAATATTATCTAATTCCTGCCGCAGCATTTTTTCTTTTTAGCTGTAAAGAGAACAAAAATCAAACGGGAAATACTGGCAAAAGTGCAGAAGTCAGTACACAAAATGACACGTTACAATTACCTGCACCAAATGAAAAGGCATCGAAAAACAAATTCAGTAATGTCATTGGTTGGCCAGCTGATAAAACACCAATTGCACCGCAAGGTTTCACTGTGACACGTTTTGCAGAGCATATTAAAAGTCCGAGAAATATGATTCAGGCTGAAAATGGAGATATTTTCGTGGTTCTTTCCAACTCAGAACGGACAGCTACAGAAAAAATTAAAAATGATATTACAGGAAAGAGTGATGCCGAGGTGGGCGGGAAGTCTGCCAACAAAATTCTACTCTACCGTGATGCTGATAAAGATGGTATACCTGAGACTTCCTCTGTTTTCTTAGACCAGCTCAATCAACCTTATGGAATGTTGATTGTGAAAAATCAATTTTATGTAGCAAACACAGATGGACTTTGGGTTTATCCATATAACTCTGGCGATCTCAAGATCACAAAACCCGGAAAAAAAATTCTGAATCTTCCGGCTGGCGGTTATAATAATCACTGGACGAGAAATCTAATCGGTAATAAAGATCAATCCAAAATTTACATCTCTGTAGGGTCTGGAAGTAATGTGGGCGAAAATGGAATGGAGCACGAAGTTAGACGAGCCAATATTTTGGAAGTGAATCCAGATGGAAGCGGTGAAAAAATCTTTGCTTCTGGACTGAGAAATCCTGTTGGAATGAGCTGGAATCCCGTGACTGGACAACTTTGGACCGTGGTAAATGAAAGAGACGAACTTGGAGATGAGTTAGTACCAGACTATTTGACAAGTGTGAAGCGAGATGCTTTTTATGGCTGGCCTTATTCCTATTTTGGAAAAAATGAAGACCCGAGAAGAAAAGGAGAAAATCCAGATATAGTTGCTAAAACTATAGTTCCAGATGTTCCTCTTGGAAGTCATACAGCATCGTTGGGTTTAACTTTTTATACAGGATCGCAATTTCCGGAAAAATATAAAAATGGGGCATTCATAGGACAGCATGGTTCTTGGAACCGCTCATCATTTTCCGGTTATCAAGTTGCCTTTGTTCCTTTTAAAAACGGAAAAGCTTCAGGACCTTATCAGCCTTTTCTTACAGGTTTCATAGCCGATGAAAAAAAAGGTAATGTTTACGGGCGACCAGTTGGTATCTTGCAGTTAGCAGACGGCTCCATTTTGATTGCAGATGATGTAAGTGGTATTATCTGGCGCGTTGCTTACAACAATAAGTAAAGAAAAATCCGTATCAAAACTTAAAAGTTTGATACGGATTTTTTTTTTCTGACGCTTCAATTCTACGGTTGAGTAATATCTTTTGCTAAATTTTTCTTCAGCATTTTTCTATGAATCATACTGGACATTATTACACTGATTTCATATAGCAAAATCAGTGGCAAAGCTGCTGCCATCATACTCAGAACATCTGCAGGTGTAATGATAGCTGCAACTACCATTATCAAAACAATAGCGTGTCTTCTGTATGTACGAAGGAATTGTGGTGTCAAAATTCCAATTGAGGTCAAGATATAAACGGCTATCGGGAACAGAAAAACCACGCCCATTCCCATTGTGACCTGGAGAAATAAAGTTGTGTAATCTGATAAGTCAAAAAGCTGAACAATATTGTCAGAAACTTTGAACAATAACCCGAAGTTGATCGCAAAAGGTAAAATCAAAAAATAACCAGTCAGAACACCTGTCATAAACAAGATCCAGATGGAATTGATGTAGAAAATAGAATTCTTTTTTTCACTAGGCATCAGCGCAGGGCTTATGAACTTCCAGATTTCCCAAACGATATACGGAAATGCTAAAACAACACCAGAAAAGATAGAAACTGCCATCATCACATTGAATTGCTGGAAAAGTTGCTTCTGCTGTACACTAAATTTGGCGGGTAGAATAAAACTGTCATTACCCGTGAGTTCTCGGGAAAAGTGATTGACGATTTTGAATGTTAAAAAATCATTTCTGGTTGGGCCAAAAAAGATATGATCCATTACCCAATTAATATTAAAACCAACAACAATTGCCAAAACAATAATTGCCAATAGCGATCTGACTAAATGTGATCTAAGTTCTCCAATATGCCCAAGGAAGGACATTTCCTTTTCTTCACTCATTATTATATGATAGGTAAATGATGATTTTTAAATGATGAATTTACTGATTTAATTGATTCCCTCATCCAACAAAGTATGAATATCAATAATGCCGTAATATTTTCCGTTGTCTGTAACTATTAATTGCCCTATATTGTATTGTTTCAAAATCTGCATTGCTTCTTTCGCTAGCTTATTTTTACTGATGGATTTTGGATTTTTACTGATGATGTCACTGGCTTTAACCTTAGAAATATCATCTTGATTGAGGAGCATTCTCCTGATATCACCATCTGTAATAACGCCCAAAATATTTTCATCTTCCATCACAACAGTTATCCCGTGTTTGGAGCCGCTTACAGAAATAATCACATCCCTGATTCCTGATTCTGATGAAACTTCCGGTTTATTTTGCGAGACAAATTGTTCCACTTTCGCCGTCAGATTTTTTCCAAGACTTCCTCCAGGATGATACTTTGCAAAATCAACATCTCTAAAATCTTTCAGCTCCATCAAACAAACTGCCAAAGCATCACCCAAAGCCATTTGAACTGTCGTAGAACTGGTTGGTGCGAG